>NZ_CAJHAV010000001.1:0-344414 GCF_904846475.1 Psychrobacter sp. LFX-11D
CTGATCTAAATCCTATCGAAAAGAAATGGGCGCAAGCAAAGTTTCTACGCCAAGGTTGGATGGAGAATAATCTACCTAAACTATTTTATGATATGGGTTGTTCCAGTTTTATTGTGGATTGACTATACTAAGCTTAGCGAAAGCGATTATTTAAAACCAATTTATGAGAATATTTAATCTATTTTACAAAAACTCACGGTTTCGCCCTATGCTACTTAAGCCGCTTGCTGTTTAATATAGGATAGTACGTAATTTAAGCATCATGAAAAACAGTATTTTCGAATGTTGATAAAGAAAATATATTAAAAATATCGGATAAAATTTATTTTAATAGTAGCCATTTAATCAGGTGACGAGCATGCGTATGCTACGCCACCTTTTTATTAGCAACGTAAAAAGGAGCACGAATCATGACTCAGGTATCGAATCAAAAATCATTAAAATCTATCTTTGCTATTACTTTGATGGCAGCCACTTTAGGACTGACGGCTTGTAGTACACCAGTAGACCCTGATGTCAAAGCTCGTCAGGACATCATGAAGAACTTCGGTGATGCAATGAAGGTTATGGGTGGCATGGCAAAAGAGCCGGATACTTTTGATGCTGACGTTTTCAAAGAGCAGGCGGCATTTTTAGCAGAAGAGTCTAAAAATCCTTGGAGCCATTTTAATAATAAAGACGCCGCTGGCAATGCCAAAGCAGAGGTTTGGTCAAATGTTGATGGCTTTAAAGCTGAAGCAGAGAATTTCCAAAAGGTCACTGCTGAGCTAAGCGCTGCTGCACAGACAGCAACTAGCATTGACGATGTGATGCCAGCTTTTAAACCTGTTGGCGACAGCTGTAAATCTTGCCATACGGATTTCCAAGTCGAAAAAGACTAAATAAGAATCCTTTAGCAATATAAAAAGCCACCCTATCAAACAATAAGGTGGCTTTTTTATTCGCTTAACTTATGAATCAATTAAGCCATCAAGTCTGCTTGTACGATTTCAATCCAATAACCATCAACATCTTTAATAAAGACAATATTTTTCATGCTGCCTTCATCTGGACGTTTTTTGAATTCGACATTGTTTTCATCAAACCAAGCTACCGCTGCATTGAGATCAGGTACATTAAAACAAATATGACCAAACCCTTGTGGTTCTTGATTGCCATCATGATAGCTAAAGTCCGCTTTTGTCTCGGTACCATAGTTATGAGTCAATTCCAAAATGCCACGCTGACGGAAGGCAAAAATCTCTAAATCATTACCTGACGGCAAGTTTTCACGTTCACTCTCAGTCAGCTTGGCTAAAAAGTACAAATCAAAACCCATGGCTGGGAATTTTTTGACTGCCAGTAACGTCATACCTAAGACACCAGTATAAAACGCTAAAGACTTCACAGGATCTTTAACACGCAGCATCGTATGGTTAAAGGTATAACCTGTCGTCTGCGCTGAGATAGGCTGTACGCCATTAGCCTTTACGCTGCTTTCAGGTTGCTCTTGTATTGAATGGTCGTTGTTAAAAGTATCATTACTCATGATTATTCCTATATGTAAATATTTTTAATCACTAATAGATTAAATGATCATACCTATAACACTTAGTCTTTCTAGCATAGCCTTTATAGAACACTATTAAGCATCTAAAAACCGCACTTTACCTGTTTCTAAGTCGTACTCGGCACCAACGATCAATAGCTGACCACTACTGGTTAAATCCTCTAACGCACGCGAGCCATGCTTTAATTGACTGACCGACATACGCACATTTGCACGTATAGAGCGATCAACCAGCTCGTCTGCATCCACATCTTGCCCATTAGCGGTCGCAAGTTCATGCAGATTATAGACACTTGGACGGATACGGTCGACGATAGATTGTAGGTTTGGTGAGTAGTTTTGCTCAGGATTGATTAATGTTTCAACACAGGCGGTGACAGCGCCGCAATGCGAATGTCCAAGCACTACGACCAGTTTAGTATTGAATTTTTCAGCAGCAAATTCGATCGAACCAATTTGTGAAGGAGCTACCACGTTACCTGCAACGCGTATGACAAATAAATCGCCTAAACCTTGATCAAAAACGATCTCAACCGGTACCCGTGCGTCCGAGCAACCCAAAATAATCGCTAAAGGGTCTTGATCTTTGATTAATTCTGGACGCCTTTGCATACAGGGATCGGTATTGGTCAAGCTGTCTACATAGCGTATATTACCTTGCTTAAGCAGCTCCAGTGCTTCCTGACCTGTTTTAGGGCGTGTATTGTTAGGCATAAGAAATCCTTGATAATTTAACGGGTTAACATAGTAAATTGCTCTATAACTATCCTGTCATAGAGTCTAAGTCTTCGATATCGTTTGGCGCTTTAAGCAAACCTCACTTAAGTTCTTACTTTTATAAGTCACTCTATATTTATCATACGCAAACCAATTGTATAGGAATAAATTCAAAAAAATGGTAAAAATTATTTAATTTAAGGGTGGTTACTTAGTCTATTTAACAAAGTGTAGACTCATCTTTAATTGCTATTCCAAGATCACTATAGGGCTCAACCAACCTGTAAAGAACTTGCGCTGACTTGTAGCGAAGGTTTGTTATAATAGCCTGCGACCAATCACCGTTAAACTCATCGCTTTAACATACTAAATCATCGTATCTAACGTATACAGCGTTCAGACTGCCACTGATACTTTAGTATGTATGTCGGAAATCTAGGAATCATTATGACCGAATCACTTTTAACGCCGCCGACTACTCCTGCATCAGAAAACGCTGATAAGGTATTGCTACAACTGACCGGTCTAAAGAAAACCTATGATAATACTGAGGTCTTAAAAGACATCAATCTTGACATCAAGCATGGTGAGTTTATTACCTTACTCGGTCCTTCAGGGTGTGGTAAAACCACTCTACTACGACTGATTGCAGGATTTGAGCAGCCAAACGCAGGGGCGATTTATTTGGATGGCGTACAGATGGCAGGCTTGCCCGCTGATAAACGTCCGGTCAATACCGTGTTTCAGCAATATGCGCTATTTCCGCATATGACTGTCGCGCAAAATGTGGCGTATGGTCTAAAGCTAAAAAAAATCCCTAAAGATGAGATTCAAACGCGGGTAAGTGAGATGCTAGCGATGGTGCAGCTAGAGCATTTAGCCAATCGTCGCCCGCAGGATTTATCTGGTGGTCAGCAGCAGCGCGTAGCGATTGCACGCGCGGTGATTAATCGTCCTAAACTGCTATTGCTCGATGAACCCTTATCGGCGCTCGACCATAAGCTGCGTTTGCAAATGCAATCTGAGCTTAAACGTCTGCAACGTGAGCTTGGCATTACCTTTGTCTTTGTCACCCATGATCAAGAAGAAGCGCTGTCGATGTCAGACCGCATTGCGGTAATGAAAGACGGCAGATTTCAGCAAATTGGTACGCCAATTGAAATTTATGAAACCCCTGCCAATTTATTTACTGCCAAATTTATCGGTGAGACCAACTTATTTAAAGCGGAAGTCAAAGGCGTTTATCCTGAGCAGCCCGATCGTGATGGGCGCGTGACCAATGGGCGGATTGAAGTCGAGGTCTGCGAAGCCCAAGCGCAAGAGGGTCCGACGACCTTACGTAATCTGCGTCGACCCGATTTTGCCAACGATGTCCAAGTCGGTGATATCGTCAATTTATTGCTACGTCCGGAAGATTTGCGGATTTATGATCCGACTGACAACACCCATGGTGGTTTATTAGGGCGCGTTATCGAAAGCAATTATAAAGGCAGTACTTTAGACTCTATTATTGAGCTGGCTAATGGTCATGTGATTAAAGCATCGGAATTTTTTGATGAGGATGACCCAAGTTTTGACTATAAGCTTAATGAGGGCGTAAAAGTATCGTGGGTCGATGGTTGGGAATGGGTATTGCCAGAAGAGGATATCCACTAATGGCACATACTGGCATCAGCAATAAAAGCCCTTTTCGTACGGCAACGCTATGGCTGATTTGGGGTTGGCTTCTTATCTTTGCGCTATTACCCAATATATTGGTCATTGCAGTCAGTTTTCTGACCCGTGATAGCACGGCTTTTATCAGCTTACCTATCAGTATCGACAGCTACGTGCGTATGATTGATCCGCTGTACTTTGATGTCTTCGTGCACTCATTATGGATGGCAGGCATTACTACGATAATCTGCTTACTACTCGGCTATCCTTTTGCTTGGTTTGTCTCACGCTTCAGCAAACGTTGGCAGCCTTTGTTAATGCTCATGCTGATATTGCCATTTTGGACCAACTCTTTAGTACGGACGTATGCGCTTAAATTATTATTTGCCAATAACGGGTTAATTAATAAATCCTTATTAGCCATAGGCGTTATTGATGCGCCGATTGATATTTTGTATACCCAAGGCGCTGTGATTGCTGGTTTAACCTATTTATTGTTTCCATTTATGGTGCTGCCGCTATATGCCGTCTTTAGCGATTTGCGCAATGATATGCTGCTTGCCTCGCAGGATTTGGGCGCATCGAAACCGCAAACCTTTTGGCATGTGGTACTACCATTAACGACACCTGGTATTATCTCAGGGGTGCTGTTGGTACTATTACCAGCAATGGGTATGTTTTATGTTGCCGATATTTTGGGCGGTTCACGCAACTTACTCGTTGGAAATATTATCAAGAATCAGTTTTTAGATGCCCGTGATTGGCCATTTGGCGCGGCCGCCAGTGTGCTATTGACGCTTGCTATGGCGATATTATTGCTTGCCTATCGCGCCAGTAGCCGCCGTATTGGCAAGACTGACTTTAGTGAGGTGGCCTAATGTCTGATAGTTCACTAAATAGCTCAACAAATAATAAATCGCCGAAAAACAAAAATCCCATAAGGTTTGGCAATATCGTCGCCAAAGGCTACCTTGGTCTGATTTATACCTTGCTATATCTACCTATCATCGTCTTGGTAGTGATGTCATTTAATAAGTCAAAAATTGGCTATAATTGGGGCGGCTTTAGTTTAAAGTGGTACGAGTCGCTCTTTAATAATCAGGCAATGTTAGATGCTTTTTGGCATTCGATTTTATTAGGTTTGGTTGCCGCTACAGTCTCAACCATCATCGGTACACTGACCGCACTGGCGTTACATCGCTATGACTTTCGTGGTAAAGGGCTGCTAAATGGCTTGTTATTTGTGCTAATGATGTCGCCTGAGATTGTCTTAGCAATATCGCTACTGGCACTGTTTTTATTAATTGGGCTACAACTGGGTTTTGTCTCTCTATTATTGGCGCACATTACGTTTTGTTTGCCGTTTGTCGTTATAACCGTCTTTGCGCGCTTAAGTAGTTTGGATGAGCGTTTGATGGAAGCGGCGCGAGATTTGGGTGCTAGCGAGTCTATGATGGTGCGTACGGTCTTGATTCCAGTGATTTTCCCGGCAGTGATGGCTGGTTGGCTACTTGCTTTTACCTTATCGCTCGATGATGTGGTGGTATCGACCTTTGTCACTGGTCCTAGCTATGAGATATTGCCGCTACGTATTTATTCTATGGTACGTGTGGGTCTTAAACCCGAGGTCAATGCCATTGGTACGATATTGCTGGTTGCTTCCTTAATTCTGGTTGTGATTTCACAGTTATTGCTACGTCGACGTTGATATTAATATTGCTCTAATCAGTTTCGCCTATCGGTATAACAGGTGTAATGCTTCTATCTGCTATACCTTATTTCTTTTTCACTTCAGTGGTTAGGTCATTTTATGCTAGAGCTTCGTCATCTTAATACGCTAACTGCGCTACGAGCACATGGCTCATTGGCTGCTGCCGCCGATGAGCTGCATGTCACCGCCTCTGCGGTCTCCCATCAGTTAAAAGAGCTAGAGAATTATTACGATATCAGTTTAGTCAATCGCCGGACGCGTCCGTTGACCTTTACGCCAGCTGGCAAGACGGTATTGGCACTCGCTGACAGCATTTTACCTCAGGTCACGCGCACCAAGTCAAACTTAAAACGCTTAGCCCATGGTCAAGCAGGCAGATTGCGCTTGGCGTCTGAATGTCATAGCTGCTTTGATTGGCTGATGCCGATTCTCAATCATTATCGCCGTGAGTGGTCAGATGTGGAGCTAGATTTTGCTACTGGTTTTGAGCCCGAGCCGCATCATTTATTGATGGAAGGTGATATTGACCTGCTCATTACCACTAGCAATTTGCCGATAGAAGGTATCAGTTATCAGCCCTTATTTGAATATGAAAGTCGTCTAGTACTTTCACCTACTCACGATTTGGCGGAGCAGCGCTTTGTGTGCCCCGAGGATTTGGTTGAGGAAACCTTGATTGCTTATCCAGTAGAGGCCAAGCGCCTTGATATTATTGCCAATTTTATGACGCCAGCACAAGTCAGCTTTAAAAGTATGCGTACCACCGAGCTAACCGCTATGTTGATTCAGTTGGTTGCTAGTGAACGCGGCGTAGCAGCACTCCCCGACTGGGTTGTCGCTGAATATGAGAGAAAAGGTTGGGTAGTTTCGCGCCCATTAGGTAGCGGCGTCTACTGTCAGCTCTATGCGGCAACGCGCACCTCGAGCCAAGAGACTGCCTATATGCAAGGGTTTGCCAGTTTATTAGAAGGTATCGTAAAACCTGTCTAGAAGTAATTATCACTAAAAAAAGAGCCGTATTAAAAAATTAATATGGCTCTTTTTTATTGCTGCATTTTTATTATTATAAAATCAACTTAAAGAAATAAAAGCCAATTGCGGTTGCTAATAACGTCAGCCCCACATGTAGCCCAATCAGCCCTAAGCCCGCAAGCAGTTTGCCATTATGGATAAAAGTAAATACCTCAACGCTAAAGGTACTAAAAGTCGTCAAACCACCCAAAAAGCCAGTAATTACAAACAGTCTAATATTGGGAGACAAACCGCTGCCCACACGTTCGAACCACACCAAGGCCAGCCCTATCAATAGCCCACCTAAAACATTGGCGCCAAGCGTCCCAAGTGGTATCCAGTGATGCAGCGGATTAAAACGTGCCAACCACCCTCGCAGGCAAGCGCCAATGGCAGCACCTAATCCAATCGCAAGCCACTGCATAAATCATCCTTATCAGGTGAAAGTTACTATAATACATATTCGCTTATTAGTGACGATAATTTAAACCGCTGGCAGCTCAGTCATTGGCCAACGTGGCACGCAGCTGACAGCCAAATCATCTGCTTGACCCGCTTGCAAACGCTCGTAGCCCGCATACGCAATCATCGCACCATTATCGGTACATAAAGCAGGAGGTGCATAATGTACGGTCGCATTTATCTTAGCAAGCTCTCGCTCGAGAGTTTCACGCAAATGAATATTGGCACTGACACCGCCTGCAATAACCAATCGGCTCATCTCGACCTGTTTAAGCGCTTTGACGCATTTTTTCACCAAGGTATCAACGACGGCATGCTGAAAACTGGCGGCAATATCGGCGCGAACTTTCGGGTCGCTATCAGAGCCATTTCCTGAGCCCCCTGAACCATCGGTATCTTTAATCAGATTATGCACTGCCGTTTTCATACCGCTAAAAGAGAAATCCAAACCACGATGTAACATTGGTCTTGGTAAACTATAGGCATCCGAATTGCCACTTTCCGCTAATTTAGCGATATTAGGACCACCCGGATATGGCAAACCCAACATCTTCGCCGCTTTATCAAAACACTCACCTGCCGCATCATCAATGGATTCGCCAAGGATTTCATATTGACCAATACCATGCGCAGCAATGAGTAGCGTATGCCCACCAGAAACCAGTAGCGAGACAAACGGAAACGCTGGTGGATTCGCACCCATCAGCGGTGCCAATAGATGCCCTTCCATATGATGAACACCAATCGCTGGAATATCTAACCCATAAGCCAAGCTACGACCAAACAATGCACCCGTCATCAAGGCGCCGATAAGCCCCGGACCCTTGGTATAAGCGACGGCATCAATCTCATCTTTAGTGATATTGCATTGCTGCAAAAGCTCATTAAATAAAGGCACTAACTTACGGATATGATCGCGACTAGCAAGCTCAGGCACCACGCCGCCATAAAGGGCGTGCAGCTCTATTTGTGAATACAGTACCTGCCCTAGCAGACCTTTATTATCGCTCGTTATCTGCTCGCTATCAAAAATCGCTAGACCCGTCTCATCGCAAGAGGTCTCTAAACCCAATACTTTCATCTATGTGCCTTTATATTTTGCCTTGTAGCGTGAATAAAAAACCGCCACTGTAAGCTTACAATGGCGGTCAGTTTAGCAAATTTCAATCAATAATATTTAGCTAGCTGCAGCAACCATATAATCAACAGCCGCATGAACTTGCGCCTCACTGACTTCAGCGCTTGCCTGCGCAGGCATTTTGTTAAAGCCCTTGGCAGAGTGCATATGTAGTGTATCGATACCTTTTGCGATTCGTGGTGCCCACGCTTCTTTACTACCGAATACTGGCGCGGCTAATAAACCTTTTTCATGACAGACTTTACATTGTTTTTCATACAATGCAGCACCTGCATCAGCAGCCAACACTTCAGGCTCAGCAGCGGCAGCACTTACTTCTTCCGCTTTTACTTCTGACGCCTCAACTGTTTCTACTTCAACGACAGGCTCAGCTTCAGCAGGCGCTGCTGGCTCCACAACCACAGCTTCGGTTTCATTAACCACCGCAGGCTCATCAGTGGGAGTGTTGTCACCACCGCTACAGGCGCTAAGTGTCAATAACACACTAAGACTTAGACCAGACAGCGCTAACTTAACAACTGATTTTTTCTTTATTACAGCTTGTTTAACAGTCATGGTTGTTTCCTCATCTATAGATGGTTAGTGACACCGCTCATTATTGAATACTGCCTTCAAGCAGGATTAATTGGTTGCAGGTTCAGCTGAATCCGTCGCCGGCACTTCAGTACTATTGGCAGTATCGGCAGTCGCCACAGCGGTATCAGAACTATCGGCGCTTACCGTTGCATCAGCTGCTGTTCCCTCTACTGCGACAGCCCCTTCTTCAGTACTCATCGTCGCATCTGTTGTCGCATCAGCTGCTGGCATTGGCGCTGTTGCTGGGAAATCCATCTTTTCTGCTGCAGGTGCATTCGCGCGAGCAATCTCTGCTGCCTCATCAACACGATCGACGGCTAAAATGTGATCTGACTCTTCACCTTCTTTCTCACTACTACAAGCACTGACACCAAAACCAAGAGCGACAATAAATGCTGTACTTAGCGCCGTATTGAGTACTGATTTTTTCATTCCAACATCCTTAATAAAGTGCACATAAAACGATTGATATTATGCAAATTATCATAGCATAAACTTGGCCTAAACCGTTATAGACAGTAGGGTTTTTATTTATACTGATACTATTTAGTAAATAACCCGTTTATCCTTCCTAAAGAACGTTTAGCTATAAATGACTTACGACCCTTATTGCTGGCAGCAGTTTGCAACTTAATGATAGTTATAGATTAATAAGTAAAAGCCTTTGACTTTATTGCGATTTTTTATTAAAATAGGCGCCCTTGTGCTATTGCGCAAGATTGTCCTAGTTTGAGCTGATGCCAGTAATCTTGAGATATTACGGCTAAATACTAATACACAGCCAAACTAATGCCCTTATATCTCATCCTAATCGAGGAGTCTTCATGCCTGCAGTTAAGGTTAAAGAAAACGAACCAGTTGATATCGCTATCCGTCGTTTTAAACGTGCTTGTGAAAAAGCTGGCGTATTGTCAGATGTACGTAAGCGTGAATTTTATGAAAAACCAACGCAAGTACGCAAGCGCAAAAAAGCTGCTGCAGTAAAGCGTTATAAAAAGAAATTACAACGCGAAACTATTCGTACCACTCGTATGTACTAATCGATAATTCGATTAGCTAAGTACCAGCGCTACACTAACGCCACTGTTATCCGATGATATCAGTGGCGTTTTTTATGCTACAATTTTTGTTATTACTATCATTGGTTCTAACACTTTCTATTATAAAGCTTGTTCTGATTAGTAGACTTTTTATACAAACTTTTTACCTATAATCATAAGGAATAACAACAATGAGCCAAATTAAACAGACGCTAACTGACACCATCAAAGTCTCTATGAAAGCACGTGAGATTGAACGGGTCAAAGTACTGCGTAACGTACAAGCGGTTATCAAACAAATTGAGATTGACCGTCGAATAGAGCTTGATGATGCCGAAGTTTTGGAAATATTACAAAAACAGCTCAAACAGCGTCATGAGTCATTGACTATTTTTACCGAAAACGGTCGTGATGATTTGGCGACCAAAGAGCAGTTTGAGATTGATATTATCAATGAATATATGCCAAAACAGATGGATGATGCGGAAATTACTGCCTTGGTAAACGCAGAAATCGCTGAGCAAGGCGCAACGTCAATGCGTGATATGGGTAGCGTGATGGGTATATTAAAAACGAAAACCGCGGGTCGTGCTGACCCTGCCTTAATCTCAAAGCTGGTCAAAGACGCGCTACAAGGTTAATCGCTACAGTATATTGATAAAATCAACGCTTTTTCTATATAGCGCTTTATAGCATTTAGTTATCAGAGAACCGCCTAAGGCTTAAAATCTTTGGCGGTTTTTACGGCTTTGATTTCGGCATTGATATTGGCAAGTAGTGGACGAGCGCTATTGGCTTGAGCCGTATTTTGCAAATTTTCTGTCAATTTTTTGGCTTGCGTTAAAGAAGTCAGCGCGCGCTCGTAGCTTCCACTCCATAGTTGGTCATGACTGCGGTAGCGTAGTGCATTAATAGTAGCAATACTTTTTAGCGGTGCAGAATTGGTGGTCTTTGCCAATTTTTCATTGGCCAATTGCAAACTTTGCCACGCATAGCGATCACTTGGTTGCTGCTCGGTTAACGGCTTGAGCAAGGCTTGGGCTTTGGTTGGCTGATTACTATTGGTCAAGGCTTCTGCCAGATAAAGTCGTAAGTCACGGCGCTCAGGATAGAGCCGCTGCTGGCTCTCTAATATTTCAGCAGCTTGTTGCCATTTATTTTGTTCCGTCAAAATCTGGCTTTGGGTAATGGACAATAATGGCTCGAGTACTTGGCGCTTTGCGACCGGCAATGCAGACAGCTCGGCAAATAAATCATTTGCCTCTTTAAAGCGCTGCTGCTCGCCATACCAATGCATCAGTGCAAGCTTTGCCCCGACGCTGTTTTTTGCCGCAGTCATCAAGGCGGTCTCTGAAGCATGCTTGCCGGTACTTTGTACGCGCCAATACAGCAGATCAAACAAAGCTTGATGGCGCTGCTGCTGATTTAACGGCAGCGTATTATAACGCTGCGCACGGCTTTGAGATTCGCTCAAGCGCTCATTGCTCAGTGGATGAGAGCGGATAAAGCTTGGCAAAAACTGATTGGCGATTTGATTCATCTGACTTTTTTGATTCATGGTCGCAAAGAAGCGCGGCATCGCCCGTGGGTCATAGCCAGCTTGGTTCATGATTTGCATACCGACCCGATCAGCATCACGTTCATTATTACGACTAAACGCCATACTACTATTCATAGTGGCGGTTTGGCTACCCATCATGACTGCTGCTGCCGCATCACCATCGACGGTCGATGCAGCAATCGCGGCGAGCATGCCACCTATTTGCATCAGCAAGGCTTTTTTACGCTCATCAGCGCCGCTTTCATAATGGCGCTGACTGATGTGCGCGACCTCATGAGCCACAACGCTTGCCAGCTCATCCATGCTGTTTGCAGCCAATATAGTGCCGGTATTAAGACCAATAACGCCGCCTGGTGCCGCAAATGCATTAATACTTGGATTGTCGATAATGACCAAACCAAGCGGTGCTTGCTGGCGCGCTTGGGCATTGAGCCGCCATGTTAGTTCTTTGACCGTTTCTTGAATCCAAGGGTCATGCTCCATTTTTACACGACCATTGATGTTTCTTAATGACCATTCACCAAGCAATTTATTTTGATATTGCTCATCAAAGCTCAGCCCTTGCCCGCGTAAACTGGGCAAACTTAGCTCTTCTGTGTTAGTGGTTTGCCATGAATCATAGCTCAATGGCACGGCTTGGCTTTTGCTATAGGCGGCGCTTGTACAGGCCAATAGTATCGTTGACAGTGCTAATTTTATCGCAAGTGATCGCGACAGATGATGGTTTACCTGCTTAGAGAATAACCCTGTCTGTATGCTTGCATAGTGAGTTATAGCACGTTTATTCCGTGCATTTATTAGCGGCTTATCAAGCATTGATTGTCTTTTAGAATAATCCAAGTGCGTACCCTATATGCATAATCATAACGTGCTTTGACTATACGAGCTTGTCTATTGAAGGTCAATTGCCGTCTGCCTATCGCTACTAATAACTCCGCAGAGCGTCACTATTGCGCAACATGGTTATGTGAACCTATTAGATAAGTCTAATATAAAAATATGAAGATCAATACTACTCAGTTGTTCTGATTGATCAAACGCGATGATGACTATATTCAACTGCAATTGAATACACGCAATTTGCTATAATGGTTGCTTATAAAACCGTCGGCGTCGCAGCACAATCGCCATATTGTATTAAAATAATATTATCCATAAGTATTGCAATGCTAAGCATTAGACTGAAACACAAGGTTTAATATTAGCCACGTTAAAGGTTTATTTTATGTCTGCTGATAGTCCATCCATCATGGTACGAGCCTCTTATCCAATATGTCTGGGAGAGACTGTGTCTAAGAGCGAGCAGCAGTCAATCAGGCAGCTCCTAGACTTATTACCAACAGATGACATCAACTTAAATGATAAAACAGATGTGAGTAAACCAGTACTTGTTATCAAAGATATGGTCGATGGTCGCGGACTTGCCTGCCCGATGCCACTGTTAAAAACTAAGGTCGCTTTACGCAGTGTCGTCTCTGGGGAGTCATTGTACGTTGTGGCAACTGACCCAAATTCTCAAGCTGACATTATGGCTTTTTGTCAGCAAAGCTTACAAACAAAAGCCATGAACTCGCTATTGCTTAGTATTAATCAAGCCACCGTATCAGACAGTGGAGAACTGAGCGCTAGCCAATCTAAATATTCTGTTGATACAATATATCACTTTATCATTACCAAAACTGATAGCAACTAAGCGTCGCTATCCTTTACAATTACAACTATAAAGATTTTTATCTGACTGTTTGCTTATCTATTTAACCAAGGTCAAGAATATGGCTAATACCACTACTAACGCTGCAAATAACCGTAAAAAAGACAGCGCTGTTCCTGAAATAAACGAAGCGCGCGATGCAGCACTGAAAGCGGCAGCTGAGCGTCCGCCTTATGATGCCAGCGCGCTTGGCGATACCAGTACCCGTGATTTGGTACCTGCCATGCCGACGCATTTGTCCGCACCTGGGGTGAATTTGGGTGCTTATATTAATACCGTGCACCAAATCCCTATCTTGACTCCGACGCAAGAGCAAGAGCTTGCCCATCGCTATTATGATGAAGGCGATGTGGAAGCGGCGCGTTTACTGGTCATGTCGCATTTGCGTTTTGTCATTCATATTGCCCGCAGCTATTCAGGCTATGGATTACCGCAAGCAGATTTGATCCAAGAAGGTAATTTGGGACTTATGAAGGCGGTAAAGCGTTTTGATCCTAACAAAGGCGTACGTCTAGTATCATTTGCAGTGCATTGGATTAAAGCAGAGATTCATGAATTTGTCATCCGTAACTGGCGTATTGTAAAAGTTGCCACAACCAAGGCGCATCGTAAGCTGTTCTTTAACTTACGTAGTTTAAAAAAGACCAACAATCAGTTGACCCTCGAAGAAGCCGATGCGATTGCCAATGACTTAAACGTTACTCGTAAGCAAGTGCTTGAGATGGAGTCGCGCCTGACCTCTTATGATGCGTCATTTGAGGCGCAATCAAGTGACGATGACGATGGACGTTATGCGCCGCAGTTATTTTTGGAAGATGGCATTGACCCTGCCGAAATCGTCGAAGAATCTGACTGGGAAGAGAATAATTCATCAGCCTTGATTGCTGCAATGGAAACCTTGGATGATCGCTCACGTGATATTGTCGAGCAGCGCTGGTTATCTGAGCAAAAATCAACGCTGCATGAGTTGGCAGCGGTCTACTCTATCTCTGCTGAGCGCGTACGCCAAATTGAGAAAAACGCCATGGATAAAATCCGTGAAGCGATGACCATCGACAGTGTGATTTTGCCTGATGATATTCAATAATTTACCTATCAGTAAGACAAATGTCTTTGCCTAGTAAGCATTTATTCAACAATACGAGTACAACCATGTTCAATTGGATAAGTATCGCGGCGATCAATATGGCTATCGCCGTTGCTTTAGGCGCGTTTGGCGCGCATGGTCTCAAAGCTATGGTCAACACTCAACAGCTAGGATGGTGGCAGACGGCAACCTTGTATTGGTTTGTCCATTCGCTTGGATTATTACTTGTTGGTATCCTTATTCGCTTAAACTATGCAACCCAAACCGCCGCATGGTTATTACAAATTGGTGTCATTATTTTTGCGGGTAGTTTATACGCCATGACACTTGGCGCGCCACGTTGGTTCGGTGCCATTACGCCTATTGGCGGTGTGCTGATGATTGCAGGTTGGTTATGGCTTGCGCTATCTTCAGCACGCTTAACAAATAGCTGATTGATTGATTTTAGTAAGAAATAATCTTATTTTATTCAGCTACGTTAGTGTTGGTAGTAGTGAAAATAGTAAGGCTAAATAGGAATTTTGGATTATTAGGGAGTACGATTTATGAGCAATATTAGTGTCAATGGTAAGAAGTTACAGACGACTCATCAAACGGTACAATTGGTTGTCAATGAGCTTGGGCTTAGTAACGGTCGTTATGCGGTAGAAGTCGATGGTGAACTGATTCCTAAAAGTGAGCTTGATAAGCTACATATTGTTGAAGGCATGACTATTGAAGTAGTACAGGCTGTAGGCGGTGGCTAAGGTTTCTAACCATTGAAATAGATAGTCGTTTTTGATACATAGAATTTTAGAAAATCACACTGTAAAACCTAACGTTTACAACCCTTTCCTTTTAAAATTTATTATAAAAAAGACCTCAACGATTATGCGTTTGAGGTCTTTTTTTTACTTAGCGTCTTAGGCTTGCTAAATTGCTCATTTTTGAGCATGTCACGTATTCAAATTACTCAGGAATACTGTTCAATTTAATAACCTTGCTATTTACGCATTTATTTATTGGCTAATAATGATTAAAGTTTTATGACACAGCAAGCTATCACTAAACTGCAGGCTCAGCTTCAGCCGTCATCAAATCTTCATAGCGAGCATCACGCCCTACACCCTGTGTTTTTTTGCTCTCCATTTTTGTTTTATACTTGCGTACTTGTCTATCAAGTTTGTCTGCCATCTCATTTATGGCTTTATACATATCATCATCAAGAGCTTGGACAAACATCTCTTTACCCGAGACTCGCATGATAGCTTCAGCCTTATGGCTCTTTTTAGCACCGCTGTTATCTAGCGATAGAATCACTTGAATACTTTGAATCTGATCAAAGTGACGCTCGACTTTTTCAAGTTTTTCGCGAACTGCGGTGTCCATGGCATCGGTAATACTGATATGGTGACCACTGATAGAAACATTCATATTATTGTCCTCTTATTAGTACTTACAATCAACAGATGAGGTCGCATCGCTGCTCTTATCATCCTGCCTTACCACAAAATAATCTTGTATCTTTATCCTCAACGCCTTTAATAGCAGTGCTTTTAATAAAATATCGACGTATCCTTTTATCGTCTTTTTTATCTCATCCCTAATGACTGACTACATAAATTTGCTAAATCGACACTTTGATTTTGTTGTTGGTATGACTCTAATTTGTCATGAAAACCTGCTAGTAGCAAGGCTTTATATTGTAAGTAAATGTAATAAAATCGGTTGTTTCTTTAATGTTTCTATATAATCAAAAAATTTTATTTTTTATATTATCTACAAAATATTTTGATTATTGATCGACTCTTTAGATAAGTTATTGAATTCAGACCATTAATATTTTTGTTTGCGCTGTGTAGATGAGCCAATATTCATTGCTTCACGATATTTGGCGACTGTTCTTCTGGCAATATCGATACCTTCTGCCAACAAATAATCTTTTATCTTACTATCAGACAATGGCTTTTTGGGCTCTTCATCAGCGATAAGCTGCTTAATCATCGCGCTGATAGCAGTTGATGAGATATCGCCATCGCTGCTGCTAACATGTGATGAAAAGAAATGCTTGAGCGAAAACAGTCCTTGCGGTGTCAAAATGGTCTTGCTAGTGGTCAGGCGCGAGACCGTTGATTCATGTAAATCGACTTCGTCTGCAATCACCTTTAAAATAAGCGGTTGCATAGCAGTGGCGCCATACTGCAAAAAAGATTGCTGGTAGCGCACGATGCTAGTGGCGACCTTTAAAAGGTTCTGATTACGCTCTTCGATACTGCGAATAAACAAGCGCGCATCGGTGAGATTTTCACGCAGATATTGATTATCAGGGCTATTATCGCCGCGCTTAACAAGATTGGCATATTCTTGGTTGACTCGCAGTTTTGGCAAGGTTTCAGGGTTTAGACGTACCTGCCAGCCATCTTCTTGAGTAGATGTGGTGGTGTTTTGATGAGCATCATGGCGACGGATAGGCGTCACCAATACATCAGGGATATCATAGCTGTCGGGCGACTGAGTATAATCCGGTTGGCGGCTTTGAAATAGCAATCCTGGTGAAGGATTTAAAGTACGCAACAGCGTAAGCGCAGGGGTAATCTCCTGTGCCGCAAGTCCTGTGCGCTCAGTTAAGGCTTTAATATTATTACTGACCAGATGCTCACTGGCAGATAAGAGCGCTTGGGCTTGTTTTAGATAAGGCGTGTCAGTATCGAGCTTAGATAGCTGAATCGCTAAGCATTCACTTAGATTTCGTGCGCCGACCCCCAGTGGATCACAGGATTGAATCATGCGCAGTACTGCCATTACTTCATCCTGCTCAACGTGCTCATTCCACTGATAAAAGCTTGCAATAGTATCAAAGCTCTGTAGCAACTCTTCTATATCGAGCCGTACAAAACCCATGTCATCCATAGAATCCATCAAATACTCAGCGATAAGAGTATCTGTCTCTGAGAGACGTTTAAAATTCAGCTGCCAACGCACATGGTCTTGAATCGTCGCATTGGTACTGCCCTCATAGCGATCAAAGTCCTCAGAATCTGGACGCGCTGATATGCTGCCTGAACCAGTACTGGCGGTGTTAAAACCGTCATAATCTGCATTAGGGCTATCATAGTTTGAGCTTTCATAGTTTGAGCCTTCAAAGTCTTCAAGCGTATGACTGTCAATGGCATCCGTATCAAAGCCGTCTTGCTGCAATTTATCTAGACTATCATTAGTAAAGCTATCGCTAGTACTGTCATCATAGTCAAATCCATCTTCATTATTTGATGAAGGAGATATAGAAAACGTATCAGAAGCAGTACTCTGATTCCAACTGTCTAACGTTAGTGGCTCGCCAAACTCATCTAATACGTCTTTATCCATACTTTCGTACTCATCTTCATCGTTTTCGATGCGTTCTAGTAATGGATTACTGTCCAGCTTCGCTTGAACCTCCTGCGCAAGCTCAAGACTAGAGAGCTGCAGCAATTTAATAGCTTGCTGCATTTGCGGGGTCAGTTTTTGTGAGGTGCTTAGCGTGGTCGCCAATCCGAACGACATACTCATGGGCAGTTTATTACACTCCAGTCTTGGTAATATTGTCTTTGTAATGCTGATTAGTGAGCGGTTTACCCTCAACAGGACATGACGATAGCATTTTTTGCGACAATTTTGCTATGATAATTTATGCCCTTGCCAGATAAGTGAATGACAAACCTCTGTCCGTAGCTTTCTGGTAGCTTCTAAAGAATACTTTAATAAAAATTTATACCTGTGCATAGTTGCATAGAATGATTTGCGGAGTAAGGTTCAAATAAACCATTAATAATGACAAACCTGAAAACGTTTTATAAGAGATATATAACATTAACAATATTGAGAAGCCTGCTATGAATGAACATATAAATAACATACAGCTGACCGTTGCTGCTATCCAAATGAATAGCCAGCAAAGCATTGAAGACAATCTGTCGGATATAAAATCCGCTATTATGGATGCTCGTGCACAAGGCGCGCAGCTTGTCGTACTACCAGAAAACTGCTGTAGCATGGGTAGACAGTTTGCGACAGCAGAGCAGTTCGATGCGCTGTCAGCGACGATAGCAGAGTATGCACGTACATATGGTATATACGTACTAGCGGGCTCTCTGCCCTGCCCATATCGCCCTGACGGCATGATTGTGCCTGATGGTAGATTGCGCCAAGTAAGCCTATTGTTTGCGCCGGATGGTACACAAGTGGCGCGCTATGACAAGATTCACTTATTCACCGCGACCGTCGCCGATAAGCAAGGCAGTTATAACGAAGCGGCGACGTTTGAGCCAGGTACGCAGACGGTCGTGGCAGCGCTCGAAGTAAATGATGATGTTTATCAGCTCGGTATGATGGTTTGCTTTGATCTACGCTTTCCTGCATTGGCGCAGCGTCTGCGGCAAGCAGGCGCAGAACTATTAAGTGCGCCCTCTGCTTTTACGTATCTAACAGGACAAGCCCATTGGTCGCTCTTACTGCAAGCACGAGCTTTAGACAGTCAATGTATGGTAATTGGAGCAGCACAAGGCGGTGAGCATGCGTACAGAGACGGTCATACACGTCAGACGTGGGGACATACGACGATTAGCGCTTATGATGGAACTGTAATGAGCAGCTACAATGATAGCGAATTGACCCCATCTTTGAATAAAGACCATAAAAATTATGCTTTGGTCTTAGCGACGTTAGATAGACAAGCGCAAAATCAGGGACGACAAAAGATGCCTATCTTTGATTGTCATCGTTTGGCATAAAATAATTTTTATAAAAGCGTCTTGATAAAAGGTTTTTTCAATCAAAGCAATTTGCGATGAAAGACACTTTTAAAATTAAAGGGTTGAATCGCTGTCTTTGGATGCGTGAGTGGCTCGGGGATGGGCGCGGTCATAGACTTGGGTCAATTTAGCAAAATCGACATGGGTATAAATTTGCGTGGTACTGATATCGCTATGCCCAAGCATCTCTTGGACAGCGCGCAAGTCGCCACTCCCTGATAACATATGTGATGCAAAGCAATGGCGCAATAGATGCGGATACATGTTTTGAGCAATACCAGCACGAGTAGCAGCAACTTTGAGACGCTGCTGCACAGCCCTTGTGGATAAACGCGTACCCAATTTTTCACTAATAAATAATGCACTGTCCATCTGCTCTACCCACAGATTGCGGTGCGGTAAATAACGACGAATGGCGTCAGCCGCTTTTATTCCTAAAGGTACTAGGCGTGTCTTATTACCTTTGCCGATCACGCGTACCCGCAAATCAGCCAAGTCCACATCTGCTATATTTAACGCGACGAGCTCACCGACACGTAAACCACTGCTATAAAGCAATTCAAACATCGCCTTATCACGTAGCCACAAGCGTGCTTGTTCAGGTGTATCAGGGATTTCTTGGTCGAGCAATTGCGTCAATAAATCCACATCAGCGATAGAGGGTAATGGTCTAGGGCTGCGCTTGAGCTGATAGCCTGTAGTTGGATTGATACGTGCCAAATCCTCTTCTATCAGCCAGCCATAAAAATGACGAATAGCTGATAACTCTTGCTGAACGCTGGCAAGGGATAGCTTGTCTTCATCAAGGCGTTGGCTGATATGCTGGGCTAATTGGCGCTTATCACAACGTGTCCATGTCAGGCGTTTACCTCGCAGGAATAACGCCAGTTGATTCAAGCCTGCAAAATAGGCCGTCAATGTATGCGGCGAGTGATTGCGCACAGATAAGACATTTAGCCAACGATGCACAGGGTCTAATAATTCACTTAACGCAGCATCCGCTTCTATGGTGATTGCCAATTCTGCTGATAGCCATGACGGTGAAACGGATTGTTTATCAGATCGTGCGTCTGTCACTTGAGATTTTTTATAAGACATCACCATATTGAAAACAACCCCATTACTTATCCAGTAAAAATAACTGTCACTTATGTTTTACTATTAACTTTCTGGATTGGGCTTGATACCGGCTTGTGCCATCAAGCCATCTGGACTAAAGACACCTTCATACACAAATGCGGTTGGTCCGGTCATCATAACCGAATAGCCCGGCTGCCATTTAATTACCATGCTGCCGCCATAGAGCTGAGCACGCACATCTTCGCCTTCGTCAAGCCAGCCTTCGCGTATACCAATGGCAACGGCTGCACAAGCGCCCGTACC
This sequence comes from Psychrobacter sp. LFX-11D, assembly GCF_904846475.1. Classification (NCBI taxonomy): domain Bacteria; kingdom Pseudomonadati; phylum Pseudomonadota; class Gammaproteobacteria; order Moraxellales; family Moraxellaceae; genus Psychrobacter; species Psychrobacter sp. LFX-11D. Next base: position 20,372 of record NZ_CAJHAV010000001.1, read on the forward strand.
ACAGGCTTGCGTCTCACCGACACCGCGCTCGTACACTCGCAGACGAATATGACGCTGATTCATTATTTGCATAAAACCGACATTGACACGTTCTGGAAATGCTGGATGCGATTCGATGGCTTTACCCAAGGTTTCAACGTCAGCATCAAGCACATCGTCAACTTTTATCACCGCATGCGGATTGCCCATATTGGCAACATAAAGCTGCACCGGCGTACCATTCACGTCCAGATGATAAGCATTTTGGATTTTGGTGATGGCTCTTGGGGTAAATGGAATCTCACTTGGCTCAAACTTGGGCTTGCCCATATCAACCTCTACCCAGCCATAACGATCGGTCGTCAGCGAAATAATGCCGCTTGCCGTCTCAACACGGAGACGCTGTTTAAAGGATAACTTGCGCGCTTGCACAAAACGGGCAAAACAGCGGGCGCCATTACCGCATTGCTCAACCTCTGACCCATCAGTATTAAAAATACGGTAACTAAAATCGACGTCGGGGCGCATTGGCGGCTCAACGACGAGCAACTGATCAAAACCAATACCTAAATGACGATCACCCAGTAACTGCACCAAATCCTTGGTCAAGTCCAAACGCTGAGTCACCAAATCGATGACCATAAAGTCATTGCCCAACCCATGCATCTTAGTAAATTCTATTAGCATATCCCTGATATCCTATCCTATTTTTATGTATGTCTTATATTAGCACGCTGTCAGTTACAATCATAACTATCACCGTTATCAAATGCCAAGTTATATTCCACACTTATTATTCAGGTGTTTGATCAAAATTTGCCATAAAAAAACCCACTAGCATTATGATAATGGGTTAGATTTTTGAGATACTTTATGCTGCTTAGCCGTTAACCTTGCCACAATACTTCGTCTGCATATAGCGCTTCAACGGTTTCGCGTTTGCGAATCAGCTGGTGGCGATCATCAGCTACCATGACTTCACTGGCTCGCGGGCGTGAATTATAGTTGCTACTCATAGTAAAGCCATAAGCACCAGCACCCGTGATTGCGAGAATATCGCCTGTCGAAAGCGACAACAAACGATCTTTTGCTAAGAAATCACCCGTTTCACAGATAGCACCAACGATATCCCATGGCTCAGTACTTTCTGTATTAATACCATTACTAGGTAAAACGTTTGGGATTACTGCCATTTCTGCTTGATATAAAGCAGGGCGAATTAAGTCGTTCATTGCCGCGTCAACAATGGCAAAATTCTTATGCTCAGTTGGTTTGAGCACGTCAACCTTGGTCAATAACACCCCAGCATTTGCCACGATACTACGACCCGGCTCAAAGAATACGGTCAAGCCAAGCTCACTAAGTTTTGGTAATAACGCATTGGCAAATTCATCAATAGAAACAGGCGTCTCATCAATATAACGCACACCCAGACCACCACCCAAATCGATATGACGCAGCTCAATACCTGCTTTACGTAAGCTATGTACTAGCTCAATCACTTTGTCCAATGCCGCAACGAATGGCGCAACTTCAGTCAACTGCGAGCCGATATGACAGTCAATACCGACGATATCGATATGCGATAATTGCGCCGCTTGCTCATAGACAGCGACGGCATTTTCATGACTGATACCAAACTTATTGTCTTTTAGACCTGTTGAAATATACGGATGGGTCTTGGCGTCGACATTAGGATTAACCCGTAGTGAAATTGGCGCAGGTTTATCCAATTTCTGTGCCACATCATTAATCAAAGTCAGCTCGCTGATTGACTCAACGTTAAAGCAGCCAATACCTTGCGTCAGGGCATATTCGATATCACTATAAGTCTTACCAACGCCTGAGAATACCACGCGCGCAGCCTCGCCGCCTGCCGCCAATACGCGCATGAGCTCACCACGTGAGACGATATCAAACCCTGCCCCTGCTTGCGCCAAGATACCAAGTACCGCCAAATTAGAGTTTGCCTTTACCGCATAACAAATCTGATGCGGTAGACTGGCAAAGCTGGTCGTATAAGCTTGATAGACATCTAAAATGGCTTGCTTTGAGTACACATAACACGGCGTACCGTAGTTTTTAACTACTTCAGCAATACTGACCTGCTCCATATACAAGGCACCGCCTCGATAATCGAGCGCGGGCAAATGGGCGGTTAAGGCTTCAGGATGCACATACAATCCCTGCTCAGTTTGGGTAGTGACTGACTGACTCATATAAATATCTCTAATATAATCAATGTATTAAATTTTTAAGGCATTAAGGTGAATAGCTTGTCGGATACGCTAAAAATCGTTTGAGCGTTTGTCTTTTAATAAACAATAATCAACGATTAATAATCGTTGGGATCGGTGCTCGGTTTAGGCAGCTGAAAATTATCTGCGTTTTGCTCGCTATTTTGATTGTCGTCAATTTTAGCAAAGGCGGCATCTTGCGGATGACTGCTGCTATCAAGCACCGGATTATTAGTCTCAACTGTTTGGGTGCTAGATTCTACTAGATACAAATCGCCTTTTTGCCCGCAGCCTGTCAATACTGTAGAACCTATCACCAGAGTAGCTGCGATAAGCTTATAAAAAGCAGGGCGACTGGCGCTTACACTTGAAGCAGTGCTTAAGTCAGCGCTTTTAATCTTAGGAGTGCGGCGTATAGTAAACATAGAATGGCTAACCTGTAATCTTGCAAAATTTTGGCTTGCAACGGTTTAGATAGAATATGAATAAAATAACTATCCATAAAAAACAACCAAGGCTGCAATAGGGAAATAGGACAATTTTTTAATCATAGCATTATTCGTTAAAGCTGTGCGCCTACCACTTCTGTTTGAGCCATAAATTTATGCAAATAAATGACTGAACGTATGAATATATGGCGTTTATAGATAGGGGATACAGCATGGATGAAGCTGCAGCTTATTAACCCAGAAAAATTTACTTACAATTTTTATAGAGTGTATTTTTGTCTCATTATAGCTGATAAACACTCGCGGCCTTCGGTGTACACTTGCATTAAGCATTTATAAGATTGCTGATTAAAGCCTTATAGTTATCGTGGTATACGCGCAAAAATATGGTACATTATACTTAACCCTTGTGGCTGTGACGAGGCGCTAGCATGCGTCCTATTAACCTTTAAAAGTACGAAAACCTAAGTTTTGTAAGACCAGATTTCTAAAAACAGACAGATGCAAACCTTTAACGTCCTTTAAAGCAGTCCCAGCCCAAGAACAATAAAAATCAGCGATGTCATTGTTTACGTATGTCAGCTGTTCGGCGTACGCCAGCACCAATATCGCTGGTTTTCGTTTATTCAACAGGTGATCGTCAAGATGCGGCACCTTTTATAAAAGACAATCTAAGGATAGAGTATGAGCGCTGGCGTAAGCACCACTTTTGATGACAAACATTCTGAAGCATCGACCCTGACCAATCCTACTTTAGTATTGAACTGCGGCTCCTCTTCAATCAAATACGCCTTAATTAGTGAGGATGAAGGCACTCGTATCACAGGTCTTGCCGAAAACTTAGGTCTCGATACTGCCCGTATTAAACACACCACATTAAATGGTGAAAAGTTAGAAATTGCAATCGCTGGTGGTCGTCATGAACTTGCCTTACAGAAAATCCTTGAGCTACTTGAGCAGTATCACTTTATTGCTGTTGGGCATCGAGTGGTACATGGCGGTCGTGAGTACTCAGAAGCGGTGCGTGTCGATGCGCATGTGTTAGCAGAAGTCAAACGTCTAAAAGTCCTCGCCCCATTACACAATCCGGCAAACGCACTGGGTATCGAAGCTGTACAAGCAATCTATCCTGATATTCCGCAAGTGGTGGTATTTGATACTGCCTTCCACCAGACCATGCCACCCGTTGCTTTCCGCTATCCGCTACCAAAGGCACTCTACTCAGAACACAAAATTCGTCGTTATGGCTTCCATGGTACCTCGCATGCTTATGTATCAGAACGCGCCAGCCACATTACCAGCGCAACAGGACCACATGGTTGGTTAACTGCGCATTTGGGCAATGGCTGTTCAGCAACGGCTGTCTACGACGGCAAAAGCCTTGATACCAGTATGGGTCTAACCCCGCTTGAAGGTCTTATGATGGGTACGCGTAGTGGTGATGTTGACCCAAGCTTACATATTCATCTCAAGCGCCAACTTGGTATGAGCTTAGAAGAAATCGATAAAATGCTCAATAGCGAAAGTGGTTTACTTGGTATTTCAGGCTTATCGAATGACTTGCGTACCATTGAGCAAGCGGCTAATGAAGGTCATGAAGACGCGAAGCTGGCTATCGAGATGTTCTGCTATCGTGTTGGTAAATACCTTGCCAGCTTAAGCTGCGCGCTCCCTGACTTTACCGGTATTGTCTTCACAGGTGGTATCGGCGAAAACTCTGTGACCACGCGGACGCGTATTTTGGAAGTCATGCGTCATTTTGGCATCAAAATAGATGCCGATAAGAACGCTGGCTTGGTCGGTGGCAATGAAGGCAGTTTCCATGCTGACGATAGCATTATTGAGCTGTGGGTTGTCCCAACTGATGAAGAATGCCGTATCGCTCAAGAGACTCGTGCAGCCTTGGGTCTAAAATAAAACTAGGTCTACAATAAGACTCATATGCCTGCGATAAGAATCACAAGTTGATTCTTATACGCTCAAGGATGACAATCTCTCTAAAAATATAATAAACAGTAGGATACATTATGCAAACTATTTTACTTGTACCCATTAGCCGCGGTATCGGTGTGACGTCAGCGGCGTTAGGCTTGATTCGTGCTTTTGATTATAACGGTATCAAAGCGGGTTTTATGAAGCCGTTTTTACAAGACGATACGCTGGATAAGCAAAACAGTTTAGACAGCTCAAGCGCATTAGCCATGCATGCCTTTGGTCTAAAGCCACCTAAATCGATCAGCCGTCAACATGTTGAGCGTATGATTGGTGATGACAATCTTGATGATTTGATGGAAGAAGTGGTTGTTAACTACCATACTCTTGGTGATGATTACGATGTGGTGATTTGCGAAGGCTTAGTACCGACGACTGAAACTTCTTATGCCTCACAGATCAACCGTGCGATTGCTCATGCACTCGATGCCCGAATCATCTTTGTTAGCACCGCCGATACCAGTAAACCTGCCTATTTGGCCGATAAGCTTGATGTCCATGCGCGTGAATTTGGTGGTATGGCAAGTGATCGTACGCTTGGCTGTATCTTGATGCGTATGCATGACTTGCCGAATACGCAAAGCACCTTAGAAAATCAAATCGTTGCCCCTGGTGAAGCGATTGTGAGCTTGGATAGCGGCTTTATACAAGAAGTACAACGCTTATCGCCGCACTTTAATACCGAACAATTCCGCTTAATTGGTGTCGTACCATTTAGTGACTCATTATCCGTGCCGCGTACGTGGGATATCGCTGCTGAACTTGATGGTACTTGGCTCAACGTTGGTGAGGCAAAATCGCGCCGTATCAATCGCATCAGCTTGACCGCACGCTCAATTGCACGTGTCGATGAAGTGTTCAAACGTGGTACGCTTATCGTGGTGCCGGGCGACCGTGACGATTTATTATTGGCGGCGGGTCTTGCCTGTATCAATGGTATTCCGCTAGCAGGATTGGTATTGACTGGCGGCGTTGTCCCTAGTCCAACCGTCGCTGAGCTTTGGCAATCTGCACTCAAAACTGGTATTCCTGTGATGAGTGTCGAAGATGACAGCTTTGAGACGGTACAGAGTCTATTACACATGAGTGCTGAGATTCCAAGTGATGATACTGAACGCGCTGAAGAAGTGGCGCGCTATGTCGCGGCGCATCTAGATCTTAGCTGGATTAAAGCGTATTTTAGCCAAAATCATGAGCCACGCTTGTCACCTTCTGCTTTCCGTCATCAAGTGGTCAAAAAAGCGCAAATCGCCAAAAAACGTATCGTGCTGCCAGAAGGCTCTGAGCCGCGTACGGTCGAAGCCGCCTGTATCTGTCAAAGCCGCGGTATTGCCAACTGTGTGCTACTCGCTAAGCGTGCTGATGTTGAACAAGTCGCCAAAAACCGCGATTTGGTATTACCTGAAGGGCTTGAAATCATCGACCCTGACAGCTTAGATATGAGCAAGTATATCGCCGCTGTAGTCGAGCGTCGCAAAGGTAAAACCAGCGCAGAAGTGGCTGCTGAATATCTGCAAGATACCGTTTATTTAGGTACGACCATGCTACAGATGGACGAAGTTGATGGTCTGGTCTCTGGGGCGATTCATACCACGGCGAATACTGTCCGCCCAGCGTTTCAGTTGATTAAAACGGCACCGGAGTATTCACTTGTATCGTCAGTCTTCTTTATGCTGTTGCCTGAGCAAGTGGTTGTCTACGGTGACTGCGCCATTAATCCTGATCCAAATGCAGAAGAATTGGCTGAGATTGCCATTCAGTCTGCGCAGTCTGCTGCTGCCTTTGGCATCGATCCAAAAGTGGCAATGATTAGCTACTCTACGGGCTCGTCAGGCACTGGCGCTGATGTCGAAAAAGTCGCCCGTGCGACCCAAATCGTCCGTGAACGTGCGCCGAATCTAAAAGTCGACGGACCGCTACAATATGACGCGGCTTCTGTTATGAGCGTCGGCAAGCAAAAAGCGCCGGATTCGCCTGTTGCTGGACAAGCAAACGTCTTTATTTTCCCAGACCTCAATACGGGAAACACCACTTATAAAGCAGTACAACGTAGCGCCAATGTGGTCAGTGTTGGACCGATGTTGCAAGGCTTAAATAAACCAGTCAATGACTTGTCACGTGGTGCCTTGGTCGATGATATTATCTATACCATCGCCCTCACTGCCATTCAAGCACATAGCGACGTTATTTAAGCATTTAAAGCTTCATTCAAAACACGTATTATTGAGCCGATTATCATAATGATGGTCGGCTTTTCTATGGCTTTTAAACAGTATAATTAAATATAATAAAATCGATAATCGGGATAAGTAAATAATCACATGCTATAGTCGATTTAAAATAAATCAACTACAACGCCCATCTGCATTAGTTTTTACTCACTCATTTATGTCAAATACTTCTAACAGTTATCAAAGCCAAAATACTAAGTCTGCCATCCGTGCTTATTTGGGTGGCTCATTTGATCCTGTACATAATGGTCATTTGCAAATGGCGATGACCGTTTATCAGTGTTTATTACCAATAGCTGAGCAGCAACAGCGCGAACTGTATGTATCGTTGCTGCCCAATACGCGCTCGCCTTTTAAAGAAGATAGCACCGATCCTAAGCATCGTCTGGCGATGCTAAAGCTGGCAACGCAAGAGTCGCCCTTATACATTAACGAGCTTGAGCTGTGGCAAGCGCCGCCCGTTTATACCATTGATAGCGTACAGACATTACGCGCCCGCTATCCAAATGACAGTTTGATATTTATCATGGGGATGGACAGCGCGCGCAGTTTGGATAAATGGAAAGACGGTTTAGCACTGACTGATTATGTCAATCTATGGGTGTTTAATCGTGAGGAAAACCCTGAGTTGAATAAAAAACTCCTTAAAACTGATTGGCAAACTCCCTTAAAGTCGCAACTTCCTATGCCACTGCAACTTTTAACCGTCGATTCAATCACTGAGTTATTAATACATAATATTCAACCTTTAACGGGTAGCAGTGTGTTGAAAAATACTTACCAAGGTCGCATTTATATAGACCCGCGCCCTGTGGCAGCGATATCGAGCACGCAAGTAAGGCGGCAATTGCAGCAACAACTTTACCAACCACTGCCGCAAGCATCTCAATCGCTAAATATAAAACACGCTGCCGAAACGCAAATCGCATCTTTACAGCCAATAAATGCTATCATTAGCGATACTGCACCCAATTCATTCGCTAAATGGCTAAATCCTGCTGTTTATCAATATATTATCGCCCATCAGCTATATTCTGCTGCTCAATTCCGTTAAAATCGCCTTATACTTTTAATTTTGCCCACTTTGATCATTTTTCTCAAAAAACGTCTGCCCCTATCTGGCTCGTTAGAGAATGCATTGTGACGATTTACCATTTTATTTTTAATATTTACGATTCAAGAGATTAAAATTTATGACCAACACCATGACTGACGAACGTTTACAAGAATGTTTGACCCTTGTTCAAACCGCGCTAGACGATATGAAAGCTAAGAACATCACCGTAATGGATGTAGCAGCATTGACAGACGTAATGGAGCGTATCATCATCGCTGACGGTACCTCAAAGCGCCATGTACGTGCAATGGCTGACAGTGTCGGCGCTGAAGCCAAACTGGGTGGCTTTATGCCACTAGGTCGTGAAGGCGGTATCGATTCTGACTGGACATTGATTGATTTGGGCGCTGTTGTCGTGCATATGATGACGCCACAAGCCCGTGAGTTCTATGACCTAGAAGGTCTATGGTCATCGCCTGAACAATTGGCTGAGCTGGTTGCTGTGCCGCGTGAGAAGAAAACAGCCGGTCGTCGCAATAAAAATAAATAATCTTATTTATTGCCAAAGCTGCTTAAGAAAAAGACCAGATATCTATTCTGGTCTTTTTTTGTCTAAAATTTACTGTGCTAATAAAATTCAAAATACGGTTAAATTTTAAACGGCTGAATTCTTACCATTAGAGGAATGATTAAGCTAAGATAATACGCATTATTAATACCAATATCGATATAACCTCTCCCCTAATAAATCCCTATAGATTAGGAAACCCTATGAGCTTAGAACCTATGAACATACAACCTATAAACTCAAAAACGATAGCATCTTCTACCCAAAAAAATACTGCTGACTTTAACCAAACCTTGCCGCTCCATATCGCTACCCTCACCTGCGTTCGCGCTGGCAAAGCCATGCCATTTACCCGTGAAGAAATGAGCGCCATCGATAAAGCACCAATCAAAGCGCCCGTCGCTGTCAACTTTATGGGTCTCACAACTGATGAGCAAGCCGATAGACGTCATCATGGTGGCCCACTAAAAGCGGTACATCAACTAGCGACGGCGACTTATGACAAGATTAATGCAGAGTTTAGCTTGAAGGTGCGTGTTGGCACATTGGGTGAAAACCTCACTACAGAAGCAGTGAATGGTTTGCCAGAAATGACGGAAACCACGGTTTGTATTGGTGACGTTTTTCAGTATGGTCAAGATGAAATCATTGATGGGGATAGGGGCGACAGCGTGCAATTACGCATTGTCCAACCGCGCCGCCCCTGCTACAAAATCAACGACCAAATCGGACAATTTACTAAAGTGCCAAATATCGCGTCTTGGGTCAGCAAACAAGGCATCGCTGGTTGGTATTTTCAAGTCGTTCGCGATGGCATGATCAGCGCTGATTTACCGGTATATTTAATCGAACGCCCCTATTCTTTTGCGACAATTGAGAAACTGTGGCAATTATCAAACTCAAAAGAGACATTTGCCGCAGAAGTTATTGAACCTTGGCTTGCGATTGAGTGTTTGGAAGAGAGCTGGAAGAAGGTTTTGGCTAAGAAGATTAAAAAGGATTAGCATTTCATGGCAAAAAATATCTTTTTAGCATTAGCATGTGCCTTAACGCTGCCTTTGATTGGCTGCGTGACCACTAATAACACCCAAATAGCGAATACTGAACCCTTCGTTATTGATAGCGAAACCTATCAAGCCACTGGCAAAAGCGAGCGGATTAAATCCATCGTCCTGCACTATACCGTCTCAGATAATGCCAGATCTATAAAAACATTGACCACTGGAAATGTGAGCGCCCACTATCTGATCTTGGATAATAACGACAATAAGATTTATAACCTAGTACCCGAAAGTGAGCGTGCTTGGCATGCTGGCGCGGGCGGCTTTGCCGGTAGAACGATACTCAACGATACCTCTATCGGCATCGAGATTGTCAATAGCGGCATTAAGCCTGAATATCGAGATGCCTTAAAAAACGGCGCGCTCGACTATCATCCTTATGAGCACTATGTAGAATTTGATGAGTTACAGATTAAGAAAGTGGCGCAGCTGGTGCAAGACTTGGCAAAAAGATATAACATCTCAGCAAAGAATATCATCGGTCATGCCGATATGGCACCCTCGCGTAAGATTGACCCCGGAGCGAAATTTCCTTGGCAGCGACTTTATAAAGAGTACGGCATTGGCGCTTGGTATGATGAATTTGATAAGCAATTCTTTATGAATCAAGACGCGTTTGCAGCGGCAACGATACCCGAGATTAAGCAAGCGTTTCGCGATTACGGTTATCAAATCAATGACACAGACGCGTGGGATAAAGCCAGTCGTGATGTCGTGTATGCCTTTCAATTGCATTTCAGACCGCAGCAGCCAACGGGTGAGCTGGATTTAGAAACTTATGCTATTTTAAAGGCGCTCAATAAGAAGTATGCTGATCGTGATGACTTTTATTAAGAGATAAAAATATTAGGAGACCTAAGCCATGAGTAACTCACAATACAATGAGCAAGATGAACAAGACGAGCTGCAGAAATATCTAGAAGAAAAAGCCAAACAGGAGCAAGAAAAAGAGCAGGAACCTGAGCCGCTCTCTGCGTATGAAGCTTGTGTACTAAAAGAAAGCGCGAAGATTCATGAGTTGATTACTGAGGCTCAGGAGCAGTCAAGGAAAGATGGTTAGCATATTTACTAACCATCCTTTATAAATAAGGTTCAAATGCATCGGAATTTAAAACAATAAATCGTCGACTGGCTCAGATTCTAAGAAGTTTGGAATTTTACAAGTAGTTGTTAGCTCAAACTGTACACTCTTCTTTCTTTCATCAATGAAACCAAAATAATCATCATTCATTAATTTATCGAAAGCTGAGTCATTTATGCAGTGCTGTTTAAATAAGTCTCGAACTTTTTGTTCAGCATTTCTACTCCCACCATTCTTTTGAATCAGCTCGCGTATATAATCAGAAGGCATTCTATCACTAATTATATCTCTATTAGTTGAAGATAATAACCATGTCTGATTTAACACTGAGTCAATATTATGCTGTGTTTTCAAAAACTTATCAGCCATTGATTTATCTCTAATCCCATTTTCTTCCATAACTTTTTTACGCATGGCTGCTTTAGGAAAAATATGATGTAAATCACATCCATTGACTTCTGCACAAACTTCTAAATTATCTATATATATATCTTTAGCTCGTTTCAAATTATACAGTGAAACGATTGTTTTACCTACTGCCCCACTTTTAGAAGTATTAATTTCGCCATAAATATTGTTTAACCATGTCGGCATTTCTTCTTTAAATGAAGGGCTAGAAAACCATCTTTTCATTTCAGCCAAATCCTTCACTTGCTTATTATCTGATCCTTCACCATAACGAGAAGATATACCCGCACCAAAATACCAAGCTCTTAACTTATCTAATCTCATTAGTCTTAAATTATGGTCTTTTACATCTAAAGGATGCTCATTTATAACATTTGCGATAATCGGCAAAAGTGGTGAATATGCTAAATATTTCTCGCTACCTGTTATTAAAGCGCTTCCACAATTTCTGTCTAATTGCTCACATGCCTCATTCAAGTTCTTAACGCAAATATTCCAACCTTCGTCAAACATTTCAGCTTTCAAGCTTTCTGGTAGGTGGGAAGTTTTAGGAGAAACTTTATTATAAAGAGCTAAAGTTTGTAACAAGTATCTTTTAGGCTTACCGTCTAAACTATCAACTAAAGGATAATTTGATATAACTTCATCGAACATTTGTTTGAGTGATATTCTTTTAGGATATAGCACTGCAACTAATAAGTCGAAAGCACCCAGCTGAATTCCAGTAGTATTTATCTTTGTAAATACTTTACAAACCCCACTTATACCCATCTTTTTAGACACTACGACTGTTGGAAGCTTGAAATCAAAATAGTTATCAAGAATAAAAGGTAATAATTCTGCTAAGAAGGTTTTCCACTTCCCTTCTTCTTTTATAATTTCCTCTAGCTCTTCCTTACTTTCTTTGACAGTTAATTTTTCATAATTTTTTAACTCATAATTTTTCTCATGAATTTTTTCACTAATAGCATCCCTTACATCTGTAATAGCTTTTGTTAGAGTATTTCTATCTTTTAGAAGTGTTAAAGGAAGAAGCTTAGCTTTACTTCTAAAGTCCTTTAAGGGATCATCAGTTCTTTTCTTCTTCTTTATAAAAGCGAATACATCTAACTCTTGTTCAATAAAGTTTTTAATCTCTTCCTTATTGGACGGTGCTTCAACTTCTTCCCATCTCTGCTTTACACCATTTAGGTCTAGATACCATATATGATTATTTGTACCTCTTGTTAAATGACTTAAGGAAGTCAATCTTTGCTGCCCATCAAGTACCAGATATTGGGGTGGATTCTTATCCCCACCTTCATAATCAAGAGTTCTGTTGTCAGTAGGGATAATTTCAGAAAAACTAGTCCATGCCATTAAAGGGTTTTCTTTTTCAATTTCTAACAGTAAAACTGTACCTATCGGATGGGAAGAAAGCACTGACTCAAATAAACTTTTAATATTGGAATCTTTCCAAACATAGTCTCTTTGAAATTCTGGCAGTTGATAATCACCATCGAAAATACCATCGATAACATCTGAAAGGTTTAAATCTTTAGACTCTGTAGTTAATGCCATACTAATTTCCTTAAATTATAAATAACTTAATCATTTATCTAGTGATTAATGGCTTGAATTGCCTAGATTAACAGATAACATTAGTACATTAGGTCAAATTTTTCATCTTTAAAAATATACCAAACTCCAAACGCAAAAAAGGTGAGCATCACGCCCACCTTTTTTATTATCTACAGTAATTCAAACTATCCTAACGCAACCAAGCTCGGGCGTTACGGAACATACGCATCCACGCGCCGTCCTCGTCCCACGCTTCTGGCTTCCAGCTATGATTGTAGGCACGTAGCGTACGCTCAGGGTGCGGCATCATGATGGTGACGCGACCGTCAGTGCTACACAGACCTGTGACACCGCCGAGCGAACCGTTTGGATTAAGCGGATAAGTCTCGGTTGGATGACCTTGGCTATCGACAAAGCGCATGGCGAGCTGACCGTGTTTTGCCATACCGTCGATCTCGGTGTTGTCCAGCGTTGCATAGCCTTCACCGTGCGCGACAGCGATTGGTAAGATACTGTCTTGCATACCTTTAAACAGGATAGACTTGGTGCGCTCGACTTTTACGTTGACCGTACGCGCTTCAAAGCGAGCTGATTTATTGGCGATAAAGCGTGGGAAGTTTTCCGCGCCTGGGATGAGGTCTTTTAACTGCGCCATCATCTGACAACCGTTACAGACACCGAGTGAGAAGGTATCAGGACGGGCAAAGAAGCGTACGAACTGCATGCGCAATTCGTCATGGAACAAGATAGAGTTTGCCCAGCCAGAGCCTGCGCCCAGTACGTCACCGTAACTAAAGCCACCACAAGCGACCAGACCATCGAAGTCACGTAGATTGATACGACCGCTGAGTAAATCACTCATGTGGACGTCGACCGCTTCAAAGCCAGCTTGGGTAAAGCCTGCTGCCATTTCCGTCTGACCGTTGACGCCTTGCTCGCGGAGGATTGCGACTTTTGGTTTAGTGTCACGGCTGTTTAAGTATGGCTCTTCAACTTTTTGATTGAGATCAAAGTTTGGTGCAGCGATTAGACCTTGATGGCTAGCATCGCTAATCAAGTCATACTCTTGCTGTACGCAAGCTGGATTGTCACGGCGACGGGCGATTTGATAGCTGACCTGACTCCATTCTTGCTGTAGCTCAGAACGCTTAAAGCGTAGAGTGTCATCACCCATGAGTGTTGGCGTTTGAATGATTAAGCTGTCTTCTTCTGAGCTTTGACCGACTAGGCTCAGCATATCGCTGACGTTAAATTCTTCTGCCATTTGCATTAACGCAGCGACATTTTCTGGTAATACTTGAATGACTGCGCCCAACTCTTCACTGAACAATTGACCGAGTAAATTATCATCGGTCAATGACAGCTTGATACCTTGACGGCTGGTGAATTGCATTTCAGCGATAGTTGCTAGCAGACCGCCATCACCGATATCGTGATAAGCACTGATGACGCCTTGCGCGTTGCCTGCTTGGATAAAGTTAAAGAAGTCGACCAAGTCACTTGGTTGCCCTAAATCCGGGCAGTCATTACCTAATTGGCTAAGCGTTTGCGCAAGGATTGAACCGCCGAGACGCAATTGTCCTTTAGACAAATCAATACGATAAAACGCGCTATCACCATTAATAAGCTCAGGCGTTAAAGTTTTTGCAACATCAACAACAGGAGCAAAAGCAGTAATGACCAAGCTCATTGGCGAAACGACTGATTTGTCTGTGCTGCCGTTCTCGTCTTCGTCCGTCCAATTAGCACGCATCGATAGCGAGTCTTTACCGACTGGAATGGCGATACCCAATGCAGGACACAGTTCTTCACCAACGGTATAGACCGCATCAAATAATGCGGCGTCTTCTGCATCATCACCGCACGCTGCCATCCAGTTTGCCGACATCGTGATATCAGATAACTGAGTAATACGTGCGCCAGCAATGTTAGTAATCGCTTCACCAACCGCCAAACGAGCAGAAGCTTTTGGACTGATAAGCGCAACAGGCGTACGTTCGCCAACGCTCATCGCTTCACCGCTCATGGGCTGACCATCTAACGCAATCAGGCCTGAAGCAGTAACGGCGCAATCTGAGATGGGCACTTGGTAGCGACCTACATACTGATCACGCACAACCATACCCGTGATAGAGCGGTCACCAATGCTAATAAGGAATGATTTACTAGCGACAGTTGGATGACGTAGCACGTCTTTGATTGATTCGGCCAGATTGACTTCGCCTAACTCTAAAGCTGGCAAGGTAATTTCTTGACGCTCAAAACTACGCTTCATCTGTGGTGTACCACCAAGCAATACTTGCATCGGCATATCGACTGGTTGCTCAGGCAGTAATTCGTCATTCACGACGAGCTGACGTACTTCAGTGGCTTCACCTAAGATGGCATACGGGCAGCGCTCACGCGCACAGATCGCATCGAACTGCGCTTTGCTCTCAGGGCGAATCGCTAGCACATAACGCTCTTGCGCTTCATTTGACCAGATTGCCATTGGCGACATGCCCGCTTCTAGCGACGGAATTTTACGTAGATTTAATACCGCGCCCATCTCATGGTCATTGACCAATTCTGGCATCGCATTAGACAGACCGCCAGCACCCACGTCATGCAATGAGACGATTGGGTTGCCATCTTTACCATTATTACTTGCATCAACGTCATTACCCGCAAGCGCCCAGCAGCGATCCATCACTTCTTGACAGCGACGCTCCATCTCAGCGTTATCACGCTGTACAGAAGCAAAGTCCAAGCCTTCATCAAGTGAGCCACTATCGACCGAAGATGCTGCGCCGCCGCCTAAACCAATTTGCATCGCAGGACCACCAAGGACAATCAGTAAATCGCCTTGCTGAATGGCATTTTTTTCAATGAGGTTGCGTTTGATATTGCCGTAACCACCTGCCAGCATGATGGGCTTATGATAGCCGCGCATTTGGCTGCCGTCTTTTGCCGCTGAAGTATCCAATTGGAAACTACGGAAATAACCGCAAAGATTCGGGCGACCAAATTCGTTAGAGAAGTTGGCACTGCCTAATGGTGCTTCCGTCATAATTTCAAGACTAGTTGCCATACGATCCGGCGTACCATAATCCTGCGTACTTAATTGACCTGACTGCTCCCATTTTTCAACCATTTCTGGGATATGTAAATGTGACACATGGAAACCTGTTAAACCTGCTTTTGGTTTACCGCCACGTCCGGTTGCGCCTTCGTCACGAATCTCACCGCCTGCACCCGTTGCTGCACCCGCATAAGGGGCAATAGCGGTTGGATGGTTATGCGTTTCGACTTTCATTAAGATGTCGATTTCTTCTTGATGGAAATCATAAGGATGCGCAGAATTTACGTCCATAGCATTGGTAGGAATCGGGTAAAAACGCATCCCTTTAGAGCCTGCCATCACTGCGGCGTTGTCTTTATAAGCAGACAAGATGCCTTGCGGATTGGCTTTATAAGTATTCTTAATCATTTGGAACAGTGACTTTGGCTGTACTGCGCCGTCAACCGTCCATTCAGCATTAAAGATTTTATGACGGCAATGCTCTGAGTTGGCCTGTGCAAACATCATCAGCTCAACGTCCGTTGGATTACGCTTGAGTTCATTGACGTAAGCATTCATCAGATAGTCGATATCTTCGCTCGATAACGCAAAACCAAATTCTTCATTTGCCGACTCAAGCGCCGATTGACCTTGTCCAATCACATCAATATGATTGAGTGATGCTGGTTGTCCATCGTCAAACAGATGACTGACCTTATCTAAATCATAGACTAAGCTTTGCGTCATTTTGTCGAACAATAATTGCTCAGCGTCTACTGGCAGTTTTTCGCCTGCTTCGCCATCAACGGTTAGCGTATAAACGATGACGCGCTCAACACGATTAATGGCAATTTCACAGTTATTAAAGATATCGGTCGCTTTACTTGCCCATGGCGATATGGTGCCAAAACGTGGACCAACGATAACTTGTAGTTGATTGTCTTGCGGGGCTTCAAGGACAGTGCCACTGTCGACAGCAAGTAAGTCTAGCGCTTTTTTATGCTCATCACCTTTGAGTTCTCGTGATAACACATACACTTGCTGAGTATGAATTTGGCTGACATTTAGCTCGGTTTTTTGCTGAAACTGACTGATGAGTTGCTGCGTCTGAAAATCGGTAAGAAACGGTTGTCCGGCGATGGTCATCATAAAGGCATATTCCATAGGATATAGGCAATAACAGGCATCTCTGCCATGCTAAGTAAATGGTTCGCGTATTATAACAAGAAGCCCTGTAATAAGCAGGACAAAACCAAGATAAATTGCCAATTGCTTCGGTAATATTATGCTAAAAGATTGAGCAAATACTGACGATTTGCTATCAAAACAGCAAGGCTGACGGCACAGCGTCACAATTTTTACCTAAAGCTTATAATCCTTACAAACCCTCACATCGCCTTACGGGCAACCTATATAAATAGCCCAGCAGAAATCGCTATTCTAGATAGCAGTTCTTGACCAGCTAGTTTTTATAAAGCCAGTTTTTATGAAATAAACGGTTTGTATACATTAACCTCTTAATAATTATTTCTTTAACAACTATAAATTCAAAATTTATTTACAATAATGAAAAAGGATATCCACCATGAGTAACCAAGAGCATCTCGATAAAATCCAAGCCGTCATCAAAGACGTGAAATTTGCCATGATGAGTACCAGCAATAAAAAAGGCGATATTCATGCGTGGCCAATGACCACAAGTGAGGTCAACCTTGATAATAAAGAGATCTGGTTTATCGGCGATAAAAAATCAGATGTCGTCAAAGATATTCAGGATGATGCAAGAATCGGGCTGACTTATGCCACTCAAGATGAAAAGAACTTTGTTTCTATCAGTGCTAACGCTGAATTACCGACAGACAAAGCCAAATTGGATGAGCTTTGGTCGCCAGTTTACAATGCCTTTTTTGAGCATGGTAAGGAAGATGAAAACGTACAATTGATTAAAGTAGTTCCTCATGGTGCCGAATGCTGGCTTAGCGGTAGTACAGTGGTGAATATGTTTAAGATGGCAGCGGCAGCCGTACAAGAAGGCAAAACTGCTGAAGATATGGGCGAGACCTTTTCCGTTTCTTTATAATTTATCATTAAACTAATAAATAGATAAAAACAAAATTTTTATCATAAAAAACGCCAGTGGCTGATGCGACTGGCGTTTTTTATTGACTGGGCTTTATAGTTTTAGATAAAAGTATAAGATTTAACCGCTATCTATTTAACTACCTTTTACCCACTTTGCTTTAAATACGGCCACGCAGCTTTAAGATAAATCATCATTGACCATAACGTTAGAATCACTGCCGCTACCATCAACACATAGCCGATGGTTTCAAGCGATTCCCAATTTAACAAAAGCACCGTAATCGCTATCATCTGAAAGGTGGTTTTGAGCTTACCTACATAAGACACCGCCACACTGGTACTTTTACCCAGTTCTGCCATCCATTCACGCAATGCCGATACGGCGATTTCACGCGAGATAATCACAATTGCTGCTATCGCCATGATGATATTGGGATGCCATTGCACTAAGATAATGAGCGCGGCTGCTACCATCAGCTTATCAGCGACTGGGTCTAAAAATCGACCAAAGGCTGATACCACATTGAGCTTACGGGCAAAATAGCCATCGAGCCAATCGGTAATGGCTGCTAGTATAAAAACGCCTGTTAATAACAAGTGACGCAATAGACTGTCGCTAAAGTCACTCATACCAACCTTTGCAATCACGTTATCAGAGATTGCGGGCATGCCGATCCCCATGGCAGGTGGCCAATAGGCAATCGCAACAAATAGCGGAATCATCAAGATACGCGCAATCGTCAGGTTATTGGGCAAATTAAAAATACTTTTGTTATTCTGCGTACTTGACGGCTCCTGCGGATGCAAATGCGTGCTCTCAGTCATGGCAAACCCAGTTTAATATTGACCTAATAATGACGGATAGCTTAGCATTTTTCAGCCAAGTCGTCATGCCCTCTATGTAGGTATCGTTGATGCCAAGCGTATATTTTTCTAATCGAGCAATTTTTATCCTAGATGTGGCGTATTTAGCCATTTTAATGAGTGATAGCTGATTTTTATCACTGTTTTTTATCGCTAGTTCCAGGCAAAAATATCGCTATTCTATTGTATGCTTAGATACATCCATACATATACCGTCTAAAACGTAATAACATGTAAGCAAGCTTAGGAAAATAGCTGAATGTCGGTTATTATGAGCCGATGATATCGATACACTTGTACACTAAAAATTGTAAGCAGATGTAAGAGTTTCTTGAACTGTCTCTTTTCAACCAAATATAAATAATAAGAACAACACCTAGTAATAATAATAAATTTGTATCAATTTATTTGTGGCTCATGATTTTTCATTTGATCGCATGATAAGTTTTCCTCAGTCCACGGTATCTCCTCCGTGGGCTCTTTTTTTGTCCGCTATTTAGTCGTTTTATTCGCTGGATGTCCTTTATACATTGCCTCGCAGTATTT
Organism: Psychrobacter sp. LFX-11D; assembly: GCF_904846475.1. Taxonomy (NCBI): domain Bacteria; kingdom Pseudomonadati; phylum Pseudomonadota; class Gammaproteobacteria; order Moraxellales; family Moraxellaceae; genus Psychrobacter; species Psychrobacter sp. LFX-11D. The sequence goes on from NZ_CAJHAV010000001.1 coordinate 39,527, forward strand.
TTATTGGTTTCTACAGCTTTTCTTTTGACTTAAACGGCTCAGAGAATTGCAAGATCAAAAAACCAACCACAGACAAGATAATCGCAATTTCATAACGCCCATAAGCAACTGAAATACCAATAGCACCGGTATTCCAAAGGCTGGCTGCCGTTGCTGTGCCTTTTGAGCCTTGTTCGTTCTTAAATATCGCGCCGCCACCGATAAAACCCATGCCAGTGATAATCGCATACATGATTCTCGCCTCACCAGTCGCATCATAAATATCCATACCAACGAGCATAAAAGCACAGGAAGCAATGGTCACTAAAGGAAAGGTCCTAAGCCCTGCGCCGTTGTCTTTCATCTCGCGGTTGAGTGCAATCGGTAAGGAAAGAATAAAGGCAATTCCTAATTGAAAAAAATGAAATTGCATTAGCTCCATATCGATATCAAATCCAGACATAGCGTTCTTACCTCCTCTTATAGCGATAAACGTTTTAATTTTTAGTGTTGGTTATGAGCTTGTTTACCGTTTTAAAAAATACACTTTCAGTCATCGTTTTTAACTGATTTAGTCAGCGCAGATTTTTGCTACGGTTTGTTTTGCCATCTGATAGCAGCTTTCGATGTTACCTTGTCCACACCAGTCGCCACTGACAATCCATTGACGCGGCTCATCAACTAAAATACCAAACTCTGTATTATCAAGCGGTTTAAGAGTTGCAGCATAACGCCAGCGATGACAATCGATTTGGCTTGGCGTACTATCTTCATCCCAACTCAACGCTTGCTTTGCTGCTTGTAGCAAGATTGCTTTTACAGCTTCTATATCGTCATCGACATGCTGCTCCGACCAATCGTTGCGAGCGTGAATAGTGATACTGGGTAATAGAATGCCATGGTCAGGTTTTTGATGTTCAATAAAGATACGATCGAGCACCGAATCCTGCACATAAGCCACATCCCATAAAGGGGGTGACGTGTTTAATGCAGCAGGTAAAGGCTGCTCTTTATCCCACCCAAGCATCAAGGTATAACAGGCCTGCATCTGTGCTTCGCTAATTTTTGCAAGCTCTTTAAAATTGCTATCCGCCATCAGCTCTACAGCTTGACCATTGGGGGCTGTACAAATTACCCAATCATAGCTGTCAAGGCTGTTGCCATTCTCATCATATAGCTCAGTTTTGTTATTAGCCTCATTTTGTTCTACAAAATCTTCTTTGCGTAATGGCGCTACACGAGTTTTAAAGTTTATAGTTGTATGCTTTAGTTCATCAGCCAAGGCACGACCCCAACTGGTCATTTTGGGCGTGCTGATATAACGCGCTTGGGTACTGCTCCATTGCTCCTTGGCTTGTATGTCAGCATTCTGAGCGGCATCGTCAGAAGGTATTAAGTCCACCACATTGGCATACCATGGCTGCAATAAATCACTTTGTAGCCATGGTTTGATAAACTGCTGAAAGTCAGCACTTTTGGCAGTAAAAAACTGCGCCCCAAATGCCCATTGCCAGTTTTTATGCGTTGCGCTGTCCGTGCGATAGCGTGTTGCTAAACGACCAACGCTACGAGACTTCTCAAAAATATTAATTTTAGGTGATACTGATTCACCGTTTGCTTCAATAAAAATGCGCTCCAATAACGTAGCCGTAAATAAGCCAGTCAAACCCCCGCCAATAATCGCAATTTTTGGTATGGATTGTTCAGTCGTATGCAAAGTAGAATTAGTCATAATGACAATAAACCTTATAAAATATTTAGCAAAATAGTAAGTAGTCAGATGAAAGTAAGGGGGTTATTCTAAAAAATATTGAACCTCTAAAGCCTACTAATATAGTTAATCCATTTTTAAAAGGGTACAGAACTACTAGGGTTAATTATTTGCAGCCTCTGTCTGCGCAGACACAGCAAGCAAGAAAAATTAACCCCAGTAGTACTTTATAATGCTTGTATTTCTTTTATTTAGGACCGACTATATCCATGATATCTCGGTAAAAAGCCATGCTACTTTTATAGCATGGCTTTTTACCTCAGCTTCCAATCATTTTTAAGCATTGACCCTATTCAAATTTTATTGATATTGAACAATCAATGTGATTTTGCCCGTTCGGTTTTAACCACTTCGACCAGCTCGTTAATAACTGAGCTGTCAGCTAGGGTAGATAAATCACCCAATCCAACATACTGTCCTGCCGCTAGACTACGCAAAATACGGCGCATGATTTTACCAGAGCGGGTTTTAGGTAAAACATTGACCATATAGATGGCATCTAAATTGGCAATCGGACCAATCTCAGAGCGTACATGGCGGTTTAACTCCGATTTTAGTGCTTCAGTGGCCGTCTCACTCGACTTTAAGATAACAAAGGCGCAAATACCCATACCACGTATATCGTGTGGCATTCCTACAACAGCCGCCTCTGCCGTCGCTGGATGTGCAACGATCGAGCTTTCAATTTCTGCTGTGCCCAGTCTATGTCCTGACACATTGAGCACATCGTCGACACGTCCAGTAATCCAATAGTGACCATCTTCATCACGCTGTACCCCATCACCGGTAAAATAATAGCCGGGATATTCGGTAAAATAAGTCGCTAAAAAGCGTGCGTGGTCTTGATAAATAGTACGCATCTGACCGGGCCAACTACTATTAATCACCAAATTACCCTCAGCTGCACCTTCAAGCGCGACGCCATCGGTATCAATGACTTCAGGGACGATACCATATAGAGGATTCATCGCCGCGCCCGGCTTCATTGCGACCGTCCCCGGTATCGGCGCGAGCATGATACCGCCCGTTTCTGTCTGCCACCAAGTATCGACGACCGGACACTTGCTGCCGCCGACAACATGATAGTACCAATCCCACGCTTCAGGATTAATTGGTTCACCAACTGTGCCAAGTAAACGCAGACTTGAGCGATCCGACTCACGTACAAAGGTATCGCCCTCTTTCATCATAGCTCTGATAGCGGTCGGTGCAGTATACAAGACAGTGATTTGATGCTTATCGATAATATGCCCAATGCGCGCCCATGTCGGATACTCTGGCACGCCCTCAAACATAACGGTCGTGGTGCCATTAGCAAGCGGTGCATAAGTGGCGTAGGTATGACCCGTCACCCAACCAACGTCTGCGGTACACCAGAACACGTCATCATCTTTGATATCAAAAACATCACGAAAAGTAGACAGCGCATAAGTGATATAGCCACCTGTGGTGTGCAACACGCCTTTAGGCTTGCCTGTTGAACCAGAAGTATATAATAAAAACAGCGGGTCTTCTGCATTCATCACTTCAGGTTCGCAGTGCTGCGACTCACCATCGACCAAGCTGTGATACCAGATATCACGGCGACCACTCATCGGTACTGAATTGCCTGTACGATGGACGACGATGACATTACTGACACTGTCAGTGCCATCCATATCTAGCGCGCGATCGACATTAGCCTTGAGTGGCGTACGCTTGTTACCACGAATACCTTCATCAGCGGTAATGACCAGCTTAGACTGACTATCAATGATACGATTACCCAAGCTCTCAGCGGAAAAACCGCCAAATACCACTGAATGTACCGCACCAATACGCGTACACGCCAGCATGGCAACCACCGCTTCTGGTATCATCGGCATATATAAGGTAACGCGGTCGCCCTTTTTGACCCCAAGCTTGCGCATGGCATTACCTAAGCGACAAACGGCTTCATGCAGCTCTTTAAATGATATGATTTTGTGCAGGGAAGGATGATCCCCTTCCCAAATGATGGCAGGCTTATAGGGATTATTTTTGACGTGGCGATCCAGACAGTTGACTGAAATATTCAGCTCGCCATCCTCAAACCATTTAATGCGAAAGTCTTCTAAGTCGTAGCTGACGTCGCTGATTTTGGTGGGCTTTTTTATCCAATCAATCAGCTCAGCACGCTCCGCCCAAAAGGCATCTGTCGCTTCAGCTGATGCAATCGATTGCTTATATTGTTCAGCATACTGCTCGGCGGTGATATTGGCTGCGGCGAGGAATTCAGGCGCAATGGGAAATGATTTTTGAGTCATGAGCTTCATCCTTTTTTAATTATTATGACCTGTAGCAAACATCGCTGATAGCGAAGATTGGCATAGGCAATAAGGGTCATCTTCCATAATGGTGACACTCAAAGACAGTTTGACAAATATGCCGAATGGTTGCAAGGCATCAACCACTAATCGCAACAATTGCATAGCACATCAGTATGTTTAACAGTGCAGATTCTATGGCAGATATTTTTTACCGCTCTTTTTTGAAAATGCAGTTGCGACAATGCTATTTAATCCTTGTAACCTGTTATAAAACATGGACAATAGCAACCTGATATCAAGCGCTATAATTGATATCGCCATTCTTTATATGACAATAGGCTCTATAAGACTTATTTGCACTTTTAAAATCAGGAACTACCGACCATGGACAAGCACCGTACTGCCTCACAATACTCGCATTATGATGTCATCATCATTGGTGCTGGTGCGTCAGGGTTATATTGCGCATTAACCGCCGGTCGCCGTGGTCGCCGTGTATTGGTACTAGACCACGCCAATAAAGCCGGCAAAAAAATCCTTATGTCTGGTGGCGGGCGCTGTAACTTTACCAATTACTTTGTGGAGCCTGAGCATTTTATCGGTAGTAACCCGCATTTTTGTAAATCAGCGCTCAGTCGATATCCGAGTTGGGAGTTTATCGGTATGGTTGAGCAGCATAAAATACCCTACCATGAGCGCGAGCATGGTCAGCTATTCTGCGATGATTCGGCGCAAGACATCTTGACGATGCTGCTCGATGAATGTGCCGCTGTCGGTGTACAAGTCAGGCTCAACACTCAAGTCGACAGCGTGCAAGCGCTCGAAAACGATCAAAAGTCGCACTTTCAATTACTAACCAGTAAAGCGCTGAGCAAAAAAGAAAAGCAAGAGAAAAAAGAGGCTCTAGAGAACGCTAAGCCTATGCAAACACGCTTTCGCTGTGAGTCACTGGTCGTGGCAACGGGTGGATTGTCCATTCCAACCATGGGGGCGAGCGGTTTAGGCTATGAGTTGGCACAGCAATTTGGTCATAGCCTTATCACGACTGATGCAAGCCTAGTGCCCTTTACGTTTACCGATAAAACTGGCGAGCTAATTCGTACGCTTGCTGGTATTAGTCTCCCTGTGATGGCCAGCAATGATCGCATCTCATTTAAATTGCCACTACTATTTACCCATCGCGGACTCTCTGGTCCTGCCATGTTGCAGCTGTCTAACTACTGGCAGACAGGCGAAACCATCAGTATCAATCTGCTTCCTGATATCGATATGACCGCGCTATTGCTTGCACATAAAAAATCACACCCAAGACAGCTTATCCGTACGGTATTGGCGGATTATACAGACAATGCCTTACCCAAAAAATTGCTTGCGGCTCTACAAACGACTCTGTGGGATGACATTAAAGACAAAGAGCTTGCCAATATTAAAGATGAGCGTTTAATTGAACTTGGTGAAACACTTAATGGTTGGCAGCTAAAACCTTCTGGCACCGAAGGCTATCGTACCGCTGAAGTCACGCGTGGCGGCATCAAGACTGATGAAGTCTCATCAAAGACTATGCAAAGTAATTATCAAGATGGTCTGTATTTTATTGGTGAAGTGCTGGATGTCACAGGCTGGCTCGGTGGTTATAACTTCCAATGGGCGTGGGCAAGTGGTTTTGTCTGCGGTGAGATAGCTTAAATCATATTGACCAAATCATAAAAAGCCACCTTACGAATTATCGCAAGGTGGCTTTTTTATTGACCGTCAAACCATTATGCTTGGTTTAAAAACGGATAATCGGTATAGCCTTCTGTGCCGCCACCATAGAAGCTCTGCGGATGTTGCTCATTTAGCGGCGCGCCTTCACGAATACGCTCAGCCAAATCAGGATTGGCGATGTAATCACGGCCAAACGCCACGGCATCGATGTAGCCTGACTTGATGTTTCTTTCAGCCTTTTCCGCTGTATACCCACCTGCAGCAATGATTGTCTGATCAAAGGCATCGCGAACACGCTGACGGAACGCATCGCTATAAGGCGTTCCACCTGCCCAATCAGGCTCAGATAAATGCAAATACATAATAGCGCGTTGATTGATTTGTTCAATCAGCCAAATGTTTTCATCTTCGTTATATCCAGCTTCCACATTATTAAACGTACCAAGTGGTGAAATACGAATACCGACATGGTCCGCATCCCATGCGTCGACACAAGCATCAATCACAGCCAGCATCAAGCGTGCACGGTTCTCACGGCTACCGCCATATTCATCAGTACGCTGATTGGTATGCTCAGCCCAAAATTGATGTAATAGATAGCCATGTGCACCATGAATTTCCACTCCATCAAAACCCGCCTCTTTAGCGTTTTTGGTCGCAAGACCGAAATCAGCAATAACTTGCTCTATCTCTTCCAGTGTCGCAGGACGCGGTGTGGTCGCTTCAACTCGAATGGCTTGGTTGTTGCTATCGCGCAGTGAAGTACGTACTCCCACATGAACATCGGAGGCAGAGATCGGCGCCTTACCATCAGGCTGAACGCTTTCGTGTGCTACAAGACCAGTGTGCCAGAGCTGTACTACTATCTTGCCGCCTTTTGCATGGACGTTATCGACAATGGTTTTCCACGCTGTCGTCTGATCTTCGGTATGGATACCAGGCGCGCCTGCATAGCCTTTTGCCTGAAAAGAAACCTGTGTCGCTTCAGCAATGACAAGCCCAGCACCGCTACGCTGTGAGTAATACTCGCCAGCAAGCGCTGTAGGGACATCACCGGGCTCGACAGAGCGCAAGCGCGTCAAAGGTGCCATAATGATGCGATTTTTTAGGGTTTGGGTGCCCATTTTGACGGGTTCGAATAAATTATCATGTGCCATAAAAAGCCTTATTTGCTGTTATAAAAATACGGTTATAGAATTTGTTAATGATGAATAATTCACACTTAATATTACGTCCAAAACGCATTAAGCACGCTATTCATAAGCCGTGTTCTTTATAGGGCGTAGATACGGTAATTCCAAGGAAAAATTACAAACAAAAATATCAATATGGCATGATATCGGTATTGATAATACTCATTATTCAAAGCCTCTTACTAGCATATTAAGCGAATGACTTTAATCAGATTGGCTGATTATTTCATTAAGCCTTTATCCAGCGGATGGCAACAGACAATCAAGATATCTTTTGGAGCGCTGCTGCCCATTACCACTACTTTTGAAGAGCTGGTCGAATAGGCGGTATTTTGGGAAAATTATGGGCAACGTTATCCCAATGGCTACGTGGTAAAAGACGCCAAATTTTTATTGGATGTATATCGCAATGCGATTTTCTTCGATTTGGCGTGCCGATGGCGACAATAGAGAGTGCTTAGAAGGGCTATTTTGCCAAAAAAAACCTGATTTTACACAGGTTTTTTTATATGAAATTTAAAAACAGTAAATATTTTATGACTTTAGCATCTTTTTAAAAGACAAATTCAAAGACAAATAAGTACCAAATAATATCACTATAGAGCCGATAATCGCGGGCGTATCTAATGCCTCTCCAAGCAGCAGATAACCTAAAATAATGGCAAAAATCGGAATCACCAAAGTAATACTGGTCGCTCGTACTGGACCGATACTTTTAATCAACTGATTCATAAAAATCAGCGCGATGGCAGTCGAAAATACGCCGATACAAATGACAGAAATCCAAGCGGTGAGACTGATGCTCTTACCATAAGGAAACTCATAAACCGCCACAGGCAACATAATCACACTGGCAATGATAAGCGAGCCTGCGGTAATCGCTACTGGAGAGACATTTTCCAAGTAATTTCGAGTGATGTTTGCCCCAAGCGCGTAGCCAACACAGGCCAGTAATGCGTAGCCCATCGGTAATAAGCCAGAACCTGACCCAGCGCCTTGCCCGCTAAATAAGTTCTCGCTCATTAGAATCATCACGCCGATCACACCGATCACCAAACCGAGAATTTGCTTTTTTGACAGTCTGTCTTTAAAAAATACACTGGCAATAAAGCCGCTTATCATTGGCACAGATGCATTAAGCACTGCCAATACGCCAGCGTTTACCGAGCGCGCTGAAAATGCAAACAGGATAAAGGGCACTGCTGCGGAGAACAGCCCAACCAACGTTAATACTTTCCAATTTTCACGAATGCCTACTCTGTTTTTCTTTTTTAGTATTACAAACACCAACATCGTCAGTCCAGCCAAGACCACACGTAGGCTGGCAAAAGCTAACGAGCCAAACTCAGGCACGCCAATACGATAAAAAATGAAAGACAGCGACCACATAAAGGATAAGGTGATAAAAATAATTAGGTCGCGGTTAGACATGAGATGATCCTATCGAGCATTAGACAGTAAAAAAACCTCGATGATAACTGGTTCAACGCTCAATAAGTATTATTTTTTCTATATTTGTTACCAATTCTTATAATTTTACCTTGTCTAAAATAAAATCGATGTCTTTGTCACCGCGCCCTGACAAATTGACCAAAATCATCTCATCCGCTGACATATCTTTGGCTATTTTCATGGCATAAGCGATGGCATGTGCCGACTCTAAGGCAGGGATAATACCCTCAAGGCGTGATAGCGCCATAAAAGCTTCTAAACACTCTGCATCAGTCGCTGACTCATAGGTCGCGAGCTCTAAATCTCGCAGATGCGAATGCTGTGGTCCAACTCCTGGATAATCAAGACCGGAGGCAATCGAATGTACAGGAGCTGGCTCACCTTTTTCATCGAGCAGCACATAGCATTTAAAACCGTGAATCTCGCCTTTCACGCCCAGTGACATCGTCGCCGCATGGTTAGGGGTATCCAAGCCCTCGCCTGCTGGTTCCACGCCTATTTTTTCTACATCTGCATCATCAAAAAAGCCGCTAAACATACCAATGGCATTGGAGCCGCCGCCAACACAAGCGACCACCTTATTAGGCAGCTTACCCGTCGTCGCTAAGAACTGCGCCCGTGCTTCATGTCCGACCACTGACTGAAAGTAGCTGACCATTTCAGGATAGGGCGCGGGTCCCAATGCCGAGCCAATCGCAAACATACTGCTATCGAGCTCATTAAGATAGGTCTCAAAAGCACTATCGACCGCTTCTTTTAGCGTACCAGCACCGCGCGAGACTGGTACGATATTGGCACCCAAAATCTTCATACGGCTGACGTTTGGATGCTCCTTTTTAATATCGACCACACCCATGTGAATCTCACACTCCATACCCATCAAGGCCGCTGCCGTTGCCAATGCTACGCCATGTTGCCCCGCGCCCGTTTCGGCAATCACTTTGGTTTTGCCTAATTTCTTGGCTAATAATACTTCACCCAAACAGTGATTAATCTTGTGCGCGCCCGTATGGTTTAAGTCTTCACGTTTAAAATAAATCTGCGCGCCGCCGCAATGCTCGGTCAAACGCTGCGCATGATAAATAGGACTTGGACGACCGACATAGGTCTCACGCAAGCGCTTCATCTCAGCGATAAAATCGTCATTTTTAATGATTTCACGAAAGCCTACTTCGATTTCTGCCATGGCTTTGGCCAGCTCGGGATGAGCAATTTTGCCACCGAACTCTCCGTATAAACCATCGTCATTGGGCAAAATTGATTGATGTAAACCGTAGCCAGTGGCGGTATTTTGCGTTGTCATAGTTAAGCCTTATCGTTTTAAATGGAGTATTAATATTGTTGTCTTTGCCGAATTATTTAGCTTTTTTAAGGATAAAAATAATTGAATGTATTTGCGTTCTAGTACATTGAAACAAGATGATAAGCGAAATTATTCAGAAGGTCAAGTCTGTACATTGATAGTTGTCAGCTTCAATCGTCAATCCTCACTACCACACTCCCATTGAATTCCAATCTCGCATCGGCAACAATGACAGTACGGATTTATAAAAGCCAAACTAAAAATCTCTGCCCAAAAGGACAAACAATGAAACTGCGCATTTTAAAGTCTGCTGTGACCAACCCTTGGTTTAACCTCGCGACCGAGGATTGGATATTTAATACGCTCAATCCCGACTCGCACACGCTATTTTTATGGCGCAATAGCGAGACCGTGGTCATTGGGCGCTCACAAAACCCATGGGTAGAATGCAAAATCAATAAGATGGAAGCTGACGATGTGTTTTTGGCACGGCGTCAGAGTGGCGGCGGCGCGGTATTTCATGATCTGGGCAATACTAACTTTACCTTTTTATCGCCCAAAGACGACTACGACCAAGAAGCGAACTTTACTATTATCATCAATGCGCTAAAAAAATTGGGTATAGACGCTGAGTTGTCTGGGCGTAACGACATGCAAGTCGGTGATAAGAAAATATCAGGTAGCGCCTTTAAACACGCGGCTGATCGCAGCTTTCATCATGGCACATTACTAGTCAATGCCAATATGCAAAAGCTGGGCGATTATCTTAATCCGCATCCACTTAAGCTAAAAGCAAAAGGGATTAAATCTGTCCGTGCGCGCGTCGCTAACTTGGTTGAGTTTAATGCAGACATCAATCATGAGACTTTATCCAAGGCGATTATCGAAGCGTTTTGTGAGTATTATGGTGATACTGCGCCAGTAGAAGAATTGGATGAAGCCAGTCTCGCCAAGCAACCTAACCTGAATAAATATTATCAACAAATGGCAGATTGGGATTGGCGCTTTGGCAAAACCCCTGAATTTACCCATCACATTGAGACGCGATTTGATTGGGGCATTATTGATTTGCACCTTGATGTGAAGCAAGCAGTGATACGCGAAGTGGTCATCTTCTCTGACGCGCTAAACGTTGAGTTGATTGATCTTTTAAAAGAATCACTGGCAGATGTTAAGTACGACAAGCATGAGATTAAAGCTAAGTTTGATGAGCTCAGCAGAGCGCATCCTGATTTGGCAACGCAGATTGACGATGTGTCGGATTGGCTAATTGGAGAGATGGAAGGGTAGATTTTCTACAAGACAAATAGTAGGCAATTAATTACATTTTAGTGGTTAATTGCTTGGTTAAGCAGATATAAAAAAACGGTAAGATAATTAATCTCACCGTTTCTATATTTCACCTAAACCATTCAAACCTTAGATCCCCGCCGCAACCTCTGCCCCATCACGAATGGCGCGTTTGGCATCCAATTCAGCAGCAAGTTTTGCACCACCGATAAGATGATACTGTGCATCTGGCGCATCACCAACATTTGGCATCAGCTCAACGACAGACTCTTGACCGGCACAGACGACGACGCTATCGACACGTAGTAACTGGCTTTGACCTTGGTTATTGGTGATCCAAATACCTTCATTGGTGATTTTATCGTACTTCGCACCTGATACTTGGATGACGCCATGCGATTTAACATGAGCACGATGTACCCAGCCAGAGGTTTTATTGAGACCACTACCCAAGCGACCCTTGGTACGCTGCATCAAGTACACTTGGCGGATAGGTTTAATGGCTTCAGGCTTGATTAGTCCGCCCTCGGTTTGATAGTCGGTCGCAGAGGTGACGCCCCATTCTTCACGCCACTCTTCGATAGACTGGGCTTTTGGACGATAGCTTGGGTCTTTGAGCAATTCAGGACCTAGCTCATCAAGCGGCTGACCATGTTTGGCGGTCAGATATTCACTAACGTCAAAACCGATACCACCAGCACCGATGACCGCAACGGTATCACCGACGGATTTCTCGCCAGAGAGTAATTCAGCATAACTCATTACTTGTGGCAAATCCGCGCCTTCCAGCTTACCTGCGAGGCTTCTAGGTACAACACCAGTAGCAACGATGACATGATGGAATTTGGCTTTCTCAAGCATGGCTTTATCAACTTTGGTATTGAGTTTGATCTCAACACCTAAGTGCTCAAGCTCATTGATATAGTAGCGAATGGTCTCAAAGAATTCTTCTTTACCAGGGATGACTTTGGCATAGTTAAACTGTCCGCCCAAGATATCTTTGGCTTCAAATAAGGTGACATCATGACCACGTAGCGCGGCGACGTGAGCGGCTGACATACCAGCGACACCGCCACCGATGACGGCAACTTTTTTCGGTTTTTTGGTTTTCTTATAAACCAATTCAGTCTCGTAACACGCTTGTGGATTGACCAGACAAGTCGAGCGTTTATTTTCAAAGGTATGATCGAGACAAGCTTGGTTACAGGCAATACAGGTATTAATACGATCTGCCTGACCATTTTTGGCTTTATTCACCCAATGGGCATCGGCTAAAAATGGACGCGCCATCTGAATCATATCTGCTTGACCACTGGCGACGATTTCTTCTGCCGTTTCTGGCATATTGATACGGTTGGCTGCCATCATTGGGATGCTGATGTATTTTTTAATTTCAGCAGTGAAATCAACAAAGGCCGCACGCGGTACACTAGTGACAATCGTCGGAACACGCGCTTCATGCCAGCCGATACCAGTATTCATAATAGTAACGCCTGCTTCTTCTAAGGCTTTAGCGACAGTAATGACTTCATCCATGACGTTACCGTCTTTGACCAAATCAATCACTGACAAGCGGAATAGGATAATGAAATCTTCACCCGTCGCTTCACGTACCGCCTTAACGACATCGACCGCAAACTTCATACGATTTTGAATGTCACCGCCGTATTCGTCCGTACGCTTATTCACATGACGGGATAAAAACTGATTCAGCAAATAGCCTTCTGAGCCCATGATCTCCACACCGTCATAACCAGCTTGCTTGGCAATTTTAGCCGAACGGGCATAATCTTTTACTGTTTGTTCGATATTTTTAATACTCATCTTACGCGGTTTAAATGGTGAGATTGGCGATTTAATCGGACTTGATGAGACGGCAAATGGATGATAGCCGTACCGACCACTGTGCAAGATTTGCATGATTATTTTGCTGTCATACTTATGCGCAGCACGGGTCACACGCTGATGATTAATAACGTCAGCACGCGTATTCATGGTGCCACCAGCAGGCAGTAACCACCCTTCACGATTGGGCGAAATACCGCCCGTAATCATCATCGCTACGCCACCTTTGGCACGCTCTGCAAAATACGCCGCTAGTTTGCCGTAATTATAAAAACGGTCTTCAAGCCCAGTATGCATCGAACCCATCACCATGCGGTTTTTAAGCGTGGTAAAGCCCAAATCTAATGGTTCAAATAAATGCGGGTAGTGTGCATTAGTGCTGGTGGTCTCAATAGAATTGGCAGTACGGCTGGCGGACATATCATTTTCCTTATGAATGGTTTATGAGAATATTTTTTAGGAATGCTTTGTAAGAGTGCTTATATTGCTCGTGCTATAGGATTTAGCGTTACGGTATCGTACCACACCGCCATTATCATCAGCTATGCAGACAAGCGACTGATGAGTGAACACTAATTAATAGCGGCGCTGAACGATGCTGTCTGAACGATCCTGTCTAATAGTGAGGTTTTTTGCAGATAGGTAAATAAACTCCACAAAACCTGTCCAAATTTTACCTGCGACTGTCTATAATAATCAGATCCTGATACAGTTGCTTGGCGACAGCAAAGCCCCATTACTGCGTCATCGACTACAAAAACATATGATAAAGGACTATCTGCATGACAGACTTCCATACCGGTCTCGGCAAAAATGCTGCCAACCATCAACCGCTTACTCCTATTGATTTTATCATCCGTAGCGCGCAGGTCTATCCTGACAGAACCGCTATTATCTATGACGACTTAGAACATAATAACCTCACCCAAACGTGGCAACAGACTTATGATCGTTGCAGACAACTGGCGGATGGTCTGCGTAAATTAGGCATTGATAAAAATGACACGGTTGCAGTCATGATGCCAAACACCCCAGCGATGGTCGAATGCGCTTTTAGCGTACCCATGTCAGGCGGTGTACTTTGTACGCTGAACACCCGCCTCGATATAAACGCCCTGACTTTTTGTCTACAGCATTCAGAAGCGAAGGTCTTAATTTTAGACAGCGAGTTTGCTGAACATGCTGAAATGATCGATGAAACCTTTCCAAATCTAATCGTGATTCATGCGACAGATGCGGCGCTCGATATTGAAGGTTTTGGACAAATGAGCTACGAGGCATTAATCGCCAGCTCAGACAGTTTGGATAATTGGGAAAAACCATTAGATGAATGGGATGCTATCGCGCTCAACTATACCTCTGGCACGACGGGTAAGCCCAAAGGCGTGGTCTATCATCATCGCGGTGCAACGCTCAATGCCGTCTCCAACATTTTAGATTGGGATATGCCCAAGCACCCTATGTATCTATGGACGCTGCCATTATTTCACTGTAATGGTTGGTGCTTTCCGTGGACGATTGCCGAACGTGCGGGCGTCAATGTCTGCTTGCGCAAGATTGACGCTGATTTGATTTTGCAGCTGATTGCTAAGCATAAAGTGACTCATTATTGCTCAGCACCCGTGGTGCACAATATGATTGCAGGCGGCAAAGCTGAATATAAAGACGCCATCAATCATGACGTAAAAGGCTGGGTCGCTGGTGCGCCGCCGTCTGAAACCATGCTCGCCGCCATGGAAGCAATGGGCTTTCATATCTCGCATGTTTATGGTCTGACCGAAGTCTATGGACCGGTTACTGTATGCGCTGAGCAGCAAGAATGGGATGAGCTGGATGTCGCTGCTCGTGCGCAAAAGAAGTCGCGTCAGGGCGTGACCTCGCATTTGATGAGTGGCTTTGAGCTGTTTAAACAAGGTACCACTGAACCAGTTGCGGCAGATGGTGAAGAGATGGGTGAACTGGCACTGCGCGGCAATATGGTAATGAAAGGCTACCTAAAGAGCCGTAAAGCCACCGAAGAAGCCTTTACTGATGGCTGGTTCCGCACCGGTGATTTAGGGGTCAAATATCCTGACGGCTATATCAAAATCATGGACAGGCTTAAAGATATTATCATATCAGGCGGTGAAAACATCTCTAGTATCGAAGTCGAGAACGTCCTATATAAAATGCCTGAAATCCAAAGCTGTGCGGTCGTCGCCGCGCCGCATGATAAATGGGGCGAAGTACCTGTCGCCTTTATCGAGATTCATGAAGGCAGCACTTTACAGCGCGATCATGTGATGGAACATTGCAAACAGCACCTTGCTGGTTTTAAAGTACCAAAATATATTGTCTTTGCTGAAATCCCAAAGACAAGCACTGGTAAAGTGCAGAAGTTTGAGCTGCGTCAAGCGGCCAAATCCTTAGCACATGAAACGCCAAAAGTAACGGCTAGTGCTAAGTAAGTGTTTATCATTAAGCCTTAATAATACGGAAGTATCGTTAATATTAATGAATCATCATTGATAAAAAAGGTCAGCCTAATGAATGTAGGCTGACCTTTTTATTATGCTAAAAAAACCAAGCTTATTATTAATCAAAAAACTCATTAAGCCTTGGCTCCAGCCATTGATACACCAGCATCCCAACTATCATCGCTGGGATAAAAACATATGCCTGCCACTGCCCTGTACCGAGCAGCACAATACCCGGTCCTGGGCAAATACCCACCAAGCCCCAGCCGATACCGAATAGCATTGCGCCGATTAACAGTTTTTTAGTGATCACTGTTTTGCTTGGCATATCTATTGAAGTGCCAATCCAGCTGGTCTGTTGACGCTTAGCTAATTGGACACCAACGATGGCAACTATTAAACCGCCACCCATCACCAATGCAAGGGAAATATCCCATGCACCAAAGACGTCCAAAAAACCCTGTACTTTAACAGGATCAGTCATACCTGAGATTAATAACCCAATACCAAATAGCAGACCGGCCAGTAACCCAATTATATTTTTTAGCATCATTATGTCTCGCACTTCATTCGTGGATATAAGCTTTTATGAATCATATTCAGCGTTGTCTTAGCAATGTGTTATTTAAATTAAGCCCAAGAGATGTCGACCAATATAAACCGTCACAATACCAAATAACATAAAGGTCACTGTCGCCGCCATCGACCGTGGCGACAGTCGCGCATTACCACAAATACCATGTCCGCTGGTACAGCCTGAACCTAAACGCGTCCCAAAACCAACCAATAGCCCTGCACCGATTAATAACGGTATCGAGGTACTGATTTCGATATCAGGTAACGGTCTAAATAAACTATATAATAATGGCGAGAGAATCAGACCTGCAATAAATAATACCTGCCACATCTCGACGCGCTTGGGTTTAAGAAGACTTGAGAAAATACCACTAATACCCGCAATACGACCAATGCCCAACAGCAAGATAACCGTTGCAACGCCTAGCATCAGCCCGCCTACCAAGGAAATTGGCGTAAAAGCTTGCCAGTCTATTTGTATACCCATAATGATTACCTAAGCTGATTTTTTATTAAAAATGGTTTTATATCTTCAATTGAGTTTAACAACGATATTGTACTACTGCTATAAACGATTTTTTATTGTTTATATCTTACTACATATTATTTTACATAAATACATTATATTATAAAACATAATGAAAAAGTAAAAAAATACTGAACATTGCGTCACGCATTGCTCAGTATCTCTTCATTTGATGGCTGACTGGCTTAATAAATATAGTCGTTAATAAACGAGTCAGCCTCTCAAATCATTTTGCTAAGACTTCATCAAGCGCTTTTTCAAAACGCTCTACCGCGCCGTCGATATCGGTCAATTTATCCAAACCAAATAGACCTAAACGGAACGTTTTGAAGTTATCAGGCTCACCGACTTTTAACGGTACGCCAGCAGCGATTTGCAATCCAGCTTCAGCAAAAGCACTGCCTTTATGCATGTCGTCACGGTCAGTATAAGATACGACAACACCTGGAGCTTCAAAACCTTTGGCAGCAACGCTTTCAATACCTTTATCTGCCAGTACCTTACGGACGCGGTTGCCAAGCTCCCATTGTGCATCACACAATTTATCAAAGCCAATCTCTTTTGCTTCCAAGATAGTATCGCGGAATTGACGCAAGCTATCGGTTGGCATAGTCGCATGATAAGCGTGACCGCCGTTTTCGTACGCACGCATGATGGTTAACCATTGCTTTAAATCAAGGCTAAAGCAGTTAGACTCCGTGGTTTCTACCTTTTTGATAGCAGCGTCACTGAGCATAACCAGACCTGCACATGGTGTGCTACTCCAGCCTTTTTGCGGCGCACTGATGAGCACATCAATGCCCAATTTTTTCATATCTAACCATACACAACCTGAAGCGATACAGTCAATAACCAATAAACCGCCAACACTATGTACGGCCGCGCTTAATGCTTTGATGTAGTCTTCTGACAAGATAATGCCCGACGACGTTTCAACGTGCGGTGCATAAACGACAGCAGATTTGTCTGCTTTAATTTTGGCAACCGCCGTTTCGATATCCACTGGCGCAAATGGTTTTGGCGCTTCCGTCTCTTCTGTACGCTCAGCCGTTAGTACCGTAGATGATTTGGCAAATTTGCCTTTTTCTAATATTTGCGTCCAGCGATAGCTAAACCAACCGTTACGGATAATGAGACAATCTTCATCAATGGTCAGCTGACGGGCGACTGCTTCCATGCCGTAGGTACCAGAACCTGGAATAATAACCGCGGCTTCAGCGTTATAGACTGTTTTTAGGTTGCTGAGCAAATCATTCATCACCTCTTGGAAGGCTTTTGACATATGATTAAGGGCGCGGTCGGTATAAACCACTGAATATTCTAATAAGCCGTTTGGATCAATATCTTGACGTAATGCAGTCATGTGACGCTCCTGTCTGTTGTAATATTTTTTAAGTATGAGTGATAACAAAATCTAGATACTGTCTTAGCAAATTCAGGTCAGCTATTATTTTAATCAAACATCTTTTGACCAACGTAATATGATAGCCAGATACGTTTATAGATAGCATTCACTAAGTACGAATATCGAGTAATAATTGAGAATATGACGCAGGGTGGACGATGTAGCACTTTATCCTAGCGCTATTGCCGTTGACAGTGGTATCTTTTACGTCGTTGATGTCATCAGATATTGAGTGAAAGCGCATAAGATACGCAAACCATTATCGTTGCTACGCGGTAGTAGACTGATAACAGTAGTGATTGAAAATGATTGATTGGATAGATAAAAGTTAAATAGTATAAAGACGCTAGTGTTGTAACGAATACCGCTCGAGTATCCTAAAAACAGTCCCTATTCATCAATCAAGCATCATCACTTAATATCGTCATAACAGCTCGATATTAGCACTGATAATGCAGGTTGACAATGCTATGTTTGCGTTAAAACCATACTGATACAATTTATTATTTTTGATGATAAAAGGCAACTATCAGTGATTCCGATGGGCGTCTTGTAGACCTGATACCACAAACTCGAGTAACTCATTGTCACCTTCGCGTGCCGCCTTACGCATGAGCTTGGAGGGCGCATGGGTCAAGTTTTGCGTTAAGCGCCGCGTTAGCTCAATCATAATATCTTCAGAGTTAGCACTATCGCCTTGCAGCTCTGCGATAGACGCCTGCAATAGTTTGTTTACCTGCTCATGAGTACGCGCGCGATATTGCTGAATATCCTTGCCTACTTGGCGCACTTGAAAGCGGCGATCCATCTCAACCACCAATTGGCTGACCAACAGCTCAGCATCTACTGCCGCTTGCCGACGTTGTTCGATATTACCGGCTATCACATGTTGTAAGTCATCGACAGAATATAGATAAACGTCGTCTATCCGGCTGACAGTCGAATCAATATCACGCGGCACCGCCAAGTCAATCATCAGCATCGGCTGATAGCGACGGCTTTTCAGTGCTCGCAGCGTCATGGTTTTATCAATCAATATGTCCATGCTACCGCTACAGCTGCTCACAATATCGGCCTCTGCCAATACTTGTGGCAGCTCTTGCAGCGTTCTGACTTCGATCCGGCGATTGGGATTGCGCAGCTCAGCCGCTAACGCTTCTGCGCGTTCAGGATTACGGTTGCAAATAATAACGCGACCGACTCCAAGACCTGCGATATGCGTCGCTACCAAGCGGTTCATCTCGCCAGCGGCTACCACCAGCAAAGTACGACTTGGCAAATCATCAAAGATTTGCGTCACCAGTTTGGCAGCAGCATAGCTAAGTGATACGGCTTGTGCGCCAACTTGGGTCTCATTACGTACTCGTTTTGCCGCTGCAAATACCTGATCAATAATCCAACCTAGCTGATTGCTAAGCGCTTTTTGATCTTGCGCCATATGCACAGCGTGCTTGATTTGCCCAAGTATCTGCGGCTCACCCAATATCATAGAGTCAAGACCTGCAGCCACTCGTAGCCAATGGGTTAAGGCATGCGTATCACGATGAACATACAAATAAGGGTCAATCTCATCCAGTGATAATTGCTTAAAACCTGCAAGCCAAGTTTTAATTTTTAGGATGTGAGCGCTGATGATAGTCGATGAAAGGTTGGCGCTATCGTTAGCCGTCATACTAGACTCTATAACTGAAGTCTCTACAACTGCTGAGGCTGAATTTGGCAGTAACGTGTGTGGTGATAATATGCTTTCTGGGACCAATGCATAAATCTCTGTCCGGTTGCAGGTGGAGACTATCACGCTACCATCGCTAAAGCCTTGTAGCTGTGCAAGTGCGATACTAACCTCGTCACCGACAAGCGCCAAGCGCTCTCGTAAAGCGACTGGTGCAGTTTTGTGATTGACCCCAATGACCACTAATCTCATTATTGACAGACCATAAATATAATATTCACTCGCCAACCAAACACCTTTAGCGGTTTTCAAAAAATTAAAATCCTATTTTTCAAAGACAGCTTTTGACAAGAAATCTTTGAAAAATAGCTTTTAATAGGCAACTTTGAAAGTAAAATAATAAAAAGCGCTTATTATATCATTATTGATAGCTTTATTTAACACTCACCTCTATAAGCCAGCACTTTGTCTGTATCTGGGCGCATGGCTTACAAATCAACTGTAATTACTGGTTTAATATTCTAACATTTGCATATAGGTTTACTTAAAGCTAACAATATTACCCTTAAATTCGGGTGCTACTATAGTTGATCCACTTTTAAAAGAATACAGAACTACTGGGGTTGATTGTTCGCAGCCTCTGTCTGCGCAAGCACAGCATAATCACAGCAAGCAAGAAAAATTAACCCCAGTAGTGATTGATAACATTTGTATTTCTTTTATTTAGGACTGTCAATAGAATAAATTTGCCCTATTGCTGATGCCTAAGTAACACGGCTGCTATTGTGTATCCCTTCATGCTACTCTTATAATGTTTGACATCATTATTCGTCACAGATATCTGTTTTTAAAACGATTATAATAAACCCAGCCTTCTATGCTGCAAATCCTTTTACTAGGCATAGAAACAAGGTCAAAATAGGTGAATACTGCACGCTATGGTCTTTTTTGGGTCTTCATTTAGACGACAATCTACGCATAATGCTCAATCTAGCTTTAGTGCTTTGTTGCATGCTCTCATTGAGCGGCTATGCCAACGTTATAAGCTAGCGTTTTCGTTGGCGGTTTGTTTGTGCCTAGGATTCCCTGCCCATGCTGACCATGCCATTGTCTCACCAAACATAGCTTTGCCCAAAGTCTCTCCCACTAACACTAGTAGTGCCACCGTTACCAGAACCATTAATGCCTCTAGTCAAGTCATTAACAGTCACACACCAGTGACTAAAAGCATGGCTAATAAAAATTCGATAACTGATGCCTCGATAACCGAAAGTAGTCCGTCATCTGACCTCAATAAAATAAGCAATGAACCAAGCTTGTATGCCTTATTAGATGCAGAATTTTCTGCAAATCGTGATGATACCGAGCGTGCGCTGATTATCTATAAGCAGCAATCTTTTAAGCAAGATGCCACAGCCGTATTTGAGCGCGCGCTGAGCTTATCATTACGTAATGACAGGGTCGAAGAATCTTTACAATTTGCCAAAGCATGGCAAGATGAAAACCCAGACCATGTGCCTGCTTGGTTTTATGTCGCTCATTTGGCACTGCGGGCGCACGATTATGATTTGGCGGGCGAAACTCTAAATCGCATCTTGAGCTATGATCCTCGCGCCGACCTTAGCGAAATTCTGATTGGCATTTACCCAAACAGCGATGATGATAAGCGTGAATTACTCGCCGCTCTGCAACCTATCGCCAGTGAACAAAACGCCTCGCTGTCAGTCTTAAAAGCTGGCTTGCTTTATCAGTTTAATGAACCTGAGATTGCCATCGTTCATATCAATCGAGCAGTTGAGCGCCAGCCTGATTATGTGCCTTTTATTACCTTAAAAGCAGATATCTTGCGCAAAATCGAAACGCCAGAAGCAGTCATTGAGTATCTCAGCCAAGCACGCTTGCGCAATGCTGACAGTAAGAATCTATACTTGTATGAGATTCGCTATTTGCTTGATTTGAAACAGAATGAGCAAGCGTGGCAGCTGTTGTTAGGCGCTCATCAGCGCTTTGCCGATGATGCTGAGATTACCTTATTAGCGGCACTGGTTAGCTTAGATATTGAAAAATATACTAGTGCCGATCAATTGCTTAATACGCTTGCCAAAAATCCCGCTTATTTAGATCAATCTTATTATTATCTGGGCATCAGTGCCGAGCGTCAGCAAAACTTTGAGCAAGCCAAATACTATCTCAATGCTGTCATGCAAGAGGACTTGGTATTGGAAGCTCGACGAAAAGTGGTCGCATTAGACTTACTCAATAATAATGTTGATGCCGCTATCGCAACGTTAGAAAAGCTGCGTAAAGACTTTAGCGTCTTCGCTCCTGATAGCTTTGTGCTACAAGCCGATATCTTATGGCAACAGAATGAACCTGCAGAAGCCTTACGACTATTAACTAAGGCTGCTCGTAAATACCCTGATAATGAGATGCTGCTTTTTGCACGCGCCCAGCTCCTTGATGATAAAGAGGACTATATCGTCAAGCGTACCTTACTTAATCATTTGCAAGCGCTTGACCCCAGCAATCCTGCTTATCAGCTGAGTTACGCCCAGTTATTGCTGGCTAATGAGCGTGGTTCTGAGCAAGGATTGGCATTGGCGACGGCGATCATACAAATACGCTACGATGACCCTCGCTATGACAATGAGCTGCATCTGCAAGCCCTCAATGTACTGGCAAGTAATGCACTAGCAAACGAGAATTATCAGCAAGTGATCGACTATCTGCAAACGCCTTACGATGTGCTCCCTACTTTACGCTCAGGGACATTGCTATTACGCGCTTATCAAGGCTTAGGCGACAATGAAAAAGTTGATGCTTTACTTGCCGACTTGCAGCAGCGCTTCTCATTTGGGCAACACAATATCAATGACCGTATACAATTGTATTAATAACAAACGATATAATTAATAAGTAATAGCGTAGTGCTTCTAAGTCCTCGAATACGACATCCTATTATTACAAGTCATGTATAAGAAGCTAACAGCCACGCATAACTGAGTAACAAATACCACTTAAGCTAACCTGCTCTCGAAACAAAAATTTTGCAAATTTGTCCATTTTTGAGGAAACATCATGTCTACCCTGCGATCTTTTTATAAACCTAATAAATTGACCCTATTTGCCGCTATGACAGCAGCAATGGTAATTACCTCTGGCTGTCAGTCTATGAAGACCGCCAACGCGACCAACCAGCCTAGCACAACCATTCAAGGTCAAAACCCTGAGCAACCAAAGAAACTTGAGAGCTTTAATATTACAGGTAAGATTGGTGTTACAACGGCTGCGAGTGATACAACAGGGGCTCAAGGCGGCAGTGCATTTTATGCATGGGGTCAACAGAATGATCGCTTTGCCATTGAACTCATTGGTGCGTTAGGCATTGGTAAAACCAATATCGAATACAATGGTCAATCTGCGACTTTGGTGAGCGAAAAAACCGGTACTTTGAATGCGGCTGACCCTGAAACCCTGCTTAAAAAAGCCACCGGTTGGCAAGCACCTATCTCTCAGATGCCTTACTGGATTTCTGGACGCCCAGCGCCTTCAGACAGCGCACCGCAGCTTGATGCTCAAAACCGTCTAATTAGCTCTGTAAATGGCGAATGGCGTGCCAGCTTCAGCTACAAAGGCAATGATAAATTACCAAATAAAATCAGTGCAGTTCAATCGCAAGGTAATAAAGTTGTTATGACAATTGATCATCAAAAGTAATAGCACCAATTAGATTTGATCGCTATTGCAAACAGCCATTTTTATAAATGGCTGTTTGCGTTTAAAAATTGCACCTGAGAATTGTGACCATCATTTATGACTAAAAACGCGACTTCTGCATCGGTTATTACTCGCCTATCACCAGCAAAGATTAATTTATTTTTGCATATTACTGGTCAGCGCGCTGATGGTTATCATAATTTGCAAACGGTGTTTCGCCTGCTCGATTGGGGCGATTATTTGCATTTTTCAATAGCAGATGAATTAATAATTATTATTGATAGCGTAGCAGACAATAATTCTGTAGATAATAGTAGCCTCTGTGGTCATCTACTCACGCTAAGTGGTGCCGACACCATAACCAGCAGCATAGAGGACAATTTGATCTTTAAGGCGGCTAATGCCTTACTTGTAGCTGCGCTAGACTCAAATTCGCTACCTAAGAATCTACAGAAAGTGTCAGTGAGGTTAGATAAGCACTTACCGATGGGCGCAGGCTTAGGTGGTGGCTCGTCCAATGCCGCAACGACATTATTAGTCTTAAATAAAATATGGCAGATTAATTTTGATCAAGATACGCTTATAAAAATTGGCACAAGCATTGGCGCTGATGTGCCAATATTTATCTTTGGACAAGATGCTATTGCGATGGGCATTGGCGAAGAGCTGACAGCGATTGATTTGCCCGAGCAACAGTATTTAGTATTGACCCCTAATGCTCACGTTAATACTGCCGAGCTTTTTGCGCACCCCAAGCTACAGCGAGATATCGCCCTGCTATCAATTAAGACCATTCAAAACCAGTCCAATGACTATGTGCAACATTTAAACACGCCTTATCAAAATGTCTTTACGCCAGTGGTGACCAGTCTTGCTCCTGCCGTCAATGAAGCATTACGCTATTTGCAAGAGTTAGAGACTCAAGCACTGAGCACAGCAAGAATGACTGGCTCAGGTAGCGCAGTATTTTTGCCTTTGGATGCAGGTGTGATATCTGATAAAGCGCGTTTGGCAAAGTGGATTGAAGAGGCGCCCTGTCCTGCCTATTTAGTTCGTAATTTATGAGTTAGATTTGAGCTATAGTGTGAAAGTAAAGGACTATACATACAGTGTAAAAAGTTTTATGGATCCAATACCCGTTTTATTTTTGACCTATTTTTTAATAAAAGCTATAAAAAGGCGCAAATGACTTGCAAAATCTGAAAATTTAATTATAATAGGTCGCCTCAATAGGGGTATAGCCAAGTTGGTAAGGCATCAGGTTTTGATCCTGACATCCGTTGGTTCGAGTCCAGCTACCCCTGCCATTTTTAAGCTCAAAGCATTAGATGTGTACTTATTATAAGCAGTTTATAGACAGCCGCTTATCTTATCGACATTGACAATGTTACCCCAGTTTCGGTATAGTTCGCAATGAACACCGTTAGGGAAAAGTTATGTTGTAGACGGTTTATCCGTTTATAAAATAACGAACAGGTCGTGACGCTATTCTAAGCGTAATTTTATTAAAAGTTGCTATTAGATATCGACGTACACAGCCTAGACATTACAGGGGTATAGCCAAGTTGGTAAGGCATCAGGTTTTGATCCTGACATCCGTTGGTTCGAGTCCAGCTACCCCTGCCATTTTTTACTGTAATAGTAGTCATCAATACTTTTCAATACTCTTTTCTTAATTTGAGCAGTTTGACACTGCTTAGCGGTCGCTGCTTGAGTCAATCAATAGGACTTCTGTCATGCCTTATTTGGCGATTTTTACGGGTAATGCTCACCCTGAATTAGCAAAAACCGTAGCCGATCATCTTCACATACCTCTTGGTAAAGCTGACATCACGCGTTTTTCTGATGGCGAAATTGCCGTGGAAATCAAAGAACACGTACGCGGTAAAGACGTGTTTATCATGCAGCCTACTTGTGCACCGACCAACGACAATTTGATGGAAATCATGATGATGGCCGACGCCTTGCGTCGTTCTAGTGCTGGCCGTATCACCGCTGTCATGCCTTACTTCGGTTATGCCCGTCAAGACCGTCGTCCGCGTTCAGCTCGTGTACCTATCTCGGCCAAAGTCGTCGCTGACATGCTAAACATCGTTAGTATCGATCGCGTCATGACCGTTGATTTGCACTCAGATCAGATTCAGGGCTTCTTTGATATCCCAGTCGATAACATCTACGGTACCCCTGTATTATTGAACGATCTTAAAAAACAAGATTATGACAACATCATGGTAGTTTCACCTGACGTTGGCGGTGTGGTGCGTGCGCGTGCCATGGCTAAGCAATTGGGCGATACAGATATGGCGATTATTGATAAACGCCGTGCCCGTGCCAATGAGTCACAAGTGATGCACATCATCGGTGATGTTCGTGACCGTGATTGCGTCATCGTTGATGATATGGTCGATACCGCAGGTACGTTATGCAAAGCCGCTGAAGCGCTTAAAGCAAATGGTGCACGCCGCGTAGTGGCTTATATCACGCATCCTGTATTATCTGGTAATGCGCTTAAGAACATCAGTGAATCAGAATTGGATGAGATTGTCGTTACTGATACGATTCCATTGTCTGATGCTGCCAAAGCTTGCAGCAAGATTCGTCAAGTGAGCATCGCGCCAATGTTGGCTGAAAGCTTACGCCGTATTAATAACGAAGAATCTATCAGCGCGATGTTTGACGCTTAAGAGTTATCGTAGATTGAAAAAAGCGCCAAGTTTCATTACTTGGCGCTTTTTTATTTAATGATTTTAATTAACAGTTTTGAGCTGTTGTTTGTATAGGTGTTTTTCATAACGATCTTGCATAAGGGTTTTGCCCAGCTATTTTACGTAGGTCTTTCTTATTATTAGCTAATCACGTATAATGCGCGCCTGTGCTGACCGTTTTTTATGATTTAAAACAGTCGGTATTATTAAAAGTGCTGATCACGTTTAAAATAATGATTTTCTTGATAATTTTTATGATGGGAATCATTAGGTTAAGCACATGGCTAGATTTGATTATCGGCGTTTATCACGCCCGACAAATACTAGCTATCATCACGTATTAGTGGATTGGTCGCAAATCCACTTTTTTATGACCAGACACTTCATCATTTTTTTATAGGATTACATCCATGACTATTAATCATTTTGCATTAAACGCAGTTGATCGTTCTGCTGAGCTTCAAGGTAAAGGTGCGAGCCGCCGCCTACGTAAGCAGAACCTAGTTCCTGCTATCATCTATGGTGGTGGTGAGCAGCCAACAGCTATCTCTATCAAAATCAATGAGCTAGTAAAATCACTAGAATTTGAAGCGTTTTTCTCACACATCTTGACTTTGAATGTAGATGGCGAAGAGCATCAAGTAGTTATTAAAGACTTGCAACGCCATCCTGCTAAAGGTTTCCCAATGCATGCTGATTTCCAGCGTGTTGTGAAAGGTCAGAAAATTAACATGAATGTTCCTGTTCATTTTTCTGGTCGTGAAGAAGCGCCTGGCACTAAGGCTGGTGGTGTTCTATCAACACTAGTAACTGACATCGAAATCGTTTGCATACCATCACAGTTACCTGAATATCTAGAAATAGATGTATCTGGTATGGAAATTGGCGATTTGTTCCGTCTGTCAGACATCACTCTTCCTGAAGGCGTGGTTATTGCTGAGCTTGAATTAGAAGATGGTCATGACCGTACGATCGTGAACATGCAGCCACCAACGGTTGAAGAAGTTGACGAAGCTGCTGAAGTGGATGCTGCTGACGTACCTGCGACTGAGCAAGGTACTGACGAAAGCAAAGACGGCGAGTAATAAACCGGTTTTATATAGCGACTTATTGTTGTCTATATAATGTAAGGTTCGTTCAGTCAAAAAATAGCAGGTGATGAATATCTCCTGCTGTTTTTGTAAGTAAGGTTTGAAAAATCAGACCTGACCACTCATTTATTATAGTCAAGCAGGGTGTTTTTATGGCCATAAAGCTTATAGTCGGTCTTGGTAATCCGGGTCAGGAATATATGTTTACGCGCCATAATGCAGGATTTTGGTTCGTCCTTCATTTGGCTCAGCAGTTTAATATCACTCTCGCCCCCGACAAAAAATTCCATGGAGTGACAGGACGCGGGCAGATTCATGGGCATGACGTGCGTCTATTGATGCCGCTGACTTTTATGAATAAATCAGGTCAGTCGGTCGTGCCCATGGTTAAATTTTATGGCATTGATAATGACGAGCTGTTAATCGCCCATGATGAGCTTGATATTCCTGCTGGTAGCATCAAACTCAAAACTGACGGTGGTCATGGTGGTCATAATGGTCTGCGTGATATAACCCCCCATATTGGTAACGACTTCCATCGTCTGCGTGTGGGTATTGGTCATCCGGGTCACAAGTCTAAAGTCAGTGGTCATGTGCTTTCAAAAGCTGCGCCAGATGAGCAAATTGCTATTGATAGTGCATTATCTGCTGCTTTTGACGCCCTGCCTTTGCTATTAGGCGGTGATGTCGAAAAAGCACGTTCGCAAATTAATGGTTTTAAATTACCTGAATGAATGGTGTTTCAATTATAATAACCTTTTATTTTAGCAAGTTAATCCCCATTAACGTTTTGATTTGACTCATTTATATCCGTTACACTAAGGAAGCAATCTATGCTACTTAATATGCTCAAGTGCAAATTACATCGTGCCCGTGTTACTCATGCCGAACTTCACTATGAAGGCTCATGCGGTATCGACGGTGATTTGTTAGACCTTGCCGGTCTGCGTGAAAACGAATCTATCGACATCTATAACGTCACCAATGGCAAACGCTTTCGCACCTATGCTATTCGCGCTGAAGCGGGCTCTGGTATTATCTCCTTAAACGGTGCAGCGGCTCATATGGCAGACCTAGGCGATATCGTTATCATCTGTGCCTATGCACATTTTGATGAAGTTGAAGCGTCAACGTATCAGCCAAGACTGGTCTATTGCAACGAAGACAACACGGTTAAAGACACCGCAAATATTATTCCAGTACAAGTGGCCTAAGAAAATCATTTAAGAGCTTGTTACATAAACCATGAGTAAATACGTGGTCACACGGTTGCCATTTCTGTCAAAATCCCATTAAAATACTTGTACTTATATCGAAGCTGAATCCAGATTGTGATTCAGCTTTTTTTTATGCCATTTTTATATGACATAAGCTTGCTCAAAATCCAATATCTGTTTTTTATCTCTAACGAAGGAGTTGTCTAAATGTGGTTGGCAGTTATTGCAATATTGATTGGTCTTGCGATTCTTGTTTGGAGTGCCGATGTCTTCATTGATGCTGCAACAGCATTGGCAAAAAAGTTTAATGCGCCCAGCTTCTTAATTGGCGTTATCATATTAGGAGTAGGCACATCTGCCCCTGAGATGGTCGTGTCTGCATTGGCAGCATTGGAAGGCAGCCCTGAACTCGCACTGGGTAATGCGTATGGCTCTAATATCATCAATATTGCTTTGGTCTTGGGTGCAACGGTACTCATTAGCCCTATTATCATTCATAAAGGTGTCATCAAGCGCGATCTGCCAATACTGGTAGTCATCACTGCATTGGCAGCGTGGCAGCTTCGTGACGGGCTATTAAGCCTAACTGATGGTCTGGTTCTATTGGCATCATTGGTTATTGTGTTGGGAATTCAGATCATTCTTAGTTTACGTGAAAGCAAATCAAATGATGAAGAAGCTACCACAGAAAATTTGAGCGGTACAGAGGACAACCATCCTAACTTGATGCGCGGTTTAGGCAGTTTAGTCATTGGCTTATCAATGCTGGTAGCAAGCTCGCAAGCCATCGTCTGGGGCGCCGTTGAGCTGGCAACGTTTTGGGGATTGAGCGAGCTGATTATCGGTCTGACTATTGTTGCTATTGGAACCTCGCTGCCTGAATTGGTCGCAAGCTTATCAGCCGCGCGTAAAGGTGAGCACGACATGGCACTGGGTAATATTATTGGCTCTAATATATTTAACACCTTGGGCGTTGTTGGTCTCGCAGCGCTTATAGCGCCAATCACAGTCAGTCCAATTATCTTATCACGTGATATATTGGCGATGGGTCTGGTCACGCTCTTACTGGTAGCTATGGCGGTTTTTGCCTTTATGAGTAAGCGTCCATTCGGTCGCGCTTCTGGCTCGACTTTGGTCTTATTCTTTGTCGGCTATACTTTATGGTTGATGCAAACAGCCAACATGTAAGGTTTAAAATATGTTGACAGACTATGGCAATGATAATGCGGTTTATTTTCCTCGCTTGCGGTTTCTAATCACTCGCCATAGTCCTTCATTCTCTGTTTTTGGCATTTTTAAGGTAATGGTATTAGATAGCATATCTTGCACTGCGAGACCACGTGAGTTGAATAGGCAAAAAGCATAATTGAAAACAAAGCCCAGAAAGACACTGGTCAATAAAATAGCACGCGAGCCACCGATGGCACTACCAATGAGGCCAAATATAAGTGGCATGATACTGGCTGCTAGAACACGCTTAAAGGATTGCCCCCACGTGAGCAGATGACCGCTGTTATTAACGGTTTTAAGCCGCCAAGTCTGCATACCTAATGTCTGCCCACCGCGACGCCAGAACAACCCATAAAACCCTACCAACGTCAGGATAAAAGAGGGTGTCATAATAACGTTTTGATACCATGTTGGCAGTGATTGAGCTTGTGACGACTCGCTACCCGTCTCCATCGTCAACAAGGTGCCAATCACCGTCAGGACCGTCCCTACCAAAAATAATAATGCTAAAATCAGCATACCATCATAAAGAATCGCTGCCATGCGGGTGCTGGGTTTAGCAATCGCTAGCTCTTCAACCTCAGAGGTATGAGGTGCAGATTTTTTGGCTTTAGCAGCGGATTTAGACGGGCGTTTAGATAAACTCTTTGACATGGTACCAGCTCATAGCAAGCAATGAATAATAGCGCTATTGTACCGTAATTCAGGCACTTATCGTACACTATACTCAGGATAGTCGCTTGGATATGAAGAAATCGCAGACGTAAAAAAACCGCCAAATTGTCATAAGACAGGCGATTGATTTAGTAAATAAGCGATGATGTAAAATGGTGCGCTTGGAGAGATTCGAACTCCCGACCCCTTAGTTCGTAGCCAAGTGCTCTATCCAACTGAGCTACAAGCGCGTACTTTACACATCATTTACTGCTTTGTTAATAACAATTACAGCAAATTAGGTTGGTCATTATATAGATAATTTCGCTTGTGTCAACATCTTTTTTTATTAAAATCAAATTAATTTTTGTTTTAACAAAACAGAAGATAATTAACGCTGTTTTTGCGTGATTACTCTAATAACAACGAATAAATGGCGGTGAAGGAGGGATTCGAACCCTCGATACGCTTACACGTATGGTTCCTTAGCAGGGAACTGGTTTCAGCCACTCACCCACTTCACCTAACGATTTAAGACACTTATCAAAGTATTTTTTATAAAAACACCTCTTTAAACATAGTATTGATGCTAACAATACGTCTTATGCCGTGGGCGAGTATTATAGCAAAGCCAAAACGAATTGCAAGCATTGTCTGTCCTTTTAATCATGCTTTTTGCATAATTATCGATTTATCGGTCTTTATGGCTTTTTTGACAGTAGATGGCTATAGTATTTACCACTTATTATAAAAGATATCAAAGGATGTGTTATGCGACCAGTCGTATTGTGCTTTTCAGGCTTAGACCCCTCAGGTGGTGCTGGATTACAAGCGGATATAGAAGCCATCGGTCAAGCAGGCGCTCATGCTGCTATCGCTTGTACGGCTATTACCATACAAAACTCGCAACAGGTATTTGGCTTTGATGCGTGCGCGGCAAATTTAGTTAAAGATCAAGCCAGCGCTGTACTTAATGACTTGTCTGTCAGTGTCATTAAGTCAGGTATGCTTGGTACGACTGATAATATCACTATGCTCACCCAGTTATTTGCTGACGAGATTATTGTTAAGGGCACTCCTTTTGTATTGGACCCAGTATTGGTTGCCAACAGTGGTGGTAGCTTAGGCGATGAGCAGACGCTAGTCAGCGCCTTTAGACAGCTGCTACCCTATGCCACCTTGATTACCCCTAACACTCATGAGCTGCGCGCCTTGAGTGCTGAACAAGACTTACATATAGGTGCTCAGAAGCTATGTGCACAAGGCACTCATGCAGTACTGGTCAAAACCTCACACGACTTCGATAGCGGTGATATTGAGCAGTATTTATACATAAAAGGCGAGATGGTACATAAAAGTCTCTTACCACGCCTAAAAGGCGAATTTCACGGCTCTGGCTGTTCACTAGCGAGCTTTATCGCTGGGCGCTTAGCGATGGGTGATGCGCTTATCGAGGCGGTAAAAACGGCGGATAGCTGGATTACCAAAACGCTGCGTGCCGCTGATGCACCGCACCCTGAGGATGCTAAAGCGCAATTGATACCCAACCGCTTTATGCGCTTTTAGCACTTAGTATTTATCGTATAATTTTATCTAAATAACGAACATAAAAAAGGCGCTCTATCTTGTATAGAGCGCCTTTTTTATTTGAAATTTTATTATCCCGAAAATCTTTTTAACTTAACTGGCTTAACCTAACATCGGCATAAAGCTTGATGCCAAACCACCGATAAAGATTTCGAGTAGGTAAAAGGCGAAAAAGGCAATCATCGGTGATAGGTCAATCATCCCTAAGTTTGGCGTAATACGACGAAACGGTGCCAAAATAGGTTCTGCTAAATTTACAATAATACCGATAAGCGGATGCTGAGACTGTGTAAAAACCACAATCCAGCTAACGATGATAGAACCTATCACCAAGTAGCGGCACATGCGTAAAAAGTCTAAAACCAAGCTGATAGTACCGGTAAAAAACAATGGGACTGGCGCAATACCCTTATGTGTTAATGCTGCTTTTCCTGCGATATCAATCAGACGAATCAAAAACATCAGGACGATGGCAGCGATACTAATACGACCTTGTGCAACGGTTGGAAAAATACGTCCAAAGACATCGACGATATGGGTCGCTTTATAGGCAGGCGCAATCATAGGATTGCTGGCATCCATCCCTGCAAACTGCAGCATAAAACGAATAAACACCAACATCATGGCGAAGGTGGTGACCAAATCAAAAATTTGCAATAACATGTTGTTCATGAAGCGCTACTCAATGTGACATTATTAACAGGTTTTAGGATGACGAATGTCATTATCAGGCATTTATTATAACCAGTCAGAGGCAGCATTTTATAAAATACTACCTCTATTATAAAGATGATTATTTGCTCATCTCTTCACTCAAGGCTTGGCTGCGATCGTAGCACGCTTGCATGGCTTCACCAATTTGACGACCAATGTCATTGGCTTGCATTGATTCAATGGCGGCTTGGGTTGTGCCGTTTGGTGAGGTCACTTTACGACGTAGCTCGCTTGGCGCATCTTCGCTACCCATTGCCATTTTTGCCGCGCCCAACATGGTTTGCATAGCGAGCGCTGAAGCCTGCTCTTTATCCAAACCTAAAGCCACTGCACCGTCAATCATGGATTCAATGAAGTAAAACATATACGCTGGAGCTGACCCTGATACAGCAGTTACCGCATGCATGTGTTCTTCATTATCGACCCACATGACCAATCCTGATGCTTCCATGACCGCCGTTGCCAATTGCTTCTGTTCAGCAGAAATATTATCAGTACCGTACAGACCCGTTGCGCCCATTTGAATCATCGCAGGTGTATTTGGCATCGCGCGGACGATATTGTCATACCCACCCAACATGTCAGATAAAAGCTCAGTCGACAAACCTGCTGCCACTGAAATCACCAGCTGTTTGTCTAAGATATCCGAAAAGCTACTGACCACCGCTTTCATCACTTGCGGTTTGACCGCCAGTACCACAATGTCAGCATCGATAACGGCAGCTTTTGCATCAGCAGTTGGATCAACCGTATTCAATCCTTTAGCAGCCAATTGCTCGCGCGCCTCGCTACTCGGATCAGCAACGGTAATCAGACTCGGTTTGACACCGCAGCTAACAAGCCCGCTAATCAAAGCCTGCGCCATATTTCCGCCACCGATAAAGCTGATTTTCTTATTATCTAATACTGACATACATGTCTCCTATTCAAAAAACCAAAGGTATTCAAACTAACATAATGATAGGTAAAATGACAGTCAGTTTACCATACTGCTACTGGCGCTGTTCGGGAAATTCAAAGGCTCAGTAATGGAGTTGCTGTTTAAGTAATCATCACTATAGAACGTCGCATATTTATTATTTAACAGGTTTAATGCACAATTAAATGACTGTCGATAAATGCGGCAAGCTGTTTTACATCTACATTAATATTCGCCTGCTCAGCATCCAACACCCAGCTATGAAAAGGTGATAATAATAAAATAGGTTGTTCTATCGGGCAATCGTTCTCTAAAAGCTCGTTTTCACTACTTTCTTTATTTATCAAAGTCACGCTAACGACTACCAAACTCTCACGCATCCATGATGGAATACCTAAGGTTTGATAGAGCTTTTTGCCCGATTGTGGACGCGACGCCAATGCGGTTTGCACACGCTGATTACGATCTAATGGCGCAAAGGTAATCCTAAGCTTATCTTTATCGCTTTCTACTTTATAGCTTTCTAATAGTCGCATTACTTCATTTGGCAGAATCTGTAATTGCCAAGTGAATTTATCATCATTGCGTAGATTAATTGGAACGGGTTGTCTTCCAGTTGTATGAAC
Organism: Psychrobacter sp. LFX-11D; assembly: GCF_904846475.1. Lineage (NCBI taxonomy): Bacteria > Pseudomonadati > Pseudomonadota > Gammaproteobacteria > Moraxellales > Moraxellaceae > Psychrobacter > Psychrobacter sp. LFX-11D. Next base: position 73,450 of record NZ_CAJHAV010000001.1, read on the forward strand.
ATCTGCCCCGATAAGATTAGACTCAGTATGAGTCAACAAGCTCTGCGTCTGTTCGGCAAGCGGCAACTCTAACCATTTGAGCCAGTCGCTACTTAGACGATAAAGCTGCTGACGATAACGGCGAATAGTATATGACTGTTCGCGTCCTTGCCAAAACAATTCCGTTTGATGATCATGATCATCACGCTGGCTTAAGCTCAATACGTTATCGACAAGCTGCTTAGCAGGCGGTAATGGCTCATCTTGACCAAGCCAATAATGCAATAGTTGTCGTTGGCGATAAAGTGGTAGTTTTTGCAATTTATCTATATTTAGCGCGCGCTGGGCAGGTGGCAGCTGTAATGATGCTACCTCCGTCCACTGTAAATCTTTTGCCGCTTGTGCATTAACCGTTAATTGCGCATCGCTTAGTAGCTGCGCGCTACGCGCTATGTTATCAATGACGTTAGGATTGTATTTTGCCAATACTGGCATGATGTCACGGCGCAGTCCACTACGGACGTTATCACCGCCATCATTGGTGGGATCATCAATATAAGGCAGCTTTAGGCGCTGAGCATAGGCACTAATACTGGCGCGCTGTATAGTGAGCCAAGGTCGCCATAATATGATGCGATGGGCGTCCTGCGTTTGTACACGCCACGGATGCATACCCGACAGACCATTTACTCCTGCGCCCTGAATCAATCGCATCAACACAGTTTCAGCTTGGTCATCAGCATGATGGGCTAATAGTAATACATCATCTTGATTGAGTTGCGCACGCATCACATCATAACGTGCTTGGCGTGCGGCTTGCTCATCATGTCCATTTACGTGTGCCTGCAAAATAGTGTATGGTATCTTTTGAGCCTTTGCCCAGTTAGCAACATGCGCAGCCCAAATAGCGCTATCCGCTTGCAAGCCATGGCTGACATGCAATAGTTGCGGTAAAAATGGCAGTCGACCTTGCTGATAGAGTTGCACACATAGTGCTGCCAGTGCCAATGAATCACGCCCACCACTACAGGCCAGCCAAATTCGCCGACCCTGTAGCTGCTCGCCATACTCAGCCATACTGGTCAATAATGCCTTTGCCAAATTATCGTTAATCGGCAGTTCAGCTATTGGCTCAATAGGATGTGGTAGGATTGCACTGCTGCTCATCATTGACCTTATCTCATTAGTTAGTATATGAATTAATTGACACAAAAAAACGCGCCATAACATGACACGTTTTTATTTTAACATTAAGCGTAAGCCTCTAGTGCTAAAAGCTGATTGTCAACTATTTAGACACAGGACATACTAGCAAGGCAACATGACTTCTGAGTTAAACGATTTGAATTTCTCATAACGTAGTTCACAACGCGTATGGGTATCTAAATCTTTCAGCTCATCCAATTGCTCAACCAATAGAGCTTTTAATGCCGTCATTACTGGCTGTGGCTGAATATGAGCACCTTCACCTTCGTCGATGACCGCATCAATCAAGCCCATTTGATACAGATTGATAGCATTTAACTTTAAGGCTTCACTGGCATCTTGCGCTTTTTCGGCAGTTTTCCATAGAATAGAAGCGCAGCCTTCAGGAGAGATGACTGAATAAATACTATTTTGTAGCATATTCACTTTATCACCAACGCCAATCGCCAATGCGCCACCTGAGCCGCCTTCACCAATAATGGTGACGATGATAGGCACTTTTAAACTAGAAAACACAGCAATGCTTTCAGCAATGGCTTGTGCTTGTCCCCGCTCTTCCGCACCAATACCCGGATAAGCTCCTTGGGTATCGACAAAGGTCATAACCGGAATATTAAAGCGCTCAGCCATTTTGACCAAACGAATGATTTTTCGATAGCCCTCAGGGTTTGCCATACCAAAGTTATGCTCAATACGCTCACGTGTGCTGCGACCACGATGTTGACCAACAACCATCACCGGCATACCGTTTAGGCGTGCAAGTCCACCAAGGATTGCCTTGTCATCAGCAAAAGCGCGGTCGCCGTGCAACTCATCAAATTCGGTAAACAGCTGATTTACATAGTCCATAAACAATGGACGTTTGGCATGCCGTGCAAGCTGAACGCTATCCCAGACGGTACTCATAGACGCTTCCCTTTCTTAGTTATACTCAATAGAGCTATGTTCAATATGGTTAGATTAATACTGGCATCGTTATCGGTTTTAGGATAATGAAAGTACAGTTGTAAACTCAATAAAAACTATAATAGCACATCTTATATGCCATAACATTACCGACAACACCGCTTTTGTTATGTTATTTCTAACCGCATTAATCAAGTAATCTATTAACAGTTTCAGCTGATAAAAAATTAAACCTCAATGACGCTTAGTTTGACGCCCCATTTGGCAAATTGTTCTATTTCAGTCTGCAAATCAGACAATAAGAAAGCATAGTGTTCGCTACTATCACCAACCATGATTTGCCAATGATTGTCATCATCTACTTTTAATTCTAATGTTGGTAATTCATAATCACTGCGACTGTGATGTGCCAGTACTGCCAAACGTAGCAGCAAGCACAGATAAACGAGCTGATCACCGCCGATAGTACACGTCTGCTCTAACATATCTGCTTTGAGCTTACGGCGATGATTTAACATCAGCTGTGCCATACGTTTTTGGTCGACTTGTGAAAACCCTGGAATATCAGAATGTTCCATCAAATACGCACTGTGTTTGTGATAGCTACTATGAGCAATCGCCAGTCCTATCTCATGTAAAAATGCAGCTCGCCTGAGTAGATCGCCATCTTCCGTACTGAGTCCAAGTTTAGTTTGCACTTGCCCAAAAAGGTGGCGACTGGTTTTGACTACTTGCTTAGCCTGCTTTTTATCGCCTGAATAGCGCTTAATCAGTGCCAATACACTGCGGTCACGTACGTCTTCACTGGCAAATCGTCCAAGCATATCGTACATGACACCTTCGCGTAGCGCGCCATCTGAGTAAGTAATAGCATCTACGCCCAACACCTTCATGACTGCTCGTAATACCGCAACGCCCGCTGGAAATACGGCTTTACGGTGCTCTTTGACGCCTTCTAAATCAATGTCATCAACGTTGCCAATTTTAAGCAATAATCTTTCTAATTTTTTAACACCTTTATAAGTGATGCGCTCTTGCTCGTCTGCCCAGCCTTTTGAAACAAGGACGTTACGTACCGCTTTAATAGTACCACTCGATCCGATGGCGCTGCTCCAGCCTACTTTTTGGTAGCGCCCATTGATCGCCAGCACTTCTTTGCGCGCAGCCGATATGGCGTTGTTAAAGGCCTCTTTGGTAATTTGCCCATCAGCAAAATACTTCTGCGTAAAGGCAACACAGCCCATCTGTAAGCTCTCGGTCAATAATGGATCAAACTCTTGACCAATAATAAACTCTGTTGAGCCGCCACCAATATCGATAACCAGACGCTTGTCACTACTGGCATTGGTATGCGAGACACCTAGATAAATCAAACGCGCTTCTTCTCGTCCCGCGATAATCTCAATAGGCTTGGGTAAGATTTTATTGGCACGGCTGATAAAATCATTGGCATTTTTGGCTTGGCGTAAGGCGTTGGTCGCAACAATACGAATACGCTCAGGAGGCACCGAATCTAGACGCGCCACAAAGCGGCTGAGACAGTCTAAACCGCGCTGCTCCGCTGCTGCACCCAAAATATTATGCTCATCCAGTCCTGCAGCTAACTGAACTTTTTCAGACATAGACACCACTTTTCGCACTTCACCATGATCGAGGCGAGCAATGGCTAAATGAAAACTATTGGAGCCAATATCAATGGCTGCCATCAGTTCATCTTCTGCGAGTGGTGGATTTTTTAGGTTGTCTTTGGGCATAAGTAAGGTCGTTACCGTGTCAGATCAAAAGATAATTAAAAGGGTTTAGGCTTTTAAAATAGAAAGTAAGTTGGATTAAAGTAAGGACTACCATATATAAAAAAGATAATAATCACATAAATGATGGCAAGTTTTGCCATTAAAACATTTATGCCAAACGCTGGCAAGTAAGCGAAGACAACCGCTAAACAGCGGCTAAAAATAAGATAGATACTTTGTGAAGCAAAAAACATCTTCTACCCTTAGCCATTATTTGTTCAATATTGGCTTGCTACCACCACTATTGTCTATATTATAATAGAGAACAAGTACTTACCTATGAGCTTTATGGTATCAAGCTATTTCATTCTACTGAAAAGCCTCATTACGGATAGATGAGACATAACCTATAAGGAAGCCAAATCAATGAATAACACCCCTACGCAAACGTCACAAACTAAAGAAATTACTGCTGAAAAAGACAGCCATAACAATCTGATAAAAATGGATAGCTCAGACAAACCGTCATTTTATAACTTTTATCTTGATGAGCATCAAAATATGGCTTGCCGTAGATTGCATTTTGCAGGCAGTAGCTTTGGATTAATTGGACTGGCAAAATCTGTTAAGAATCGCTCAGCAAAACCCTTAATTAAAGGTATTGCCGCAGGATACGCTTGCGCTTGGGTCGGACATTTTTTCTTTGAAAAGAATAAACCCGCCTCTTTTAAATTTCCTTTGAAAAGCTTTGCTAGTGATTTTCGTATGTATGCGGATGTGCTGCGCGGTAATTTGAGTCTGAGAGACCGTAAGTTTGATAAAGTGCGGTAAATACAACTGCCTTTATTATTTATAAAAAACCAGCACAGTAATCTTGTCACTATGCTGGTTTTTTTAAACGCCTAAAACTGCTGTGTTACGCTTTTGCCATTTCTGCAAATATTTCATCAGCGGCTTTAATAGTCGCCTCAATATCTTCGTTACTATGCTTGATAGACATAAAGCCTGCTTCATAAGCAGACGGTGCCAGATAAATACCACGATCAAGCATACCGTGGAAGAAGGTATTAAATAACTCCATATCACACTCAGTCACTTCATCAAAGTTTTGAGGTACAGTCGTCGCACTGTCTTTGACAAAGAACATACCAAACATACCGCCCAATTTATTGGTGCGCATATTGATGCCATGCTTGTCAGCAGCCGCTTGGAAGCCATCAACCAAATGATCTACTTTCGCTGATAGCTCATCATAGAAGCCGTCAGCAGTTAAATCCTCAAACATGGCGATACCGGCGCGCATCGCCAGCGGATTACCGGATAACGTACCCGCTTGATAGACACCGCCAAGTGGCGCGATGCAAGACATGACTTCTTTTTTGCCACCAAAAGCACCAACTGGCAATCCGGCACCGATGATTTTACCAAAGCAGGTTAAATCAGGGTCGATACCGAAGTGCGCTTGCGCACCGCCAAGTCCAACACGAAAGCCCGTCATGACTTCATCAAAAATCAATACTGCGCCATTGGCAGTACATTCTGCACGCAAGGTATCATGGAATTCTTGGCTTGGAATGACCATATTCATGTTACCAGCGATAGGCTCTAAGATAACGCAGGCAATTTCCTCACTCCATTTCTCAAAACAGTCTTTAATCGCTTGCGGATTGTTATATGGAATCGTAATAGTATGCTTGGCAAAATCTGCTGGTACACCTTTTGAGGTTGGCTCACCAATATCAAGCATGCCTGAGCCTGCTTTTACTAGTAGGCTGTCTGAATGACCATGGTAGCAGCCTTCAAATTTGACGATTTTGTCACGCTGAGTATAACCACGTGCCAAACGAATCGCACTCATCGTCGCTTCCGTGCCTGAGCTGGTCATACGAATCATCTCAACACTCGGGACGATTTCGCAAATTTTATCGGCAACGGTGGTCTCAAATGGCGTTGGCGTACCAAAGCTCAAACCATCATCAGCCGCTTTTTTGACCGCATCAATAACTTTTGGATGGGCATGACCCAAAATCATCGGACCCCAAGAGCCGACATAATCAATATAAGCATTGTCTTCGGTATCGTAGATTTTGCTACCATTGGCACGGTGCATAAATATTGGTGTGCCACCGACACCAGCAAAAGCTCGGACAGGTGAATTTACACCGCCAGGGATATGCTTACGTGCTTGCGCGAATAGTTGTTCGTTTTTAGTGCTCATAGTTATTCTCTACTTAATCGTTTTTTATTTAGTGATTTTATACTTAGGGATTATCTATTCAGTAATTTGTATTATTTTTTTCACAATAAACGTGTTGCTTAAGCTTTTTTAACTACCGATGATTTAAGTTTCATCGGACCATATCCATCAAGCTTACAATCAATATCATGACCATCGGTCGCATCTGGCAATAGACGAATACTTTTTGCTTTTGTTCCTACTTTGATGACGGTTGAAGAGCCTTTGACTTTCAAATCTTTAATCACGGTCACGGCATCGCCGTCTTGCAGCTCATTACCAACGGCATCGCGAATGACCGCGTCTTGATCTTCAGATTGTGCTACATCGGTTTCTGCCACTGTCCATTCATGAGCGCACATCGGGCATACCAGCAGCGCGCCATCTTCATACGTATATTCAGCATCACATTTCGGACAATTTGGTAAGCTCATAATTCCCTCGGCAGCCATCATATATTAGGTTTATTCCAGAGCTCACATTGTACCGTAACTCGCGCTCTTTAACCAATTTGTACGCTTGAAAACCGCTGGCTGTGCCCAATCTAACGCTTGATAGCTATCTTAACGATGACGTTTTTTATGAGGGTGTTTTTTGTGGTACTCTTCTTAGCCTCATCTGATTTTATAATTATTTATCTTGGCATAAAAATCTGAGCTATCATTTTTTGATACTTATTCTTAACATTTAGTGCTTTATAAAAAACCTCTTTTTAGAAGGATAATAACAATGACTCAATCTATCAATGCGGCGACGTTACCACAGTTTTCCCAATTATCTATCCAAGGTGAGGATGCCGAAAAATTTTTGCAAGGACAATTAACTTGTGATGTCACTAAGCTTGGACTTAGCTATCAAGCCGCAGCCATTGGGAATTTAAAAGGTCGCATAGAATTCGGTATTTGGATTAAAAAACAAGCGGAAAAGCATTTTGACATGGTCATCAGTGCAGATTGCGCTGAGGCTTTCCAAGGACATTTAAAAAAATTCGGTGCCTTTTCAAAGTTTGATACTAGTGCCCCGACACCTATTTATCCTTGTGTTATTGATGAAGTGCCGACTTTTAGCCATCAGGACGACCACAATACATCTAAGAATATTCAAGCTTGGATGCAGTCTAGTATCGCAACTGGTAACTATTGGATAGTAGCGGCAACGCAAGGCGAATTCCAACCACAAGAGTTGCGTCTGCATCAGCGCGGCGGCATGGATTACGATAAAGGCTGTTATTTGGGTCAAGAAGTCATCGCCCGTATTTACTTTAAATCAGCGCCGAAAGCGTTTTTGCACTATGTAAAAGGAACAAATTTAAAAGGCTCAGGTACAACTCCTGCCGCTGGTGAAAAACTGGATAAAGTACAAGTCGTCAATGCGATTACTACTAGTGAAGGCTTTGAGGCATTGGTCGTGGCTCGTCCAGAACAGTTGGCTGAAAGTAGTCTGACCATATTGGACTTACCATTGGCGCTACAAGCGGATGTTGCTCGCCCTAAGTAATACCAGATAACAACGCTCTCATTTAATTTCATCAATCGCAGCAGAGTAATCTATGACCCATATTGCGGTACTCGGAGCAGGCGTGGTGGGCGTGACCACCGCATGGTATCTCCGCCAAGCAGGCTATGATGTGACCGTGATTGAGCGTGAGTCAGCGGCAGGTATGCAAACCTCATTTGCCAATGGCGGACAGATATCAGTCTCGCATGCGACCCCTTGGGCAAATCCTACTGCACCGATAAAAGCATTCAAATGGTTGTTTCGCGAGGATGCACCGTTGCTTTATCGATTGCGTGCGGATAAGACGCAAATTAAATGGGCGATGCAGTTTTTGCAAGAGTGCCGCGCAGATCGTACTGATGCAAATTTAGTACAAATGGTACGTTTGGGATTGTACTCACGCGATGCTTTACAACAATTACGCACGGATATTGGGATTAATTACGAGCAGCAAACGCGCGGTATTATGCATTTTTATACCAATCAAGCGGAGTTTGATGCTGCAATAGCGCCTACAGAGCGTATGCAGGCGCTCGGCTGCGAGCGTTATGTGATTGACATCAATAATGCCGTTAGTCTCGAGCCAGCACTCTACCCCATTGCGCATAAGCTCAAAGGCGCGACATATACTAGCCGTGACGAATCAGGCAATGCCCATCTATTTACTCAGCGTTTAGCTAAGCACTGTATAAAGGCTGGCGTTAAGTTTTTATACGATACTGAGATCTTGGCGATTAATATGGATGCTGACTCTGCGCGTCCGCACGTACATAGCATTACCATTCGACCTAATGGCGAAAATGCACAAACCTTTAGTGCAGATAGCCATGTACTGGCGCTTGGTAGCCATAGCGTCACTTTGATGAAACCTCTTAGTATGCATCTGCCTATTTTCCCTGCCAAAGGCTACTCGGCCACTTATCAAATCAACCCCCGCGCCCCACATCTAGCACCCTTTGTCAGTCTCATTGATGATGAGTTTAAGCTGGTCACTTCACGTCTTGGTGATAAATTGCGAGTGGCAGGGACAGCAGAATTTAATGGCTACAACTTAGATTTGAATACCGTACGCTGTGAAGCCATTACTCGCCGCGTGCAGCAGTTATTTCCTAAAGGCATCATTGCCAACTCTGTACAATATTGGACAGGGTTACGACCAATGACGCCCTCAAATGTCCCATTAATAGGGCGCGCGCATATGGGTAAAGTCCGACATGGTAGTCGAAATATTGACGCCACTTTTGATAATTTATGGCTCAATACTGGTCATGGCACGCTTGGCTGGACGCATGCATGTGGTTCGGCTAAAGCAATTAGCTTATTGATACAGGGTGAGATACCTGAGGTTGATTTTGATTTTATCGGTATCTAGATTTAGTCTAAGACAAATTAATAAGGTAAATAAAAAGCGCTTATCATTATAAATAAGCGCTTTCGAGTCCAACTTTAACTATACTACTGATTGCATTTATGCAGCGCTACCCGACTCAGCTTTTGAATGTGACGAAGAGTTCGAACTGTCTGACTCAGCAGCTTCTGCATGTATAGCTTGCAATTGCACAGGGACGCCATTTACAGCCGCATTACCGCTTAACTCATCAATCAACGTATCATCTGTCAGATCATTCACACTGACGCCTGCATGCGCTTGAGCGATTTTTTGCTTAACGCCTTTGCGACCATGTCCAAAACCATGCGGAATACTCACTACATTTGGCATCAACTCATCAGTAACTTCTGCTGCAACAATCACGCTACCGACGCGCGAGGTGACTTTCACGTCTTGACCATCCTCAATACCATATTGCGCAGCAGTATCTGGATGCAGCATGAGCGTACAGCGCGGCTTACCTTTTACCAAGCGATAGCTGTTATGCAGCCACGAATTATTACTGCGGACATGGCGACGACCTATCAATAAGATCTCGCTGTCATCATAATTTTGCATCATTGCTTGCACGCGGGCAAGATCTGCTTGATAAAAATCGACATTCAGATGAATCTGCTTATCTTTATGCTTTAACGCTTGCGGCAGCATGGTTTTAAGCGGTCCTAAATCAAGACCATGAGCATTTTTCTTGAGCTTGTTCAGTGTCATGCCAGCATAAGGTCCACGCCGCAATCCTTGATCGAGTATGAATTTTGGTCCTAATCTCTCTATTAACAACCGTTCGGCTTTGGTTACTAAAGACGCTTTTTTATCCAAGCGCTTTGCCAGCTCTAGATAGATTTGCCAATCATGCTTGGCGTGCTTATTTTTACGAAACAACGCTTTTGAATATTTAGCGACGTTATGTACGGCAAAATTATTAAAGGTAACATCGTAATGGTCGCGCTCTAAAGGTGAGACTGGTGGCAAAATAATATTAGCATGGCGACTGGTTTCATTAACAAAATAATCAATGGCGACCATAAAATCTAACTGTTCAAAGGCTTGATCTAATTTTTCGCCATTGGGTGTACTCAAGACAGGATTACCTGCTACCGTCATAAAGCCTTTTAATTGACCTTTACCTGTAACCAACATCTCATCACTCATGGCAACCACCGGATATTCGCCATTAAAGTCAGGTAGCTTGCTGACGCGACTATGACGCTTACCCAAATACCCCGGACCAGAATTATTCACCACATCGACTGCAGCATTCGGGAACATCAAACCACCCACTTCGTCCAAGCGCCCCGTCACGATATTAATAACCATAGACAAATACTGGCTTAATAAACCGAATTCCTGCACTGATATACCCATCCGACCATAGCAAACCGAGCTTTTTGCTTCACAAAATTCTGTGACCAGTCGCTTGATGTCAACCGCAGCTATGCCCGTAATAGCGGCAACTGACTCTGCACTATAGTCTTTGGCAAAATCTGCCAGTTGCCCGATTTCTGGCGCGAGTGCTGCCGCTCTATTATTGGTGCTAGCTTTATCAGCATAGCCTTGCAAATAAATCTCATTGAGCATCGCTAATAATAGCAACACGTCAGTCGCTGGACGAATAAAGTGATGCTCGCTTGCGATATCAGCGGTTTCAGTACGTCTTGGATCGATGACGACGACTTTGCCACCACGTGCTTTAACGTCTTTTAATTTTTGACGCATATTTGGTGCCGTCATGATACTACCGTTAGACGCTAGCGGATTGCCACCGATGATGAGCATATAATTAGTACGGTTGACATCAGGCACAGGAATACGCAGCATATGCCCGAATAAATGCATGCTAACGATATGGTGCGGTAATTGGTCGACTGAAGTGGCAGAGAAGCGACTGCGCGTTTTGAGGCTGTTTAGCAGATACTTAATCGTTAGCATGCCACCCAGATTGTGTACGTTGGGATTGCCCAAATAAACACCAAAAGCATTTTTGCCATGTTGTTTTTGCACTGCACCAATACCAGCTGCGACTTTATCTAACGCTTCAGTCCAGCTAATTTCTTTCCAGCCTTTAGCCGTTCTTTCAACAGGATGACGCAGGCGGTCAGGATCCTCATGCAAATCTTGCAAGGCAGTCGCTTTTGGGCAAATATACCCTTTAGAAAATGGATCGCTCTTATCCCCTTTAATCGATAAAACCTTTTTTCCATCGTGCTTTATCTCGATACCACACATTGCCTCACACAGAGTACAGGTTCTAAAATGCGTCTGCTCTTTGGATTTGGTTTGTTCAGTCGCCACGGTCGCGCTCCCTGTTTTATATTATCATTCTCAATAAATCGATACTGAATTCCTTTTTAAGACTGTGATTACTGACAGTCTATTCTCTACTATATCTCGCTAATGCTGTAACTCATAGTCAAATGTGTGCACTGTAGTTATGCACCTTAGTTACGTACCTCACTGACAAAACATCCTAATGATTACATAACTAGACTGCTCATAACATAGTCATGATTTTTTTTATAATTGAGCAACAGTATCAACATTGTCCATACAGACAAAGCATTTTGAAATTCATATATTAGTAGCACAAGTTAGCCATTGGCTATTTGTAACGTAGTTAAATGATTTAAAATGCGCTATATAAGAAATAAGCTATTTAACAGCCATGTACTAGCAATAAGAATCATAAATAATAAGTCGGATACTAAAGCGTGATGCAACCTGTTGATTTAACTTTTAAATAACAGCTACTGTAAAAGACGCAATAACTAAAACAAGGAAAATAGCAATGAATGAACATACTCTAAAAGGTGAGTGGAACCAAGTAAAAGGCTCAGCAAAGCAGAAATGGGCTGACCTTACTGATGACGATTTATTACATGTTGAAGGTAGCCGTGATAAGCTCGTTGGTAAAGTACAAGAGCGTTATGGTCATAGTAAAGATGATGCTGAGCGTGAAGTAGATGCATGGCGTACTGAAAATAAATACTAGTAAATAGTGATGCTTGTAAGAAGGATTAAGATAAAATTTTTGTAGGCAGATTATTTAAACGAAAACCGCATTAGAAACTAATGCGGTTTTTTTATGCTCAGTGTATCAGCAGATACTTATCAGGAACAAACCTCAAACCTCAAACCTCAAACCTCAAACCTCAAACCTCAGACACGATAAAACCGCATAGCAATTAATTGTTATGCGGTTTTATTGTTAACTATCCTTGTTACCCACCACGGCTCTAATCGCTGCATCCTTGCAAGATATTGAGCATATTGTGACAGTTGGGCATCCTGCCCTTTTTACTACTAGTGGCATTATCTGCCTGCAACACGGGTTATGTGTCCTTAATCCAATTGCTATTATCATCCTGATGCTAGCCGTTGAAATATTATCCTTAATACGGTCAACTCAATCCTTGAGTCACATTCCCTTATGCCGTGTGTGTATAGTGTCAAATTATTGAGCTACTGTTAAGTCGCGTAAACGTCATTGCGTGTAAGCATATGCTTACGTCAGTTTAAATTCAGAAAGTTAATAGGATTAACTATATGATATTAATAGCTTTTAATATAAATATCTATTTTTAAGCTAGAAAAAATTAATATAGACCACTTAAGTGTTAGCGATATTCGCTGTTCTAAGCAACACCTTAGTCACTCAAAGTATCGAACGCTTACGCAATTATTTGCAAAATTTACAACTTCTTAACACCAACGACACGTATTAATGAGCTTTAAGTCTTACTATGTGTATGTAAGAAAATATTTCAAGAATAACGATAATTAAGAACAAACATCCATAGTTTATAAGCATATTTTGCGTATTATTCATGATTGTTAGCGTTATTCTGCATTATATATTGACAAAATTTTGCAACTGTATATAAGCACTTTTTAAGTCAACTTATATCTTAGGAGATTCCATCATGAAAACGTTAAAACCTTTCTCGTTTAAAACTGTCCTTTCTGCCTCACTTGCATTTTCACTCGTCGGCGTTACTGCTGGCTGCGCTGTCGCCGGTTCAGGTTATGACAATTATCCGATATACAATGACAACAGCGGTTATAACCACGCTGAAAACAACCGTGCCATTCAGCAGCTGCGTCAGGATTTACGCCGTAAAGGTTATAACGTGATGGACGTCAGAACAGAGAGCTACCGCGGTAACCGTGTGCTGACGGTTCTTGCTAAGAAAAATAATCAAGCGTATGAACTAAAATATAGCTCACCAGATCTCAGGCTGATCAGCTCGATCAAAAAACCTTGGTCTAATGTCTGGGATGATAAAAACGACTATAAAGATAATGGCAAATACAAAGATAAACATTATAAAAATGAAGATAGCATCAAAAACGAATCACGTTATCCAGCGATTAAACGCCGTGCTATCAATAAAGTTGAGGGTATGGGTTATCGAGTCAAAGATATAGAGTTTGAACAGAAAAATAAGCGTGGCGTGTTTGAGATTGAAGCCAAACGCGGCTCACAAGAGTATGAGATTACACTTGGCTATCCAAACTTGAATGTAATCAAGATTAAAAAAGATTAATATTAAAGCCATAGCATCCGAATAACATTTATTGGTTCTATTATTTATCAAATTTTGGCATCATTTAGTATTTGATGTCCGCGGTCAAATAAGCCAGCCCTTGGTTTATTTGACCATTTTTTATCGCTTTTTCTTGTTTATCGTATACTATCTATTTATCGTCGTTTCATACGCAATTTTCATATCATCACTGAGATCATCTTATGAACATTAATTCTTTATTAAAAACCACAGCAGCGGGCAGTATGGCAGCAGTGCTATTAACGATAACCACAGGTTGTGTTACGACACCTGGATATAACCCTTATGGCGACCTTTATGAAGATATTTATAAAGACAGTAGCGCCTATAAGAAACATAAGGAAACTATCAATAACGTTGATAAAGATATTTACCGTCCTGCTATCGAGCAAAGAGCAGCAAATAAAGTCCGTAGCATGGGTTACCGTGTTGAAGACGTTAAATACAAAAAAGGCGACAACAAAATAAAAGTAAAAGCATACCGCGGTGGTGAAGATTATAAAATCGAGCTTGGCTATCCCGGCTATAATGTCTTAAAAATAAAAGAAGACTAATAGTCTGTTTTAAGAAGCATTGAAAACTATGATCAAAAATCTAAGACTTCAATCACATCATAAGCAGGTGTTTCATAAGGATGCGCCTGCTTTAATGCGATAATGACATCACCAATATTAACCTTCGCAACCACCATCTCTACCCGCCATTCATCGACTTTCTCTAAACTGTCCTGTGTACCAATATGTGGCGTGCTACCTACGAGTGGCATGAATTGCCCTATCCCCTGCACTTGCCAACAACACTGCTCATAATCGCCAATTTTGCCAGCACCTGCTGCAAATAGCGCTGACTTTACCTGCTCTAATACTGAGTCTGGTACAAAAAAGGTGAGTTTATACATGTCTTAACCTCATTAAATATTAGCCTCATTAAATAGTAACCTTATTAAATTAATCGCCTCATCAAATACTTGAAAATTAAGTTAAAACTATAAAAAATTTTCTACTTTTTTGATAAAGAAGGGTGATCAGTCCATATATAACGCAGCAACCACTCTTTTGCGTCGCCAGCATAATCAATGCCGATACGGGGGCGTAATGATACTAGTGGCTGACAACCGTCATCCTCTACCCAAACTTTTGAAGCAGGCGTGATTGGCTTACCGTATAACGTTCTATCTATCTGTAAGCCCTTGGTCAGCTTGCCAGGACCTGCCAGCTGTTTGATATGATTAAGTTGTTTGTTAACGTCTAATAATTGCTCATTCATTAAGCGAGCGCTATCCTCTATTAAAAATCCAGCACGTATTAAAACAGCTTCTGGCGACTCTGTTGGTCCACTGACCAAATTGAGCATATGATGAATACCATAAGTCAGGTATACATAAAAAACACCGCCTATATGGTACATAATCTCTGTACGCGGCGTACGTGTGCCTGCATGCGCATGACACGCAGCATCCCCTTCGCCAATATAAGCTTCTGTCTCTGAGATACGCATACGCAAGATTTTTTGTTGACCATCGCTGTCTGTCAGCTCTCGACACAACACCTTGCCAATTAAGTCGGCAGCCACCACGCAAGTGGGACGGGCAAACCAAGATGGCTCCACAATACTCGATACAACTTGAGTCGCTAACATCAGTTATAACCTTTTTATAAGGGTTTGTATTTACACTCTATTATCACAGCAGCATAAATTTAACATAAAAAGCCATCAAAGGCTGTCTGATAGCGACCACCATTACTTATTGCAACTGATGTTATACAGACAGTTAACTCAATATAATAGTAATCTTGATCCCAGATATACCACACTAAAAAACATAATTAAATTAAAAGGATACAACAATGAGTAACTCTAATAGCCAAGGCAATAAGCAGCAAAATGGTAGTGATAAAGCAGAAGACAAAAAAAATGATGTGAAAGACAACAACACTGCCAATGACACTAAAGATCAGAATACTGATAAAGGTTCTGACAGTAAGAATTCAAATAATAGCTCAGACAACAAAGACAACAAAGACAACAAAGACAACAAAGACAACAAAGACAACAAAGACAACAAAGACAACAAAGACAACAAAGACAACAAAGACAACAAAGACAACAAAGACAACAAAGACAACAAAGATAACAAAGCATCAGATAAAGACGATAGTAAAGATAGTAAGTCTTCAGATAAAAATGCTAAAAGTAAGGGCGATAAAGACTCTTCTTTAGCTGATACTGCTACTACAAAGGCAAAAGAAGTGGTCGGTACATTAGCAGATAAAGCGGCAGATGCCATGGAGTTTGCTGCTAAGAAAATCAAAGACGCTCGCAAAGACAGCTAATAAATTTAAGTGCAAAAAAAACTGAGCCATGGCTCAGTTTTTTTATGTTTTAACGGTTTTAATTTTTCTACATTTAGCTCAGTGGTACACCGATACGGCTTGCCACTTCTTCATAAGCTTCGATGACATCACCTAATGACTGACGGAAGCGGTCTTTATCGAGCTTCTTCTTAGTGGCTTTATCCCAAATGCGGCAACCATCTGGTGAGAACTCATCACCTAAGACGATACGGTCATGAAATACACCAAACTCTAGTTTGAAATCTACTAGTATCAAATCACCAGCATCAAACAGCGCTGTCAAAACTTCATTTACTTGATGACTCAGCTCTTTCATTTTAACAAGCTGTGCTTCATTTGCCCAGCCAAGAGAAATTGAGATTGACTCATTAACCATCGGATCGCCAAGCGCATCATCTTTATAGAACAGCTCGTAAGTCGGTGGCGTCAAAGCCTGACCTTCTTCCAACCCTAAACGACGTACCAAACTGCCCGCAGCAAAGTTACGTACAACGCATTCAACCGGAATCATATCTAAACGCTTGACCAACACTTCATCATCAGACAATTGCTTTTCAAAATGCGTCTCGATACCAGCGTCAGCAAGCTTTTGCATAATAAACGCGTTAAAGCGATTATTAACCACGCCTTTGCGTGCAAGCTGTTCAATACGCTTACCATCAAGCGCTGAGGTGTCATCACGGAAATGTAAAATCAGCAGGTCGTTGTCTTCTGTTTCATACACAGATTTGGCTTTGCCTTTATAGAGCAGTTCTTGCTTTTGCATTAGGAGGTTTCCTGTTCGTTCAAGCTTATGTGGTAAAAACGCGCAGCGACCGCTGATAACTTATAAAACCAATGAGATACATTGGTATTGATAAAAGCATCAGCGGCATAGATAAGGTTAAAAAAGACTTTATTCAGTACGACTCGCAACAGCGCGTTGCGGTTTTGGTAGCTGGTACTGTTTACCAGACTCGTTCTGTAATGTGAGCGTATTGGCGCCTGCATTAGGGGTTGGGTAAAGCGGTACAAAGGGTGCAGTCTCTTGAGCAGCTGGCAGCTGTAGCGGCGCCAACTTTTTACTTTGCTGATACTCTAGGCTACCATTGTCACGCTTACCAATAAATTCTTTTGTCGCTTGGCAGCCGCTTAATACTAACGTACTACCCAACACGACCGTCATTACAGCAGGGAATATTTTTGCAGTCATTGATGATACTTTCATCATATTATCTCTCTGAGTTAGCATTTACACGCATCATTTTATAATAAGTTTGCACGAACCAAAGCACTATCAATCGTCGCGTGATGTTGCTCGGCTAGCCATACCAGCGGCAGGCGAATGCCTTGATCTATCATACCCATTTTGTGCAAAGCGTACTTGGCTGGAATAGGGCTTGATTCGATAAACAAGTCACGATGTAAATGTTTAACGATATCATGTACTTGATTGGCGGTATCGAAATCACCGCGCAAGGCTGCTGTAAAGGTTTCACTCATCGCTTTTGGTGCGACGTTGGCAGTCACAGAGATATTCCCTTTACCACCAAATTTCATCAGCTCAAGGGCACTACCATCATCACCAGACAAGACAACAAGACGATCGCCAACTGCTTTTATTAATTGTTCACCGCGAGCAACAGAACCTGTCGCGTCTTTGATAGAAACGATATTATCGATATCCGCTAAACGCTCGACTGTTTCTTGCGCGATATCAACGACGGTGCGTCCAGGGACGTTATACAGCATTTGCGGGATATTAACAGCTTCAGCAATGGCTTTGTAATGTTGATATAAGCCTTCTTGTGGCGGCTTGTTATAATAAGGGGCGACCAATAATGCACAATCTGCACCGGCATCTGCGGCATCTTGGGTCAGCTTAATAGCTTCCACCGTATTGTTCGCACCAGTACCTGCAATCACCGGCACACGACCTTTAACATGCTGTACAAAATAGCGAATGACATCACTGTGCTCTTGCATTGACAAGGTTGCAGATTCGCCAGTGGTACCAACAGCGACAAGGCAATGTGTGCCTTGTTCAATCTGCCAATCTATGAGGTCTGCCAGACGTTTATAATCGACCGTGCCGTCACGAAGCATGGGCGTTATCAAAGCTACCATTGAGCCTTGTAGTCGGGTTTTAATATCGTCGTATGCTGTGCTCATAACTGTGCCTTACTCTCGTATCCTAGCTTTGATTAAAGCTATCACATGATAGGTCGTTTGCAAGTACCAATGCATATTTTGAAGTATTCATTGTCAAATAGCTGCATGGATACTATAAATAATATGCATGCTCATAAACATCATTGGTAAGATCTTGCTCGAGGTTAATACTGAATGTTTGTATGTCTTATACCGTCCTTGACGCCATTTTATCTGACATTAATAGGATGATTATCTCGCTATGAAAACGCCTGCTAGTGTAGCATATTTTGGATTGACCGCTATCAATCAATTAATGCCAAAGCAAGCCATTCTGAAAATAATTGCCCAGCTGCTTCAATCTCATTGCGCCATTAATATACAGTAAAATGGATAAAATCTAACTTTTAAACCAAACCGTCAGTTTAGCGTAATTGCCAAGGGTCGATAAAACCTTTTTAAGCCTTTTAACCAATCGTCAACACATCGTTGGCTAGCCGATACAAGCAAACAAACGCTTATGTCCTTTTGTGCCACAAGTAATAGCAATATCTTTAACTACTCTATCCGTAATCCAATAATACCGGGGATACCTTGACGCATAACTTCGATCGTCACCACTCCCTTTTTAGGCAATACCGACACCGCACTCGAAACATCATTAACGGTTTTAATCGGTTTTTGATGTAGGTTGGTAATGATATCGCCTGCTAATATGCCTGAGCGTGCTGCCAATCCAGTTGGTTCAATCGCTGTGACCAAGACACCAGTTTTATTATCAGAAGCCAGCTCTGCTTGTTCCTCTGGGGTCAAATTACGTAAGGCTAAGCCCAGACTTATCTCGTTATTTTGCTGACCACGGCTTTGTGATTGCATGTCATTTGAGGCATCACTCAGCTTGCCAGTGACAAGCGATTGCTTACCATTACGCTGGATTTGCATGCGAAAGCCATCATTGGGACGCGCGCGATTAATCAGGTTCAATAAATCAGAGGCTTCCATAATTTGGACATCATTGTAGCGTAAAATAATATCCCCTGATTTTAGTCCTGCTTTTTGGGCAGGTGAATCAGGCGACACGCGTGTCAGTAACGCCCCTTGCGGACGCGCTAGGTTATAGGCTTCGGCGAGATTGCGATCGATATCTTGCGGATAAATACCTAAATAAGCACGCTCAACCTTCCCATTGGTTTTGAGCTGCTCATAAACATCCATTGCCGCATCAATCGGGATGGAGAACGACAATCCCATATAACCACCGGTGCCACTAAAAATACGTGAGTTAATGCCAATCACTTCACCGCGCTGGTTAAATAAAGGTCCGCCTGAGTTACCAGGATTCAATGCCACATCGGTTTGAATAAATGGCACACTGGTTTCACGCGAAAAGTTACGTGATTTGGCACTGACAATACCTGCTGATGCTGAATAATCGAAACCAAATGGCGAGCCAATGGCCAGTACTGGTTCACCGACTTTTAGGCTACTAGAATCACCAATCGGTAGCGCTGGGAATTTTTTGCCTGTGACCTTTAATACTGCCACATCCGAGCGCTCATCGCTGCCAACTAAGGTCGCATCCAGCTCAGTTCTGTCATTGAGAGTCACTGTAATTTTGTCTGCGCCCGCCACTACATGGTGATTGGTCAGCATATAACCATCATCGGTCACAAAAAAACCCGTGCCATATGCATGCTCAATCGCTGGCGTCGCGGCTTGATCAGGGATACGTAGGCGATCACCAAAGAATTTCCGTAACAGCTCAGCCGTTTGGGCTTTTGCAAGCTCAGCCTCACTCACAGTTTTGGTCACATTGACGCGTGCCACCGCTGGCGTGACTTGCTGTACCAATCCTGAAAAATCCGCTGTGGTGACAGCAGCTTGCGCACTTGGCATAGTGTTGAGATTAATACCAACAACCATGGTAGTAGCGACAGCGATTGCCAAGGTGCTGCGTTGAAGCAAGCGCTGCATGGTAGCTATGGTGATTTTCGATTTAGATATGTCGATTGGCATCTTATCCCTCATCCAAGTGATTTTTATAATTTTTGTGAGTGGCTATGCTATTAACTTATAGCACGGCTTGGCATTTTAATTCATGATTAATAAAGAGTACTTTTATCTTAGTTTATAGAGTATTTTTACTGACTGCAGCTTAGTTTGTCACCTATTGAGCATCTATCTCAATACGGTAAGTTAACTTGAATACGCTAATTACACTATACGCTAAACCACACACTGCAAACTCAGAATCATCTGAATACGATTATGACTTGCGACGTCACTTAAGGACTTCATCGAGCTATCATGCTAGCTATTAAAACCACTGATCAACCATAGCCAGTGAACAACATCGTTGCAGCACTCAGTCGCTAGTTCATCGCCAAAATGACTTATGCTGTCTGTCTTTTTAAGAGTCTTCTAACACTTTGGGTGACAGTGAGCACTCAGTTATATAAAATAAAATCATGTTATGATAACCAGTAAAACACATTTAAAACAAACAAAAGTTAGCGCTGAAACTTATTAATGTTTCATTGTTTAAATTGGCTATTATTTTACCGTATCTTCTCTCTTTTGCGCTTCTGGCTATTAGATCTTATATTCTAAAGCTCCGCGACTTTATCTAGAAGCGTATTCATCTTTGCTATTATTCTGTGTTTGCTACTATATAGTATACATGACTCATGCTGTGACTCTTGCGGTAACTGTCGATAGCGATTTTTGATAATGATATGAATGAATCATGAACTAAAAAACCGTCTATGCTAAATGCTATAGCCTCGAATCGCTCTACAGCATGACTATATTATTATAAAAGGATTAATTTATGGATACCGCCCTATTGTTATCCGGCGTGGTTGGGATTGGCATTGCCGCCCAATGGTTGGCTTGGTATTTAAAGCAACCGTCCATTTTGTTTTTATTACTGATTGGTATTATAGTTGGTCCAGTATTAGGGGTTTTCGATCCTGACTTAGTACTCGGCGAACTGATGTTTCCCTTTATCTCACTAGGCGTAGCGATTATCTTATTTGAAGGATCGCTGACCTTAGAGTTTGAAGAGATTAAACAACACGGCTCTGTAGTACAGATGCTGGTTTCCGTCGGTGTGCTAATCACTATCGCTATCGTGTCGCTGTCGACGTACTTGCTCTTTGATATCGACCCTATTATTGCCTTATTGTTTGGGGCATTGGTCTGCGTGACTGGTCCAACGGTCATTATGCCGTTACTGCGCAGTGTACGACCCAATAAAACCATCTCTAATATCTTAAAATGGGAAGGTATCATTATCGACCCTATCGGCGCGATTGCGGTGGTATTGGTCTATGAATATATTATCTCAGGTGGTGAAGCCAGTAGTATTTTGCTGTTTGCTAAGATTGTGGTATTGGCAGTGGCAATGGGGCTAGCTGGCGCGTGGGCATTAGCATTTTTGATGCGTCGCCATATGATTCCTGAATTTTTACGCAATGTTTTTACCCTTGCTTTTGTACTGGTGTTGTTTTCAATCTCCAACCATCTGGAACATGAATCCGGTTTATTGACGGTGACTGTACTTGGGGTTGCGCTGGCTAATTGGCCAAAATTCCCGCGTGATACGATTTTAGAGTTTAATGAATCGCTTACCATCTTATTGGTGTCGGTCTTATTTATTATTCTTGCAGCGCGTGTTGAGCTGGAAAGCTTATTGAGCGTCGGCTTTGCAGGTCTCGTGCTACTAGCGATTGTAATGTTTGTCGCCCGCCCCTTATCGGTTTGGGTATCATCTATCGGCTCTAACCTAAAGACCAAAGAAAAACTGATGATCAGCTGGATTGGTCCGCGCGGTATCGTTGCTGCTGCCATCTCATCACTCTTTGCCATTCGTTTACAAGAGTATGATATTCAAGGGGTTGAGCTACTAGTGCCTTTGGTATTTTTGGTCATTATTGGTACGGTGATGATTCAGGGTTTGGGCGCAAAAATGGTAGGGAACTTTTTGGGTGTTCGTGAGCCTGAAACCAACGGTATCTTGGTCGTTGGCTCAAACCCTGTCGCCTTGTTAGTCGCTACCTCGCTAAAGGATCAGGGCTTTGATGTCATCGTTGCTCATAATAACTATACCAACATCGCTAGCGCGCGCATGAGTGGCTTGCGTACTTACTTTGGCAATCCTGTCTCTGACCACGCTGACCATCATTTGGATCTCATCGGTATCGGACGTTTATTTGCCATGAGTATGGATAAAGAGCTGAATACTTTATCCGAGATTCACTATCGTCATGAGTTCGGTGAGCGCAAACTGTACCGCTTAAAGTTTAGCGATGAAAAAGTCAAAAGTGAGCGCGATGACAAGCAAGGAAACTTCCATTCGCAGTGGCTATTTGGCAAAGATGTGACCTATACCAAGCTTGCCAGTATGCTGTCCAAGAAAGCCCGTATTAAAATCACCAATATCACCGACAGCTATAGCTTTGAGCAATATAAAGCCGATAATAAGCAATTTGTGCCGCTTTATACGGTCGATAAAGAAGGCAAGCTACATGTAATTACTGACAAATTCGATGGTACGGTGCCGCGTGATCGCAAGCTTGTTTCATTGGTCGTCGATGATGACGTACAGCCAAAACCGGTCGATGTGACGCCGCAACAAGAGCAAGCGCGCGCTGCAGCTGACGCAAGCTTTGAGTCCGACTCTAAAGCGCCTGAAAAACGCCAAGAAATAGAGCTGGCGGACGATGATAGTGATGTAGAAGAAGCGTCTTTGATATATAACGACAAAGACGCTGAACAAAATCTACCTAATGATGTGTCAGCTGATGCTAGCTTAGCGTCTAATCCATCTTCAACCATGCCAACAGCATTAAATCATGAAGGAGCTAACGAAAAAATAGCAACCGCTGAATCTGCCAGTACTAGTCAGGTCAATCCCGAAGTATTGCCTGCGAATCCCAATACGCCAATAATACCGAAAACAGCCAGCAGTAATAAAAACAGTGGTAACGGTAATGGCAGTGCGCCTAAAAATAAAAACGGCTCTCTAGACCCCAACCGTCTACCGGACTCAGGCCAAGATAAGGCGGCCAAGAGTAATACTGCTGAAGTTATATTAAATAAAGATATAGGTAAAAATGATTGAGATACTGGTCATATAGATAAAACCTAAATAAACAACGCTTAAATAGTGTTTATTAAATGCCTATCAATGAACAAAGCCCCAACTAGTTAGTTGGGGCTTTCTATTGGAGCAAGCTTATTTCTTTATGAAAATGTCTATTAAATATCCAACTTCTCTTCGATCGTCAGCCATATTCGTGCGCCGACCTCATTAGCGCTGCCTGAGGCATCAATACGCTGGATACGTTCAGGCTGCTCGCTAGCAAGGACACTAAAACCTTGATGTACTCTGGTAAAAAATTCCGTCGCTTGCTGCTCAAAGCGGTCAGCGGCACTGCGTTTATTAGCACGTGCCATGCCTTCTAATACTGGTAGATCTAGCCACAGTGTAAGCTCGGGTAATTGCACCACAAACTGCTCGATAAGCATGTCAATTTTGGCACGGACAATCGCATCGCCATCTGCACGTCCAAAGCCTTGATAAGCAACCGTCGAGTCGGTAAAGCGGTCACATATTACCCATGTACCACGTTGCAGCGCTGGCAAAATGACTTGCTGCATATGATCACAGCGCGCAGCAAACATGAGTAGCAACTCTGTATCATCATTGATAGCGGTATTCGGGTCTAACAATATCTCGCGCAAGCGTTCAGCAAACGGACTACCACCCGGCTCGCGGGTGCGCAGATAATCAATGCCGCGCGCTTGCAGACGTGCACATAGTTGCTCAATCGCCGTGGTTTTACCAACGCCTTCAGTGCCCTCAAAACTAATAAAACGCCCTTGAGTGGGCGTAGTGGTGGTTTGAGAAAACGGCGCTTGTATGGATGCTGACATGATATGACCTTATGTCATTATTGAGCGTTATCATTACTTTTATTTTATAACGATAATGCTCAATAAATGATGGTTTTTTAAAGCAATATAAATAGCAACATAAAATAGTGTTACTGCGGCGGCGTTTGAGCTTTCTTCTCACGCATGACACCGAGATACTCTTTAACTGCTTGATTGTGCTCAGCTAGGCTATTGGTAAATTTATGCCCACCGTTGCCTGTCGCCACAAAATATAGCGCTGCGCTATCGGCAGGATGTAAGGTTGCTTCGATAGAAGCCGCTGACGGCAGTGCAATGGGTGTCGGCGGCAAACCATCGATTTGATAGGTGTTATAGCCTGTTTTTTCATCGATGTCTTTACGGCGAATATTGCCTTCATAGCGGCTGCCCATACCATAGATAATGGTGGGATCCGTCTGCATACGCATGCTTTTGTTCAAGCGATTATTAAAGACGGCTGAGACCAAAGGACGCTCTGCTGCCACACTGGTTTCTTTTTCGATAATAGATGCCATTACCAGTGCCTCATAAGGGGTCTGATAAGGGAGATTTGGCGCACGGTTTTCCCATGCCTTGGTCAGCGCTTGCTGTTGGCGTTTGTACAAGTCGGTCAATACCTTCTTGTCGGTAGTGCCTTCCCCATAATAATAAGTATCAGGGGCAAACCAGCCCTCAAGATTGTGATTGACGATAGGATCATTACTATTGGCAACTGCATCCGGCAATATGCCAACCAAATCTAACGCTTCTGCGATGCTAGCATTCGTACTGTCAGCGGTTAGCACTTCTTTTTTGATGCCTTTGTTATCACGTAGCGCCTGATACAAATCTTTTGAGGTTTTGCCCTCGATAATTTGTACTTTAACCATCGCCGCTTTTACCCCTTGCCCAAGCACGTGTAGCGCTTCAGCAATGGTAGGGTTTTCCGGTAATTGGTAAATACCTGCGTGCAATGGACCATCGACTTGCGTTTTCATATAAAGCTTGGCAATCGTGGCAGAAAATAGCGGAATTTCCTGTTGCCACTGCGGTAGCAACCCGTAATAGGTCTGACCCTTTTCAATCGTCACCATTTGCTGCGGCTGTTCAATCCGACCAAATAAGGTCTGATAAACCATGACTAAGAAAAATGCCGCAATTAACCCGAGTACCAACAACACTTGATAACCACGCTGCATAAAGAATGAAGGATTGTCGGCTTTATAATGACGTGGTTTATTATTACCACTTATGAGCGAGACATCTGTAGGCGGAACTTCCTCTACACCTGTCTCATCGACTGGTTTTGAATTCAAAGGTGCCCCGTCGACACGTTCATCAACAGTGCCTTTTTGGTCATTCGATAGCGTATCATTAGGACGTTCAGGAGGCGTTTCAGGTGTGGGCGTGCTCATGGCAACTCGCGAGGCAGAAGTTTGCTAGAATTTAGCATTGAAACGCCTATTTTTCAATGGCATTTGCTTAGCTTATCCATTAACTTAGTATTGATACGTATTTATATGGCTGAATATTCCTGCGCTTTTATTGATATTTCTAGTTTATCTACTACAACGAAAAATTGCTATGAACCTAAATTTTAATCAAAATCTCGCTGCAGACTATAAATCTCCCAGTCAAATCATTAGGATATTAAGTGAAGATTGGGTCGCCAACCAAAGTTATTGTCCTAATTGTAATGCCGAACCATTGGCTGCATTTACGAACGGCAAACCTGTCGCTGACTTTTATTGTGCAAACTGTAAAGAAGAATACGAACTAAAAAGTAAGAAGGCAAAATTAAGTAACATTATTAATGATGGCGCTTATGACACCATGATTGAACGTATCAATAGCGATAATAATCCCAGCTTTTTCTTTTTGACCTATTCTCAAGCATTGAGCGTCAACAACTTCTTAATCATTCCCAAGCATTTTTTTAAACCCGATATGATCATAAAACGTAACCCATTATCAGTCACTGCCAAACGCGCCGGCTGGGTTGGCTGTAATATTGACTTGCGTAAAGTGCCCGAATCAGGAAAAGTATTTTTAGTCAAAAATCAGCAAGTTATACCACGCGATAATGTCACTGAACAATTTCAAAAAACCTTGTTTCTACGCACGCAATCTATCGCTTCGCGTGGCTGGACGCTAGATGTTTGGCAATGTATTGATAGACTAGAAGATAGCTTTTCTCTCAATCAAGTTTATGCGTTTGCCGACTTATTAAAACTCAAACATCCTGAAAACAACCACATTAAAGATAAAATCCGTCAGCAATTACAAGTATTACGCGATAGAGGCATTATTGAGTTTTTGGGTCGTGGTCATTATCGAAAATTATACTAAGTTTGATTATCATCCCAAAGTGGCAAATAGGCGCTTGCCACCAATCGTTCATAGAACTTGTGCGGAGGATAGTCCATTTCCAACTCATCATTTACTTTAAAAAAAGTGTCCATATTGTCTTTAATACATTTAGAGGATTTGTTTTTTACCTGTTTATTCCAGCCTATTAATAGTCCTAATGGCGTACGAGAAGCCTTGGTAAAAGCTTGCCTTTTTACGGTAAGCGCACACATCACAGGTTCATCATGAGGTAGCTTGTCTACGCCTTGCTCTATGACTTCTTGGCGTATATGTGCATACTTAAATACCCCACCAAATGCTGTATATTTTTTATCTTTCTTAGAGTAAACAATATTGAATGCTATCTTTGAATAACCAGCTAAGTGAACGACTTCATCAGGATATTTTTTTGCTTTACGACATATTTCACTAAATAGCATTAATCGGCGGATTTGTAGTGGGATACGTTTTTCTTCATAGGCAGTGCGCATTTGTTATCTCCTGTTCAATAATATTTAATAAGGTACGATCAATTTCTACGTATTTTAAATTATATTAAGCGTTTCTCATTGAAGCGTTCAGGTCTCGGTTGCCCTTTATTATCACGATATACGTCTGCAATTAACTCCTCTCTATCGTCCCATAAAGGTAAACGTGCCGTTGCAACGAGACGGTCATGAAACTTATGCGGTGGATAGTCTGAGTCAATTTCATCATTAATCCGAAAAAACACTTCTTCACGATAATCGACGTAAGCGTGCATTCTATTTTTAACATAGTTATTCCAATACCAAACCAGCTGGATAGCTGTGCGCGCGGGCTGAGTAAACTGCTTTAAATTGACTGTTAGTGCACGCGTGACTGGTTCGTCGTTAGGAAAAACTCTAATACGTTGCTCGATAACTTCTTCTCTTGTTTCTGCATACTCAAACACACCGCCAAACGCAATAAACTTTTTAAAGTCTTTCAAATACATAACACCGAGCGATAATTCAGTGAATCTTGATAAGTGAATAATTTCATCAGGTTGTTTTTTTGCTAATTTGCAAATCTCATCAAAAATTAATAGTCGACGGATTTGTAAAGGTATTCGTTCATCTTCGTAGACGTAGTCCATGGATTTCTCTCCTTATCAAATCACTATCATTGATCGATTTTCCTTATCGCACAAGTCTACGTAACAAAAGACGATCACTTCTTTTTAAGCGCCTTTGCTAACCTATAGTCAGTGAAAAGTAATATCGACACATTATGTACTGCGGGTATCAATTTTTCTTGCTTGCTGTGCCTACGCAGACAGAGGCTACAAAAAATTTATACCCGCAGCACCGTAGCCTTTTTAGAGTATTTTGACTATAGCGGATATAAATACTAAAGAAATTTTGATAAGCGTATATCGGGAATAGTAATGATGAAAATAGATAAGAAATTAAAGAGAGTCTTTCAGATAGAGGTTGTTGAAACGCTAAGTAACATCGTGGAAGTTAATGCAGAGAACGAGCAAGAAGCACTGTTAAAAGCGCAAGATATGTATCGAAACGAGGAAGTTGTTTTGTATCCTGACGACTTTATTGATACTAAATTTAATATTTTTGAATAGGATGAAACAGATTAAAAACCCACCACCTCACCCGACAATAACGTCAAACTGCTCATTGGCATGATGCCGCGCAGCGCATTGCAAAAGAAAAGCTGCTGAAGCTGTGGCAAATCCTTATCTTGTAATGACCGCACAACAACTGGATATTTCGTCGTAGATAACTCATCAATGATTACTTGCCGCATCACGCCAGCGACGCCCGATTGTGCCATTGATGACGTATACCATTGACCTTGGGTTAAATAATTTGCTTTGCCTTTAACAGCCTTGTTTTTATCAGCACTATCTTTATCATCATTAGCCGTATTTATCATCTCTGAAGATGGCGACTCTACCAGTCGGTAATCAGATAATTGATAAAACATATTGCTCATCGTGCCCTCAACCCAGCACCCAGTCATATCACGTAACAAGCCCTCACCAATATCTTGCGAGCCATTAGAGTTTAATGAACGAGCTTTGATAGCCTGCAACTCCGCACTCGCTAACACATTATCAAGACGATTTAGACTTTTTAGTCCAGCAAGAGACGGCGGCAGACAAGCGATTTGCGAAGATAAACAAACAGCAGTGCTCATAGGCTGCATCGGAACAAAAATACCATCAGCTAACGGCAATGGCTCAGTAGTGCTAATCTTCATCGCTAAGGATTTTAGCCAAATCTCACATGCGCTACCGCACTCACTTGGCACATAGCCATAACCACGGATATCTTGCGCGGCGCGTGTGATAATAAGCTTTAGCATACCTTGTTGTAGCTGCGTAGCATACGTTTTTAGTATCGTTAGTATCGCATGACTATCTAAATCAAGCTGCAAGGCAGTCGCATGAGAGATGAGACGCTGATGATGATACTCCGCCCACAGTATCTGCCCATTGATAACGCCCATGGTGGTAAAAAAACCATCGGCGTATGCCAATCCGCGATTGTCTAATGAGGCGGTACTGGCTGTGGTCTGCTTGTCTAATGCAGATAAACAGACCCAGCTATTTGATGGCTGCATGGCTTACTGATTTTTTTGGCTAGCAGACTTATTGATGACCAGCATACAGCTATAGAACTCACATTTTGCCAGCTCTACTTTTTGCCCACCGATGACTTTATTTTTGATAATTTGACCGTTTAGCATATCAGCCACCAGCTTACCGCCCTCATCACCCATTAATTGACGGGCAAGTTGATAGGATTTTTTGGCATGACCTTGACTCAGCTCTTTTTCTTTATCCGAGTCGGTAGGATTGGCAAAATACCAGCCAAGCTCGAGATATTTTTCAGAATCGATAAGATCTAAATAAGGTGCTTCGGTATTCATAAAGCGGTATTTGGACGCAGGATTACTGGCATAATCCAAGCTATTTTCATCGGTGCTGACCACTTTACCAAGTGTTGATTTGATATCGTCTAGTTGATCGACACGAAGCGGCTCGACTTTCTTAGGACCCCATGACGCGACATCATATTTGACTGGGGTGCCCTCTTGAGCAGTAGCACCATCTAAATCAGCATTTGGCGCAGGGTCTTTTGGTTTTGGTGTATCGGAGACGGTCTGCTTATCAGCACTTACCTCCTCTGTTGATACTTTGCTGCTTTTATTGTTATCACAGGCGCTTAACGACACGCCAACTGCCATTATCGTACTGACCATAAGGGTCTGTAGGGTGTTATTCCACATGGGCAACTTACTCACACTTTAAGATAGTTCTGAAAATGGTATTAACAAGCAGCTAGGTATGCCGCTGATAATGAATAGTGTCTGTTATTGAAATCTTGCTATCACTGAATTCTATACATACGCTTTTTCTATTTAAATATTCTATAAATCACATTAAAAAGCACAGGGAAAAATAATATGGTTACTTTTTCATGCTCTCTAGTTTACCCAACTGCTTAGCGCTTGACCACCCTTTACCTTACGGATAACACTCGCAGAGAGTACAGATTTGTTAAAGAGCTAACCTCATAAAAACTTACCTATTTATATCCATAGCTTCAGGTTTGTCAAACGGCGCGTTATCCCTTATGATAAGTACGCTTTGATACCCTTACTCTATCACCCTTACTTATGCACTGTACCGCCAGTGGAGCCTTTATGACCCAGCACTTTATTGTTATTGGTAATCCGATTGCCCACAGCAAATCTCCTGAAATCCATACGTTATTTGGCGCGCAAGCAGGACTTGATATCTGTTATCAGCGACAATATTGTCCAGATGATGCGGCAAGTTTTACGGCAGTGGTAGAAGCGTTTTTTCACGGTGGCGGCGTGGGCGCTAATGTAACTGTGCCTTTTAAACAGATCGCATATGAATGCTGTGCAGCACGAGGCGGCTTATCTGAACATGCCAAAGTGGCTGGCGCGGTCAATACTTTATTGTTAGATAAAGCACTATTGGCAAAAGGTGTATCACCCGTAGAGGCGTTATTTGGTGACAATACTGATGGTCAAGGATTGGTCAATCATATGCAGCGTTTAGGCTGGCCATTGAATGGTGCACGCGTGGCAATCATTGGCGCAGGCGGTGCAGCGCGCGGCGTGGTATTGCCACTGATAGAGGCTGGTATTGAAACGCTGACCATCGCCAATCGTACAGTGAGTAAGGCAGAAATTTTAGTCGATGAACTTAGCACCGCAAGCGAAAAGATAAATCAACATAGTATTCAGACCTATGCGACGGCTGACTTAAGTGGCGACTTTGATATCATTGTCAATGCCACATCCATCGGACTATCAGGTGAAGCCTTGCCATTAGCCGATACGCTAAACTGCCAATATGCTTACGATATGATGTATGGACGTGAGCTGCCATTTTTACAACATTTTTCTATCCGTGGTGCTCAGACATCAGATGGTTACGGCATGCTGATCGGGCAAGCGGCGTTAAGTTTTGAGCGTTGGACAGGATGCGCTATTGATGTTGCGCAAGCGACTACCGCATTGGAAAACGTATCAACATAATAAACGGTGCACGAGTGCAGCTACCATCTATCTAAATGACAAAAACGATCTACGTTTTTATACTAGGGCGTGTCCTCAATTCAATTGATCATATCTAAACGGGCTAAAAATGGCTAAATTTTGCCAAACATCGTTAAATAGCTGGTTAATATCCCGATATTATCTGCGCTATTTTCCTTGTTTGACTGCAATTTATCTCATTTTTATCACCATTTTTGAAATGAGGACACGCCCTAGCCAAATCGTGTCAGCAGCCATTTTTCTATACGGCGCAGCGGTACACGCAAATTCGTTGAATGCATGACAACCCCGCCACCAAGACCAACCATACAGCCAAGTAGTGTATCCAACAAGCGTGTGTGCGTGACCTCTTGATAAACCGCTGACGTAAGCGGCAACCCACTGCCATATTCTGCAATGAATATCGTCAGTGGTGTGATAAATACAACGGCTAGTCCATAATGACGATCTACCAAGGATTCAATACAAAGCATCATAACCAATATTGAAATAGCGATACCCCATATCGACAGCCCCCAAGATAGCATCCAACTCGCCAGACCCGCGCCTACCAATGTCCCTAGTAAACGATGTAGTTGCTTAATCCACATCGTCCGTAAGTGGATACCCTGAATGATCAGAAAACAGCTAACCGCTGCCCAGTACGGATTAGACATATTTAGCATTAAGGGAATCAAGAGCGCTAAACTGACAAAACCCGCGACAATAATGCTTTCACTAATAGTATCAGGCTCATAGCTATAAGTTGGTGTCGGCGTATCAGGATGCGTCGCTAATAAAAATAGTGAATACAGCAGCCCCATGATTAAGGCAAAGCCACTGCCCAGCATCACAAGCCCAGTGGCTGACATGATTTTCTCTAATGGCAGTGGTATAAATAATGCTAGCGCCCCAGCCATCATTACAAACAAGCCAGCTGGCGGCGGCTGGCGATAATAACGTCCAAACATAACCACACCAAAGGCTATCAGCATAAACACTGGCAGCCTAAGAATAGGCACTTGCTGTGCTACTAAGCCGAATGCAAAGCATAACGACATGGCAAAGCCCCATGCCATCAAAGTCACTAAACGATAAGGCAGCTTACCTATTAAAGGTAAATTCAAAATGACCATTGCCCCCAAAGACGCTTTGATACCTGATGGCAAAGCGTCAAAGTAAGCGCCCACAAATACTGGGAAACTAATGGTAATGGCAGCGATAATAGGCATATGCCACGGTCTCTTGCTTTGATTGACTGTCAGCAAATGAGCAAGCTCACCATCTATCAAAAACTTCAGGCGAGTCAATAATATTGTCAGCCAAGACACCCGCTTTGCCTTGGACTTCGATGCGCTCATACAATACCTTCCTTATATAGTTAATCCACTTTTAAAAGGGCACAGAACTACTGGGCTTATCCATCGTTCTGCTCATACGGTTATTTTTATAATAGATAATTGCTTAGCAGGAAATGACAGTAAAAAATCAATTGATAAAATAATAACTTAATGTTTCGATTATACTAATAAACCATGAATATTAGTTATTGGTTGTATATTTGTCGCTATAGAAGATTTATACTGCATCAATGCGTAACGACTGTTTTTTATCAAGGATAACTTAACAGTTTTCAACACAGTCAAGCTAGCCTTAACAGATCTACCCATTGACTCAAGATATTCTCTATTTTTATGCCAAATAATTAAAATCGTTTCCGTAAACCCTGGCTTAAAAACCAAGTCCACCGTCTATGATAGCGAACAACTAAAGAGAGCGACTATGTTAACTTACAAAGCACCTTTACGTGATATCAAGTTTTTAATTAATGATGTATTTGACTACCAAACACATTATAAAGATTTGGATAATGGCGAAAATGCAGATCCTGAAACCGTTGATATGATTCTTCAAGGAATGGCAGATTTTGCCGAAAATGTTTTAGCACCTTTATACCAGCCAGCGGATGCTGAAGGCTGTCATTTTGAGAATGGTGTGGTCACAACGCCTAAAGGCTTTAAAGAAGCATATCAGCAGTTTGTCGATGGTGGCTGGCAAGGTATTTCGTACCCTGAAGAGTACGGTGGTATGAACTTACCGACTTCATTGAACCTTATCAAAGCTGAGATGATCGGTACAGCTAACTGGCCATGGGCAATGTATCCTGGTCTATCAACCGGCTGTATCAATACCATTATGCAGTACGGTACGGATGAGCAAAAAGAGACGTATCTACATAAATTGGTCGAAGGCTCTTGGGCAGGCACCATGTGTCTGACTGAGCCACAGTGCGGTACAGACTTGGGTCAAGTAAAATCAAAAGCTATTCCGCAAGAGGACGGCAGCTATAAGCTTAGCGGTACTAAGATTTTCATCTCAAGTGGTGAGCATGACTTAACTGAAAACATTATCCATATCGTTTTAGCACGCCTACCGGATGCGCCAGAAGGCACGCGCGGTATTTCATTGTTTATCGTACCGAAATTTTTGCCAAATACTGAAGGCGAAATTGGCGAGCGTAATGGCGTGACTTGTGGTTCTATTGAACATAAAATGGGCATCAGCTCATCAGCCACTTGTGTCCTAAACTTTGATGATGCGGTTGGTTACTTGATTGGTGAGCCGAACAAAGGTCTAAAAGCCATGTTCACCTTTATGAACACTGCCCGTATCGGTACTGGTATCCAAGGTCTGGCGCACACTGAATTGTCATTCCAAAACGCCCTACCATATGCCAAAGATCGTCGCTCAATGCGCACTTTATCAGGTATAAAAGATCCTGAAAAAGTTGCTGATGCAATCATTCATCATGCTGACGTACGTCGTATGTTACTTACCCAAAAAGCCTTTGCTGAAGGCGGTCGCTCGATGATTTATCATTCAGCACGCTATGCAGATAAAATGGTTCAAGGCATCATCAATGGCGATGATGAAGAGTTTGAAAAATGGGATGATAAACTTGGCTTCTATACGCCAATCCTAAAAGGCTTCTTAACTGAGCTTGGTATTGAAGCAGCCAAACACGGTCAGCAAGTATATGGCGGTCACGGCTATATCAAAGAATGGGGCATGGAGCTGATCGCTCGTGATGCTCGTATCGCAACCATGTACGAAGGTACGACCGGTATCCAAGCATTGGATCTATTAGGTCGTAAAGTTATCTTGCAGTCTAAAGGTAAAATCATCCGCGACTATACCTCAAGCATCATGAAGTGGTGTGGCGAGTATGCCTTAGATAAAGACATGCGTAAGTTTGTTTGGGCATTGACCAAGCTGTGTGCTGAGTGGAATACCCTGACTGTACGCTTGATGCTGATGGCACGTAAAGACCGTGAAATCATCTCAGCAGCATCTGATGATTTCTTAATGTACTCAGGTTATGTGATGATGGGCTACCACTGGGCACGTATGGCAGCGGTTGCTTATGACAAGCTTGAAAATGGCGGTACAGAATCACCAGAGTTCTACAAAGCCAAAATCCAAACGGCAGAATTCTATTTTGATAAGCTGTTACCACGTACTTCAGGTCACGCCGAAGGCATGGTTGCACCAAGCAGCAGCATGACAGCAATGGACATTGATAACTTTGCTTTCTTAGACTAGGATTGATTAAAAGCTAGCCTAAGACTGTTATAAATAAAAAAGCGCTTAGTTGAATAACTAGGCGCTTTTTTTATACTGTATTAGCAAGTAACTAATAAATTCAGTTACGCATTTAACATTTTCTTATGATACACCGCGCTAATCTCTTCAACCTCTACGCATACTTGTAACGATGCGCGTCCTGATTGCTCAGCGCTCAGAGTTTGCTCTATAGTAGTCATCAATTGCTCAGCAAGCTGATTACGGATACTTATATCACGACCGCTCATGATTTTTAGATGTGCATAAATAAAGCCATTAACTTGC
This sequence comes from Psychrobacter sp. LFX-11D, assembly GCF_904846475.1. Lineage (NCBI taxonomy): Bacteria > Pseudomonadati > Pseudomonadota > Gammaproteobacteria > Moraxellales > Moraxellaceae > Psychrobacter > Psychrobacter sp. LFX-11D. The sequence goes on from NZ_CAJHAV010000001.1 coordinate 108,177, forward strand.
TCATCATCTTCAACGCCCACTAAAAACGTTTCGACAGGAATGATGCGTGCTTTAATATCTGTTGCTTTACCAAAGTGTCCACTGTCCCACAAGATTTTATTCAACGCTTTGAGGAATGATTCTTCGTGAGCAATACTGACATTGGGTGTCACTTGAATGGTTAAATGCGGCATGATTATATCCTTATACAATACGGGTAAAAAACGAAAAGTGAATAGCTTCGCAAAGCTAATGTATCTGACAATCAGCCGTTTTCAATCATCGGTAATAGAGGCAAAGCGAGCCGTAAGTGTCGTCGCTAATTGTGCTGGCGGCAGTTCAATCTCTAGACCACGGCGACCACCACTGATGTAGATAGTCGAATGTGTTTGCGCTGACTCATCTATAACAGTTGGCAATCGTTTTTTTTGTCCCAATGGACTGACACCGCCTAATACGTAGCCGGTACTACGCTCGACCTGTTTGGGATCTGCCATTTGGACTTTTTTGCAGGCCAGCATTTTATTAACAGATAGCGCCTTAGCCATTTTTTTAAAGTTTAAGGTTTTATCCACTGGCAAGATAGCAACAGCGAGCACATCTGTATCGGTCAATACGACCAAGGTTTTAAAAACCTGTGTCACGTCAACATTCAGCTTTTCGGCCGCTTCTAACCCGAAAGAGGCAGCGTTACTGTCATGAGTATATTCATATAATCGATAATCAAGACCACGTTGTTTGGCGAGATTGATAGCTGGCGTCATAATATTCTCACTGAATTAAGTGACGTTAATGAGTAAGCAGAAATACAAGATAGTATATCTTGTTCAAAACTATTTTTACCCTAAATACTTTACTTTTCAAATCATTGAATAGCTTATGCGGCGCGTATCTTATTGCACAGTAACCGGAGCTTATTAATATTGGTAGTATCTACAGACACTATATATCGCTTTGATGGCTTTTATGGCATTATAAGGGCAATATATTTGACTAATTTTGATACCGATTATGATACCGAAGTTCTTAAAAAAACGGATTTTTAAAGCACCAGTGGTCAGCGGCAATACGCCAGCCACTGAACCGTCAGACACGCCAAAAATTGATGGCAGCCCTATTGTACCCACGCCTTATACTAATGCACCCATTAATCAATTGTACCGTAAAATCTCGGGACAGATGCTAGATGTGGCGGTAAAACCAAAGCTTTTAGGTGAGTTACCTGAGTTTGATCAGGATGATCAGACGTTAAGATTTTATGTGTTGCAAGATTATTCGCGCTCCAACAGTATTTTGATTGACTTACAAACGCAAGAACATAAATTACCGCCAGCATTGGTTGGGGTAAATGACAGTGCTCATAATATCAAAGAAAATGCTGCCATTATATTTTTACATCACCCCCATGCTAAAGAAAACCAACTATCACCGCGCCTATCACGTCTGGTCTCTGCTGTTTTGCAGTATCCAGAATTAAAAGTACGCTTGGTCCCAGTATCTATCCTCTGGGGACGCGCGCCTGAAAAAGAGGATTCTTTATTTAAACTGCTGACGGCTGATAACTGGCAAGATCCTAGCATTACCAAGCAGTTATTTAATATCGGTGTGATGGGACGCGATACTTTTATACAGTTCCATCCTCCGCAAGATTTGCGTACCCTTATTAATGATAGCCTTAAAGACGATGATGATGAGCCTACTGACTTAAATTCCGCTATCTTTGAATCTGCTACTCTTGATACGAATGCCAGTGATGCTACAGATAGCGCCACTGAAAATACAATCAGTGTAGCGCCAAATTATACTGTGGTAGCTGCGGCTGATGGCAATCGTGAGCTTGTACGTTCATTGCAGCAGCAGCTTAATATTTATTTAGACAAACAACGCGCCAGTATGCTCGGTCCTGACTTATCAGACAGACGTAACTTAGTAGATAAGCTGGTTTACTCGCCTGCCATCAAACATGCAATAGAGGCAGAAGCGGCGGCAACAGGTACTAGCCCTCGAGAAGCGCGACTACTCGCAAAGAGCTACGCTAATGAGATGGTTAATGATTACTCACATGCCATCATCCGCGGTTTTTATAAATTTTTAACGTGGTTATGGACGCAACTGTATGATGGTGTAGAAGTCCATCACTTCGAGCGCGTACGTGAACTTGCAGCAGATTATGAGCTGGTCTATGTACCTTGCCATCGTAGCCATGTTGACTACCTACTACTGTCTTATGTCATTTATAAACGCGGCTTGAGTATTCCTTATGTCGCGGCGGGTGATAACTTAGATGTGCCAGTTTTAGGTCCAATATTACGCGGTGCAGTGGCTTTTTATATACGTCGTAGTTTCCGTGGTAATGCGCTTTATACTGCAGTTTTACGCGAGTACATGCACACGCTTATTACTCGTAATACGCCGATTGAATACTTTATCGAAGGCGGGCGCTCACGCTCAGGACGTTTGCTACCACCGAAAATGGGTATGCTGGCAATGACAGTGCACAGCCAATTGCGTCAGAGTAACAAGCCAGTGGTCTTTATTCCGACTTATATCGGTTATGAGCGCATCATGGAAGGTGGCACCTATATCGGTGAGCTAAAAGGCAAGCCAAAAGAGTCTGAATCATTACTTGGACTCCTCAAAGTCGGTCGCAAGATTGAACGTATTTTTGGCAATGTGCACTTAAGTTTTGGTACACCGCTACATCTAACCGATTTTATGGCCAAATTTGATGTACCAGAAAACAGCTTACCTGCTGATCGCACCGATACGCCGCTCGATGATAAAGCCAGCGCCATGGTTGATAATATCGGTGTCAAAGTCATGCAGCATATCAATAAAGCAGCAGTGGTTACTCCGGTATCCTTGCTGTCACTGGTGTTACTATCTGCACCAAAATCAGCGCTCGATGAAGATATTTGCCGCGAGCAAATTGCCCTTTATCAAGGTTTGGCTCAACAGCTGCCGTATTCAAGTGATACGGTCGTTACCGACATGTCGCCGCAGCAAATTATTAATTATGGTATTAAGTTAAAACTTATTGAACGTATCCCTCATATCTTGGGCGATATTATCCAGATTGCAGGTAAACAAGCAGCACTGCTGAGTTATTTCCGTAATAATATCTTGCATGTCTTTATTCTCCTGTCTTTCTTAGCGGCTTTAATTGCCCGTAATGGTCGTATCGAACGTAGTCGTCTAGACAATATCGCCATGCAGCTCTATCCATTTCTGCAAAGCGAGCTATTCTTATATTATCCTGCACATGGTTTGGCGGATACCCTGAACAAAAAAGTTGACAGTCTGATTGCTCATGGTTTGATTGTAGAATTGGGCGATGGCATGCTCAGCGTCCCTGAAGCTAATAGCAGATGCTACCAGCAGCTGCAAGTGCTTGCTACACCTGTTGAGCAAAGTCTTGAACGCTACTTTATGACCTTGGCTCTACTCGCTCAACAAGGCTCAGGCAACTTAACCGAAAACGAAGTAGTTGATTTATGTCATCTGCTTGGTCAACGTTTATCAGTGCTATATGCCGATGATATTCCCGACTTCTTTGATCGCGCATTATTCACCAGTTTCCTCGGTGCATTGACTCGTTTAGATTATCTGCAAAAAGATGCAGAAACTGGCATCTTAACCTTTGATCAACGTATCAATGATATTGCTCATCATGCAAAATATGTGCTGAGACCCGAAATGATGCAAATCTTGCATCAAGTTGCCAGTCTCAATGAAGAAGAGATTGCTCATGCTATTACTGAGATCAGCAATAAAAAGCAACGTAAATTTGGGCGTAAGCGTTAACTTTTAAATCACTTAATAACACAAAAAAATGATGATGCATAAAAAAGACCTCTAATAATTAGAGGTCTTTTTTTATTACTTTACATTTGAAATTTCTAAGCAACTATCTTAAGTTGAAATCTTTTTATACTTCATACGCTTAGGATTGGCATCATCACCCATCGTCTTTTTACGATACGTTTCAAACTCAGAATAGTTACCATCGAACCAAACTGGACCTTCATCTTCAAACGCCAAGATATGAGTCGCGATACGGTCAAGGAACCATCGATCATGCGACACGACCATGACAGTACCTGGGAAGACCTGAATCGCATCTTCTAGCGCACGTAATGTTTCAATGTCCAAATCGTTTGATGGTTCATCAAGGAGCAATACGTTTGCGCCTTGCTTCAAGGTCTTAGCTAACTGCAAGCGGTTACGCTCACCACCAGACAATTGACCGACGTGCTTTTGCTGGTCTGAACCTTTAAAGTTAAAGCGACCAATATAAGCGCGGCTTGGCGTCGTATAGTCGCCAACGGTAATAATATCAAGCCCGTCAGAGATTTCTTCCCAAACTGTTTTGCTATCATCTAAATTGTCGCGTACCTGACCAACATAAGCAACTTTGACACTTTCGCCCAAATCGACTGAGCCTGTATCTGGCGTATCGCGTTCGGTAATCATGTTAAATAGGGTGGTTTTACCCGCACCATTTGGACCAATAATACCAACAATGGCACCAGCTGGGACGTTAAAGCTAAGGTTTTCATAGAGTAAACGGTCACCAAATGACTTGGAGATATCGTTGACTTCGATAACTTTATTACCCAAACGAGGACCTGGTGGAATATAAATCTCAGAGGTCTCATTACGCTTCTGGAATTCTTGTGAGTTCAATTCTTCAAAACGCTGCACACGAGATTTAGACTTAGCTTGCTGGCCTTTTTGGTTTTTACGAATCCAATCCAGCTCTTTTTTCAACGCTTTAGCAAACGATTCTTCTTGCTTATTCTGCTGCTCTAGACGAGTGTTCTTTTGCTCTAGCCACTCAGTATAGTTGCCTTCATACGGATAGCCATGACCGCGGTCAAGCTCCAAAATCCACTGAGCGACATTATCCAAGAAATAACGGTCATGGGTAATGGCAACGATTGTACCACTATAGTTCTGCAGGAACTGCTCTAACCATGCCACGGACTCAGCGTCCAAATGGTTGGTTGGTTCATCTAGTAACAGCATATCCGGACGTGATAAGAGCAAACGACATAGTGCCACACGGCGTTTTTCACCACCAGACAGCCTACTGACATCCGCATCCCAAGGTGGCAGACGAAGTGCATCAGCCGCTTTTTCAAGCTGGGTATTTAAGTTATGCGCATCCCATGCTTGGATGATGTCTTCCATCTTACCTTGCTCTTCAGCAAGCTTGTCAAAGTCAGCATCAGGTTCAGCATATTCCGCATAAATGGCATCAAGACGAGCAAGCGCATCTAATGCCTCACGCATACCGTCTTCGACGTTACCACGGACATCTTTGCTGTCATCGAGCTGCGGTTCCTGCGGCAAATAACCAATTTTGGTACCCGTTTGCGCACGAGCTTCACCACTAAATTCAGTATCCACGCCCGCCATGATGCGTAGCAAGGTTGATTTACCTGAACCATTGATACCCAAAACACCAATTTTGGCGCCAGGGAAAAAAGATAGATTGATGTTCTTTAAGATTTCACGCTTAGGTGGAACAAGTTTTGACACGTTGTTCATCGTGTAAATATATTGAGCCATTAACACTCCGATAGACTGCATAAAAGAGGCAAACAAACAGACTTAGCAATACTACCAAGTAAGCTGCACCTCAAAATCAGGGGTATTCATTGACTGTCATTATCGCATTGTGATGAAGCCCCTGCAAGCTAACTGGCTGTTTTACCGCTTGTTTCATACCTTTTGACACAAAGCTGAGCGCATTTTATATAAAAGCTTCTATTAAAATTATCATTCAGCTTACTGGTGTATCTTTCTGATTCATGGCAGTTTTATAAAAACCACAAAAAACAGCATTAAACATTTCGCAAAATTAATCAATAGACGATATTATATTAGCTAATCTTAATAAAATAGCTTTGTAAAAACGGCTTGATAGAAAAGGTACTCCATGACGACTGGCTATCGCCCTGAACTGATCCAACGTGTGTTTATTGATTTCATCAGTACGCGGCTGCACCCCTTTTGGTCATTAACTGTGCCTAAATTGCGTCTTATAGCACGCCGTACACTCAGTGATGACTTGATAGCGCTACAATTTGAGCCTAACCGCGCCTTTAAGCAGCAAGCTTTTAGTTCAGGTAATAGCTCACACGATGGCTGGCATGGCGGTCAGCATATTAATTTAAGTATACTGATTGATGGTATTTATTATCAACGCCACTATTCATTGGTTGGTCTAGCGCAGCAGCCATTATGGTGGCATGAGGACAGCGATAAAAATTCTAATCGAAATCAAAATAACCTTAATAACAGCCTTGATAAAAACGGCTTTGATGGAGATCGCCTTGATGAAAAGTCGCAACCGCAAACTATTGTCTCTACGATAACTATTGCTGTTAAGCCGCAAGGTCTAGTATCAGATTATCTAAGTAAACGTGCAGCACTGGGTACTATATTTAATAGCGGTTTACCCAGTGGCGAATTTACTCTAGCTCATACAGTGTTAGCACAGCAAGCAAGTCAAATAAGCGAACCCTTATCCCTTACCCCTATACCACTGCCACTATTGTTTATCGCTAGCGGCAGTGGTATTACGCCAATGCTAGGTTTGATTACGCAGGCGCTGCAAAATGGGCATCCAGTAACGTTACTACATTACAATCGTACAATCTTCTATAAATCCCCATTGCAAGATCAATGGCAGCAGTTAGCTACTAAATATCCAACGTTCATTTATCATCTTGTTAATACGGAAGACCCCAATACTTATCTTGCCGGCTCGCGACATTTGAGCGTGGAAACTTTAATAGCATTAAAATTACCGCTGATAGATACACAGATATTTGCCTGTGGCTCGCCGGCGTTGTTAGCGGGTTTGTACCGCGCTTGCGATGAGACTAATTTGCCAGATAACAAGCAGCTGCGTGACAACATTACGATAGAGAGTTTTAGTGCGATAGAAAGCTTAGATTATATGTTTTCTACTATAGATAAAGCAGACGAAGAAGTGATTACTAGCGACGTAAAAACCATTTATTTACGTGGACGGCAACGACAATATAACAGTAGTACGACATTATTATTAGGTGCTGAGAGCGCTGGTATTCGAATGAGCCACGGCTGCAGACAAGGTATCTGTCAGCTGTGTCGCTGTAATAAGATCAGCGGAAGGGTCAAAAACATTCAAACTGGTAAGATAAGTAATGATGGCTATGAGTCTATTCAAACCTGCATTAATGTACCAATGACTGATGTCATATTGGATATTTAAAAAATATTATCAAGGATAAGACAGCCTTGCATAAACATTTATTTGTAATGTTTATTAAAACTGACACCGATGATTAAACCGAACGTTGTGCTTGCGATTTATTGATGCACCTTCGGATAAGGACTATCTATGCGCTTATTACCCCCTATATTTAAAGCTAAATCTGCAGTCTCTGCTATAACTCCGTTAATCGATGCACCATTCAAAACCACGCGATATCCGACGTTAACGGGTACGCCGTTACCAAAAGTGCAAACCGAAGCGCTCGCTAATGAATTGAATACACTGTATCAAGGCGTGATGGACTCACTAGGCAGCGATGATGCGCGCTATATTCAGCGTGTTTATGGGACGGTGGTATATAGCGAGGTAATTTCACGGGCATTACTGGCATTTTCTGGGCAATTATCATCAAAACGTAGCAAACTTAGCGTTTGGCTACTTGGCACGTCCTTACTGAGTTTTAGTAAAATTTTAAACAACATGGAGCTTGGCCATAATGTCATGCATGGTCAGTATGATTGGATGCAGCACCCTCACCTTAACAGCCAAAAGTTCGATTGGGATATCGTTTGCCCTGCGCCCCTATGGCAGCATTCGCATAACTACTTGCATCATACTTTTACCAATATTGTCGGTCGCGACCATGATGTCGGCTACCACTTGATTCGCGTTACTGATGAGCAGCCTTGGACGCCAAGCGATCGCTATAACTTATTTAAGACGATGATATTGGCATTAGGCTTTGAATGGGCCGTCGCCTTCCATGATATTCAAATCAGTGTCGACGAGTACGCAGACGTACCAAAACTGACAGACATAATGCAGCCAAAAGCTCGTGCACTATTTGGCAAAATCGCCCGACAAGTTGGTAAAGATTACATTGCTTTTCCTACGGTGGTAGGTCTGACATTAGGTCGTGGTAGTGCTTTGACGACTCTAAGCGGTAATATCACTGCCAATATCGCTCGTAATCTATGGACATGGGCAGTGATATTCTGTGGTCACTTTACCGAGCAGGCTCATATGTATACCCATCTTGATGCCAATGAGAGCAAAGGTGATTGGTACGTGCGTCAAATTCTCGGCTCTAGCAACATTCAAGGTAATAAATGGTTTCATATTTTGACCGGTAATTTATCGCATCAAATTGAGCATCATATCTTTCCCGATATGCCTGCTAGGCACTATGCGAAGATTGCACCAAACGTACAAGCCATCTGCGATAAATACAATTTAACCTATAATACTGGGCACTTTAGTCATCAATTTCAACAAGTAATTGGACGCATTCGCCATTTTAGTAAACCAAATAGCGATGAATGGCATACTTATACACAATCGATATCAAATAATGATAGAAGCATTACCAACAAAAGCAGTAATAACCATGCCTCTAACAACGCTACTGAGACATTACGTGGTTTTAGAAGGTTTCTCCCTCAGGTTGTGCGCCAAGCTATGTTTTATGCCTGATTTTTTATTAACGAGACTGGCATAGTCTTTAAGCTTGAAAAGAGCTTTTAGAATAGAAGCCTGTTAAAAATATTAACATTTGCCCTATCTACTCTTACGCTAACAGCCTAGAGATGTAAACTAGAAATCTGCACAATAACAAGAGTAGAAATAATTATAATATTTGAAAATAGGGAGTTTTTATGAGTAACGTCGGTACAAAATCAGATATGAATATCGTCCATAATGAGGCAGCGAGACGCTTTGAGACTTCGATCGATGGGCAGACAGGTTATATCAGTTACAAAGAGCGTGAGGATAAGCTGGTATATGATCATACTATCGTCCCACAGGAGTTAGGTGGTCGAGGGGTTGGCTCGGCATTGGTAAAACATGCATTGGACTATGCTCGTGAAAACAATAAGAAAGTAGTACCGCAGTGCTCGTTTGTTGCCTCGTATATTGATAAAAATCCTGACTACAAGGATCTACTATAGTTCAAACTATTGAATAAGTATGTTTAACGATAAATAGCTACGATAGTTTGCTCTATTAACCGTTATACTAGCGCTATATACTCTCAATAATAACGTCATAGCCCTCCTATCTTCTTGATACTTCTATTATATTTTTTTAACCAAATATATAATAAAATGTCAGTGACAGGTGGGTTTTTTGTCCTATGACTTTTTATAAGCGTTTATTACATTCGTGAAGGCAAATAAAACTTACAGTAGTTGCCACACTATTTTATCGTTAATAATGATTTTTCTATCCACCATAATAATAAAGGATATCACCATGAGTAGTTTATCTAATCAACAAGTCGATTTGCAGTTAGAAGAATTACCAGGCTGGCAGCGCGAAGGTAATGCGATCGTAAAAACCTACCACTTTGGCGATTTTGTTGAAGCTATGAGCTTTATGAATCAAGCTGCTTTTCATGCTGAGGCCTTAGAGCATCATCCTGAATGGAGTAATACCTATAACGTAGTAGAAGTTCGCCTGACTACTGGCGATACTGGCGGCATCACCAGCCATGATGTTCGTTTAGCAAAACGCATGGAACATATCGTCCAGCCCAAACGCCTATAAATATCACGCTGTGCGCTCACTATGTATCACTTAGCAGATAGCTATATTTTAGCCATAAAAAAAGACCTCAGATAGTATCTGAGGTCTTTTTTACTAGCCAGTTTTCTAACTGGCTAATGTCTTTATAGGACGAGTATACTTTTCCTATTACATACGGCGGCTAACAAATGCCACGATGAATAGAATGACTGCTAATGCTAACAAGATATAGGCGAAGTTTGCAGACAATCCAGCAACACCACCAAATCCTAAGAAACTTGCTAACAATGCGATTACGGCGAAAATAATAGCCCAACGAAACATAATGATTCTCCTAAAATAGTAATTGAAAAGTCAAATAATAAGGTTGCTATAGTAATTACTAACTAACTCTTACATTACCAACCTCAGTCATCCGATATTTTGCTTTTTATTTTTTTACAGCTCTTAGTGTTTAAAAATATAGATAATGCTTTAGATAGTGCTTAGGAATATAGAGTAGCAATGATTTTCAATCTAAAAGGTTCATTTTGGTAATAATGTCGATAGGTTATGTAAACTTTGTAGCAAATCTTACCATTTAAAGATATTTTCAGTACTTATGTGTGGAAACGGTAAATAAACACTTAAGTACTACTAAGTCTATGAGAAAATTATTCAAAGATATTACGCTCGATTTTACAAATATTATTTATGATGCTTTTTTAAGCTCAATTGAACTTAATGATCATTTTCTTATAACAATCATTTGACAAAGCACACTAACAAGGAAGATAACGATGAATACGGATATAGCAAAGAGTACCAACTCATCAGGTAATAACAAAAAATCTAGTAGTGAAAAACGAGCTTATGCGGTGGTTTTATATGGGGCGACCAGCTTTGTTGGGCAAATCACTGCCCATTATCTGGCAAATTTTTTGTCTGCTAACAAAGATAAGAGCGGCTCTGAAATTAATTGGGCGATAGCAGGTCGTGATCAAAAGAAGCTCAACGAGTTGCAATCTAAACTGGCAAGCAAAGTAGATATTATTATTGCCAATAGCGATGATGCGGCAAGCCTTGATGCAATGACTGAGCAAACACAAGTCATTATCTCAACCGTTGGACCCTATCTTAAATACGGCGAACCGCTTATCAAATCGTGTGTTGATAATGGCACAGATTATGTTGATCTCACTGGTGAGGCAATATTTATCAAAGATATGATGGATAAGTATCAAGAGGCGGCAAAACAAAGCGGCGCCCGTATCGTCAACTCTTGTGGCTTTGATTCTATCCCATCAGATTTAGGCGTTTACTTTACGCAAAAGCAAGCAGAAGCGAAGTTTGACAGTGCTTGTGATGTGATTCATATGCGTGTGAAAGCCGCGAAAGGCGGACTATCAGGCGGTACGATTGCCTCAATGGCAACCATCTTTGAGGAAGTTGGACAAGATAAATCTCGTCGTAAGCAAGTGGCAAATCCTTATTTGCTGAACGATGATAAAGATGCGCCAAACGTACGTCAGAGCAATGTCAGCAAACCAGAATACGATAGCGAACATAAGCGCTGGCTTGCACCTTTTGTGATGGCAAGTATCAATACGCGCATTGTGCATCGCAGTAATCAGTTGCTTGGTTATGAATATGGACGCGAATTTAAATATGATGAAGCAATGTGGATGAAAGATGGTATCAAAGGTAAGCTGACGAGTTACGCCTTGAGTGCAGGCTTGCTCGGCTTTGCCACTGCCATGATGATTACGCCAAGCCGCGAGTTATTATCCAAGCACGTGTTGCCTAAATCAGGTTCAGGACCTTCTAAAGAAGAGCAAGAAAACGGCTATTTTGATATTCGTCTCTTTGGACAAACACCTAACAAAGACAGTATTACTACCAAAGTAACGGGTGATAAAGATCCAGGCTATGGCAGCACTTCACGTATGTTGTCGCAAGCGGCATTATGTTTAGCGCAAGATATCAGCAAAGAAGAAGTGAAGGGTGGTTTTTGGACACCTGCTTCAGCAATGGGCGACAAGCTACTTGGACGTTTAGAGAAACACGCTGGTCTGAGTTTTGATGTAATTGATAGCTAAACCTATGTCTTAAAAAGCAGTTTCTATACTATTCAATTAATAGTATTAAAATAACCGCATTTTGGTCACAAGGTGCGGTTCTTATCTAACAATAACACTACAATAATTGCACGATATCACTTATTAGTAGGAGTCTGTTAGATTTTTCATGGATGTACCACTGAATGTTTAGTATTTAAATTGTTATTATTGCGCTTAGTGTTTACGACGTCTTTTATATCTGACGTCTTTTATATCTATAGATAACGTTATGTAATGACCAGAATTTTTATACGAATCAATCATGATAGTCGCCTATTGATTATCATGATTTTATTTTTTCTATAGATTATATATTAGTTATCTTAAATATATATATTCTTTATTCTACATAGATAAGCACCATATCAGACCGCATTTAATCAAAGTTATCTCTACGACCATTTTAGCTGACATTATAAAAATATAAATTGAGGATTAAATAAATGAAAAACCATACTCTAGCTTTATCATTACTGATTGGCGCGGCACTTACTGTTCCGGCAATGGCAGCTCCAGCTGATACTAAAGCCGCTAAAAAGACGACCACCACTGCTGAGATGGCTGTTGAAGCCAAAGTTGAAAGCACAGGCAATGAGACTGATGCAAATACTTCTAAAACAAGCAAAATGACACCGTTTGCGATTAGCGAAACTCAAACGATTTCGCGCGCACGCGTCAATAGCAATATTAGTCAACAGCCAATGACTACTGAGATAAAAGCGCCAAACGGTCAACAACCGATGACTACCGAAATAAAAGCACCTGCAGAAGCTTTACAAAATTCAGAATTACAAACAACTGAGATTATCTCTGAAGATGTAGTGTTAGATGTAGAAGAAGATGAGCTATAAGTAAATATCTAAGTAATTATACTAAGTCGATTCTTGAAATAAATATAATGATTAAAAAACACCATTGATATATTTGATTTAATAAAAAGGCAGCCTAATGGCTGCCTTTTTTGTTTCTATTTAGAATAAGACGTCTTATTTCTTAACTTTAGTCACACCTGCTTCTTGCAATAGCGCGCCGAAAGTACCCATTTTGCTAGGCGCTTCTGCTTTTTCCGCACGAGGCGCCTTACTGCGACTGTCGCTATTATTGCTGCTACTAGGTTGACGCTTAGGCTTAGACGGACGCTTATCGCCAGCTGGACGATTGCTGCGCGGACGACTGGTATTCTCATCATTATTAGTAACATTTGCCGTCGCAGGTTTCGCTGCTGGACGTGCAGGTTTTTCAGCTTCAGGTTTCATACTAAAACCAATACGACCGCGTTTTTCGTCAATAGAGATGACACGGACCGAGACGATATCACCGGGCTTGACGCGGTTCATCGGGTCTGCGACAAAGTCATTGGCCATTTGCGAGATATGAACCAGACCATCTTGATGCACGCCAACATCGATGAAGCAACCAAAGGCAGTCACGTTGGTAACAACCCCTTCTAATGTCATGCCTTCGCTCAAATCTTTAATGCTGTTCACATCTTCACGGAAGTTAGCCGTCTTAAACTCAGGACGTGGGTCACGAGCGGGCTTAGCAAGCTCATCTAAAATCGCTTTTACGCTAACATTTTCATCATTAGCAGCTAGCGCTGTGGTATCGATGCTGTTTAATACACCATCGTTACCGATAACTTCTGGCAAGGCTTTACCTGTTTGGGCAAGTAAGCTGTCGACCAGCGCATAGCTTTCTGGATGTACACCAGTTGCATCAAGTGGATTGCTACCATCATGTATGCGTAAGAAGCCTGCGGCTTGCTCAAAGGTCTTAGCACCTAAGCGCGGCACATTTTTCAATGACTCGCGGCTATCAAAAGCGCCATGCTCTTTGCGATAGGTAACGATTTGCTGCGCAACATTTTTATTTAAGCCAGCAATGTGCGCCAAGATAGCGGGGCTTGCCGTATTCACATCAACACCAACGGCGTTAACGCTGTCTTGTGTGACTTTATCAAGACTATCTGCCAACTGAGCTTGATTGACATCATGTTGATATTGACCAACCCCAATGGCTTTTGGATCTACCTTGACCAGCTCTGACAATGGGTCTTGTAGACGACGAGCAATAGATACTGCCCCACGTACAGAGACATCTAAATTACCAAGCTCATCAGTAGCAAGCTCACTGGCAGAATAGACTGACGCGCCAGATTCATTCACGATGACTGCTTTGGCTTTTAGCGCATCATTTGCTGCCAAAATCTCTTTAATCATCGCATCGGTTTCACGGCTTGCCGTACCATTACCGATAGCCACTAGATCCACATTATAAGTACTTAATAATTCATCGATAACCACTTTGGCTTCAGTCATTTTATTATCAGGCGCAAATGGATAAACCGTTGCGATAACAGGCTTGTCTTCGCCATCTAACATTACATGACCTTGGGCATCAACAATCGCCATCTTAACACCATGACGGATACCGGGATCAACACCCAAAATAACTTTGCGACCAGCAGGTGCTGACATCAATAAATGCTGTAAATTATTGGCAAAAACATCAATCGCAGCCGCTTCTGCAGTCAGACGCTTTTCAGTCAATAAACGATGCTCGATATGTGGACGCCATTTGTCTTTCCATAAGCTGCTCGCCGCTTCTGTCAAAAATTCTTGACGCTCGGTTGGCGCTTTAGCATCAATCTCAAAATGCTTAATAATTTTTTCGATAAAAGGCGCATCTTCGCCTTCGATTTTTAGACCCAAGACGTTTTCTTGACGACCACGTAGCATCGCTAATAAGCGATGATTTGGCAAACGGGCAAGGCTTTCGCTATGCTCAAAGTAATCTTTGAACTTTTCACCGACTTCACGCTTTTCTTCACTGGCAACGCTCGATACGATACTGGCTGTTTTGGCAAAACTGCTACGTAAATGATCTAACAAGTCTAATGCTTGCGTCCATTCATCTACGATAATGGCTTGTACACCAGCAAGTTGCTTCTCGATATCACTAAAATCAACTTCAATCTCATTACCGCTTTCATCAGTAATGCTTGATTGTACTTGATAGTCTGCTAATGCATCGGTTGGCGTCACGTTTTGCGTTAACACTGCTTGTGCAGCAATATCAAGACCAGCAGCACGTGCTTTGGCAGCTGGTGAACGGCGACGTGGACGATATGGCAAGTAGATGTCTTCAAGCTCAAGTTTTGAGGTTGCATTATCAATACGTGTCTGCAGCTCGTCGGTCAAATTGCCTTGTGTGCTTAGTAATTCAATAATTTTAAGGCGACGGGTTGCCATATCACGTTCATAATTGAGAGACTTCTCTAGAGCTCGCAATTGCGCATCGTCGAGATTCTGCGTCTTTTCTTTGCGGTAACGGGCAATAAACGGAACGGTCGCGCCTTCATCGTACAGTTTGACAAACGCATTGACTTGAGCAGTCTTAATGCCAAGCGCGCGAGCAAGCTTGTCGTGAATATTCGCGTGTGTGGTTGCATCCAAAACCTGTGCATTTGTCGAGGTTTGAGATGGCGTTAAGGTATCAGTGCTACTCATAGACGTATCAATCGTTGAGAAATGTAGTTTTGCATTATAGCAAAAGCTGCATGAATAGAAATCCTTTTTATCTTTTCGTTATTTATCGTGTTATTTATCGCAAAAATCGTTTAATGAGCACACTCTTGACGCTTTATTAAACAAACACCTACAGCATTTGCCTTTATCAGTGATGCAATTATGACTGCAATCTTATACACTAAAGTCTCATCAGCACAAATATTGCTGTGTACCAACGTACTGAACAATAGTTCTCATTTTTATATTTTTTTGCCAATCGATGGAATGATGCTCAAATAGTTGCACTAATAAATGGTAAAAGTGGTATTCACACTGTTTTTATTGAGAGTAAATATACTGACTGGTGCGTTTTAACAATAATTTTTGCTAATAATAATTTTTATAAGAGGATGCCTGTATGTCTGAAAATAACAGCCCCGATACCTTAACTCAGCGTATTCTAGTCGTTGATGACGATGCACGATTGCGCTCTTTGTTACAGCGCTTTCTAGAAGACGATGGGTTTGTTGTCCGTACTGCCCACGATGGCAGTCAAATGGATAAGCTGCTACAGCGTGAGCTTTTTTCATTAGTGGTACTTGATTTGATGCTACCAGGCGAAGACGGTATCAGTATTTGTAAGCGTCTGCGCGAAGATAATGGCGACATCCCTATTATTATGCTCACGGCTAAAGGTGGCGACGCTGATCGCATCGCGGGTCTAGAAGCGGGTGCGGATGATTATCTACCAAAGCCATTTAATCCAAAAGAGCTATTAGCACGTATCAAAGCAGTACTTCGTCGTCAAAATCGTGAGCTACCAGGGGCACCAAGTCATCAGCTTGAAGTAGTAGAATTTGGTCCATGGACACTTGATTTATCGACACGTACGCTCAAACGCGACGGCAATGTTGTCACCTTAACGACGGGTGAATTCTCGGTACTAAAGGCATTGGTTCAGCATCCACGCGAGCCATTGACCCGTGATAAGCTGATGAACCTTGCTCGTGGTCGTGAATGGGGCGCGATGGAGCGTTCAATTGACGTTCAAGTATCACGTCTGCGCCGCTTAATTGAAGACAATCCTTCACAAGCACGTTATATCCAGACTGTCTGGGGCGTAGGATATGTATTCGTACCTGACGAAGCAGAAGTCGAAGCAGCTAAGAGCGAATCACTTTAAATTTCTAAGTATTGCTTGTGTCCGTTGATATATCATACTATTAATGGGTAATCCTATTAATACAACGGGCGCAACATTGAAATTCTCTATTATTCATCAAAATATACCCTGCACTTTGGTGACAGGGTTTTTGGGTTCTGGCAAAACCACACTTATTAATCAATTGATTGCCGATAAATCCACTGATGAGCGTTGGGCATTATTGATTAACGAGTTTGGTCGGATTGGTATCGATGCAGCCTTGGTTTCAAGCTCACAAGATAGCAATTCCGCTCAAAATGATATCGCCATTCGTGAAGTTAGCGGCGGCTGTATTTGCTGTACCAGCCAGTTACCTCTACAAGTAGCTATTGGTCGCTTGCTGAGTGACCATCATCCGCAACGTCTGCTTATTGAGCCAACAGGGCTTGCTCATCCACGTGAGCTTATACGGCAGCTGAGCGCGCCGCATTGGCAGACGGCTCTAAAGATGCAGGCGGTCATAACTGTACTTAACGCTCTGCAGTGGCAACGAGAAAAATATCGTGCTCACGAAGGGTTCCAAGCGCATATTCGTGATGCCGATGTCTTGGTCATTAATCGCTATGCCCAATTAAGTACTGACGATAAGCAAGCATTACAAGATTGGATAGCAGAGTTAAATACGCAAATCACTATTATTTGGGCAGAGTCTGATGATCAGACCACAATTAACGATATAAGCACATCGAATGACTATTCAGCAGTGTTAAGCACGCAGCTGAACAAGCATAGCCAGACTATCTCACAACAGCGGACAGTCAGTATCGCTCAGCCGAAAAAATCTGTGATTAGCTTGCAGCCGCTGAGTCATTCATTATCGAATAAGTCATTATTCAACCCTTCCACAAACGATAATAATATTCAGGCAGACAAAGACATCGAGCTGCCCTATCGTTATCATGAAATACAGCAAGATATCGTAGTTGCAGGTTGGCGATTACCAGCGGACTATAAATTAAATGCTGATAAGTTACAGGATTGGCTGCTAACGCTACCAAACTGGCAACGCATCAAAGGCGTATTGCATACGTCTAATGGCTGGCTACAAATCAATTTTACGCCTGATAGCTTGTCTACAAAGACAGTGAGCGTACAAGCCGACAGCCGACTAGAAATTATTTTGCAAACAAGTACTGGGCAAGAAGATGCGATAGAGGTTAAGCTAGATTGGGAAGCCTATGACCATGAACTCATGGCGTTGATACTATAGTTAATGATTGCATAGCCATCTATTGTAGTGATAGAAAGATTGTTGATAAAAATAGAACCACTAAAAAAGCCCACACTATTTTGGTAGTAGGGGCTTTTTTATTGAGCAGCATTGGTTTTATTAGCGTAACTGACTGTCTTTACTGCCACGGCGATTAAACAATTCCGCAGCTTTTGCTTCTTGCTCAAGCTCAGATTGACAGCCAACACAATGCTGCACACCCGGTACTGCGATACGGCGAGCTTCTGGAATCGCCTTACCACATTCATCACAAAACTCTGCGCTTTTACCTGTCGGTAATGCACGGCGTGCGCGCTCTAGCGCATCGTTAACGGTGGCATCCATTTGCTCATGCTCAGCACCATCTCTTGACCAACCACCTGCCATATTATTATCCTATTTATTTTTATTAATTATGCGTATTTTTAATCAAGCATAAAGGTCTTTGATAACAAATAGATGGGGTTAAATATCAGCAATTTCAATCTACCTGCGCAGACAAATTGTCGCTCAATCCTTGGGTTGTAACTCAACCACTTGTCCACGTACCCCGATACTCTCATCACTCATCAAGCACACATAACCTGCCATAATATCTTCAGGAGTTTTCAGACTCATCGGATTTTCACCTGGATAAGCGTGAGCACGCATATTGGTGCGAGTACCACCCGGATTGATACAGTTAAAACGCAGATTGGTGGTGTTTTGCGTCTCTTGGGTAAAGATATCGCTCATTCCTTCTACCGCTTGCTTAGACAGCGCGTAAGCACCCCAAAATGCGCGAGGATGCGTACCAACGCTGCTAGAAGTAAATACGATAGAACCATGCGGTGCATCTTTGAGTAACGGTAGTAGCGCTTGGGTAAGCATAAAGGTCGCTGTGAAATTAATCTTCATGACTTGAGCAAACATATCTACATCGTACATCTCAAGTGGCGTCAATGGACCAAGCATCCCAGCATTATGCAATATCCCATCAAGCTGACCAACTTCTCTATGAATCAAATTTTCTAGCTTTTGCATTTCTGCATAGGTAGCCCCTTCTAGATTCATCGGTAACATAGCAGGTTGCTTACCACCAAAGCTCTCGATTTCATCATAGACATATTCAAGCTTGCTACTGGTACGTCCTAATAGCAGCACCGTTGCGCCATAGCGTGCATAGGTCAATGCAGCGACCCGACCAATGCCATCGCCCGCACCTGTCACCAAGATGGTCTTGCCATCTAAGCAGTTTTCAGAGGGTACAAAGTCACGAATATCCCCGTGGGTTAATTTGGTTGCAGACGATTGCAATTCAGTCTGATGGCTTTCAATATTATTGGCTATATTGTCGGCTGAATGGTTTGCCGACTGATTCGCTAATGGGTTGATATTGTCACTCATGGCGTTACTCACTACTTATCGTTTAATAAATGGGATGGTTAACCATTATGCTATGTTGTTAAATATTACCTGATAACACGCTGATCTTATGGCTCATTGGAATTATAAATAGTCGAATTTACCAGAAGAAAGCAGTAATTTACTCAACTGCTCAGGGGTTTCCGTAATATAATCTGCGCCCCATTTCTTCAGGTTGTTTTGATCTTCAGGCGGAATATAACCATAAGCGGCCAGAATCGTGGGCATACCAGCGGCATTACCAGCTTCGATATCACGGATATGATCGCCAACATAAATCACACTTGCAGCAGCGCCGCGAGGGATACCAAGCTTCTCTAGTGCCGCATACATAGGCTCTGGGTCAGGTTTAGGGCGTGATACGTCATCAGGACAAACCAAAACTGCACAGCGCGTATCTAATTGCATGTTTTCTAATAACAGCTCTGACAAATAGCGCGGTTTATTGGTCACTATACCCCACGGTACACCTTTTTCTTCAAGAGCACTTAAAACGTCCTCAAGCGTGTCAAAAACATGACTATCTACACAAATATCCGCTTCATAATCGTCTAAAAACTGCTGACGAAACTCAAGCAACGTCTCTTCGCTAAAGTCTGTTTGCTCATTATGACGTAGCATAAGCTGCACCATCGCTGAAGCACCTGCCGATACTTGCTCACGAATCTCTGTCTCAGACGGCGCTTGCCAGCCGTTTTCTTGGCTCATTTTGCCAATAATACGTACAAAATCGGCAGCAGTATCTATCAATGTCCCATCTAGGTCAAATAAGACCGCTTTTACAAATTGGCTCATTACGAAGGCTCTTAATTAAGGTGATAAAAGGGTATTAAGCGAGAGGTTTCTGTACTGCTATCATATAGTTGACATCGACGTTTTGAGCTAGCCAGTAACGCTTGGTCAATGGATTATAGTGCAGTCCAATGATATCTTGGCGCGCAAACTCTGCATCAATTGCCATTTTATCGAGCTCAGCTGGCGTAATAAACTTGGCATAATCATGCGTACCGCGATCAAGCAAGCGCAATACGTACTCTGCACCCACGATAGCAAACAAATAAGATTTTGGATTACGGTTGATCGTTGATAGTAAGCATACGCCGCCTGGCGCCAACAGCTTAAAACAAGCATCTACAATAGCGGCTGGATCTGGTACATGCTCTAGCATCTCCATACAGGTAACCACATCAAACTGACCAGCATGGGTAGCAGCCAATTGCTCAACCGGAATATGCTGATAGCGCAAGGTATCTTGTAAGTTGCTTTGTTCAGCATGGAGGCTTGCTGCTTTAAGATTTTCTGTCCCAAGATCGATACCTGTCACATCTGCGCCGCGACGTGCCATCGATTCTGACAAGATACCACCGCCACAACCGACATCAAGAACCTTTTTACCCGCCAAGCCCATCTCTGCCGTTTTTTGACTATCAGCACTCACGTAGCCACGCTTCACATTTTCCTCTATCCAGTTTAGACGCAGCGGATTGATTTCGTGTAAGGTAGCAAAGGCACCGGTTTTATTCCACCACTCACCCGCCAATTTATTAAATTTTTCAACTTCGCTTGGATCGACATTGATAGCGTTTATGGTATCGTCAGCCATGCCACTATCATTTGCTTGAGTGTGCAAAGGCTGCCCAGAAAATAAAGCTTGGCTCATAGTTTTTCCTTTATTGTTATAGTATGTGACTAAAGACTCAATATTAACATGCGAGCCGCAAAGCTGCCGTAAGTACATCGTCACCGATTGAGAACTGCTTTATTGATGCTCTAAACGTCAATAAAAATAGAATAACAGGCTATAAGTAAGATACCTTAAATAATGACTGACAGCATTACAACCATTAGTTAAGAATCCGGTTCACAAACTGCCGCATTTTACGCTATTATAGTTGCTATTCTATAGTAGGTCGACTCAGTTGACCTATCGTCGTCTATTGACTTTGTCATTGCTTATTTGCTTTGGTATTTATATGACTATCAAAGCTATAACTATTAAAGCAAACTTCTGAATGTCGTTATTTCAAGGAATAAGTATGAAACGTATCATCGCATTAACTGGTTTGGCTTGCGCTATTGGATTTGCCAATATGGGTGCACAAGCTGCCAATTATGTCGCAGGAAAAGACTATCGTGTGTTAGATAATCCAGAAAAAATCAGCGGTGATGCTATCATTGTGCGTGAGTTTTTTTGGTATGGTTGCCCGCATTGTAATGTCCTTAATCCACACATGGAAAAATGGGCAAAAAACAAAGATAAAGATGTAGCCTTCTTTAAAACACCCGCAGCATTAAACCCTGTTTGGGAAGCCAGTGCCCGTGGTTTTTATGCCGCGCAATTACTGGGTTTTGAAGACAAGACCCATGACGCTTTATTTGATGCCGTACATAAAGATGGTAAGCAATTATTTGACCAGTCTTCATTAAGCAAATGGTATGCCTCAAAAGGTGTGAACGAAAAGAAATTTAATAGCCTTTACAACTCTTTTGCTGTTGGTACCAAAATCGGTCGCTCGCAAGCAGGCGCTAAGCGTTATCAGTTATCGGGTGTGCCAGCCGTTGTTGTGCAAGGCAAGTACGTGGTAACCGGTGAAAGTGCTACCGTACCTAAAGTAGTTGATTTCCTAGTCGACAAAGTACGCGCAGAGAAAAAGTAGCATTAGTTTTTTAAAAAAATATAAAAACGCTACTTCTGATCAATTAAAAAAGCCAATCTTTACTGATTGGCTTTTTTGTATTTTAGTATTCTATCTTTAGTGTTTTATAGGTACCCACTAACCAAATTCGCTTGCCTATATCTCTCATCGCTATTTTTTTAGATTCGTTAAAATAGCGACTTCACGGATATAACTGGCCAAATCTGCTTTTGACTCCGCCATTAGCTCCTCGTCGTTTGTATGCTTAGCGTACTCAATCCAGAGCAATAGCTGATACATACTATGCTGCTCAGAGGCTTTATATTGTTTGACGAACTGCTTGAGCGTTCCTTCATCATTGATATTTAAACGCTCATACCAGCTCTCTATCTTAGAAACCTGCTCTTTAGGGAAATAGGCATCAAATAATGCTTTTATCAGCTCATGGCGATTTTCTTCAATCATAAGCTTGCCAACGCGCTTGGTCTGACGATTACGCGCATTGGCACTGGTGATATCGGCGAGCGCCATTAATTCCGCCATAAAATAATCACTGGCAGGTAAAGCTTTAAGTTGTTTCTTCGATAAGCTGGCAAGCGGTATCGACAACTGTTGCAGGCGCTCATGAGCTTTTTTGAGCTCTGTGCGCGAGACGCGCATATCTTGTTCTGACCAGTCAATCATAAAAGCTTTCCATGTTTAAAAATAAATAATAGGTATAAAAAATTAGGTATAAAAGGTTTAGCAAACGCTACCAGCGATGCTTTTCACGGTGTTTCGCCGTCACGGTCAAGCCTTCTGGCAAGCTATTTTGCAATCTGTCTTGTAAGTGTTTGGTGATAAATACCGAGCGGTGCTTCCCACCGGTGCAGCCAATGGCAACCGTTACCGTATGACGATTATTATGTAAAAAATCAGGTAACCAACGATTCAAGAATGTAGCGATATCTCCCGTCATCTCAGCAACCTCTGGATAATCGGCAAAAAACGCACCCACTTCGGCGTCAAGACCTGTCGCCGAGCGCAGTGTCGGATTCCAATGTGGATTGGGTAAGATGCGTACATCAAAGACAAAATCTGCATCGATAGGGCTGCCGTACTTGAAACCAAACGATAGTAAATTAATCACGATTTGATTATCTACACCCACATAATCACGCAGACGCTCTTTTAGCTGATGGATATTGAGCATACTGGTATCTATCTTGATATCGGCATGCTTGAATATCGGCTGCAAAAGCTGTATCTCTTTCTCAATAGCTGCTGGTAGATTATAAACGTTGTTTTCTACGCCTTTGGTATCTAACACCATCAACGGATGGATGCGGCGCGTGGCATTAAAGCGTGCAACCAGCGTCTCTTCTTGCGCCGTCACATACATCACCGTGACCGCCTCTTCTCCATAGGTCTGCTTTAAACTGTCATGGATTGCATCAAAGTTAGATAAATCTGCGCGCGGCGTACGAATATCCACCCCAAGGGCAATGCGCTTAATTCCACTATCACAGACCAGCTTTTGCGCCGCTTCAGGCACAAGAGACAAAGGCAAATTATCAATAGAATAAAAACCCAGATCTTCAAGGATATTTAGTACCGAGGTTTTCCCTGAGCCTGAACGTCCTGACACTACCAATATACTCAGTTTATCACCAGTGGATTCGTTAGAATCTGTTAGCTTTGATTGAGCATTATGGGTGTCTTGATTTACCTGCATGTTCCGTCATCCTTATAAATTGCATCCCGCAAATTACAATGTTATAAATAGCAGCGTGATCAAACTTTATTAATCGTGACCAATCGATTGTCTAACAAGCGTGCACGACCTAGCCATGCAGCCACTAAAATAACCAAGACTTGATGGTTATTGATACTCTCATCATCAACAGCCGTTAGCTCAGTTGTTTTTACTTCTAGATAATCAATCATAAACCCCGCACTAGTAATACGCTCGTGAGCTGCTGTCAAAAGCACCTCTAACGGTTGTTTATTATCACTAATCTGTTTGGCTAAATACTGCAGCTCCTGCTGTAAGATAGGCGCTGTTTGGCGCTCAGACTCGCTTAAATACTGATTGCGCGATGATAACGCTAAGCCATCAGTAGCACGAATAATAGGCGCGCCAATAATATCGATTGAATAGCTCAAATCACGAACCAACTGCTTAATAATGGCTAATTGCTGATAATCTTTTTGCCCAAATACGGCTATGTTAGGTTGCACGATATTGAAGAGCTTAGAGACAACAATACCGACACCATCGAAATGATTGGGGCGAGTTTTGCCACATAGTTGCTCAGTAATAGTCCCAGCGAGAATAGTGGTCGGCGGCGGTAGTACCGGATACATCTCATCAATAGTAGGAGCAAAAACATAGTCAGCGCCAACCGTGGTAAGCTTCGCGACATCTTCATCTAAGGTACGAGGGTAGCTATCAAAGTCTTCACCAACCCCAAACTGCGTTGGATTGACGAAAATACTAACCACCACGATATCTGCATGCTGTTTGGCAATTTTTACCAGCTCCAGATGACCATCGTGTAGATTACCCATTGTAGGTACTAAGGCAATGCGCTGCGCTGTTCGGTAAGGCTGCAGAGCAACGCGTAAGTCTGAGATATGGTAATGAATCGTCGGCATGGTTAACTGCTCTTTTACTGATGGACCTAATTACTGAAATTCTATATTTGCTTAGCTAAACTGGTGCTGCTCTGTTGGAAAACTACCTTCCTTTACTGACCGCTGATACAAGGCAAATGCGCCTTCGATACTGTGCTCAGTGTTACGCTCATCAGTCAGAAAATCATGGATGAAACGCGGCGCGCGACCATGAACCATACCGAGCATATCGTGCATGACCAATACCTGACCATCGGTATCGGCGCCTGCCCCAATACCAATCACTGGCACAGCAACGGCTTCCGTTACCGCTTTAGCAAGCTCAGCAGGGACGCATTCTAGTACCAAAAGCGCTGCACCAGCGTCAACCACAGCTTTTGCATCGTCAAGGAGTTTTTGACCTGCTTCATTGCCGCGACCTTGAACTTTATAACCGCCAAAAACGTTTACCGACTGTGGTGTTAAGCCTAAATGCACGCACGTTGGCGTACCTGCTTGCGCTAATGTTTTAATCAACTCGCAAAGCTCACGACCACCCTCAATTTTAATCACATGAGCGCCTGCCTGCATCAGCTTGCGGCTATTAGCAACGGCTTCAGGCAGTGTCACATAGCTCATAAAAGGTAAGTCCGCTAAAATAAGAGCCTGCTTATTGCTACGGGAGATATTAGCAGTGTGGTAAGCCATATCATCGACGGTAACAGGCAAAGTTGAATCATGACCCTGCACCACCATACCCAAGCTATCACCGATTAAAATCGTATCAATCTGCGCTTTTTCCATCATGCGCGCAAACATGGCGTCATAACAGGTCAGACAAGTAAATTTGGTACCGTCTTCTTTAAACTTATTTAAAGTAGATAACGTTGTCATATCGTTATATCATCCTCAATACTTATGAATATCAATCAACTGTCATTCACTTTAAATGAATGTCTCTTTATTTATGACTTGACGCATCATGTTCTAACAGCTTCAAACCTGCCCAATCGCTGCTTTGGGGATAGTCGATTATCGACTTTCCTACAATCATTAGCTCAGGTGCGAGCTCTCGTAACGGTATCAAAACAAAATTACGCTCATGCAAACCCACATGGGGTATCGTTAATGTTGGCTCAGAAATCCGCTTATCGCCGTATAACAATATATCCACATCAAGACTACGCTCACCCCAATGACGCAGGCGGGCGCGTTTTGCTTGCTGCTCCAACTGTTGGCAAAATGTCAGCAGCTCAAACGGCGTAAATATAGTTTCAAAGCCAGCAACGGCGTTCACAAAATCTGGCTGATCTTGCGGTCCCATCGGTACCGAGGCATAGAATGAAGAAATACGCACAGTGCGTATCTTTTCTTGCTCTTGCATCATCTCAAACGCGTGCTGTAAATGATCAACAGGCGCCCCAAGCTCATTTGCCAGATTGCTACCCAAGCCAACATAACAAGTGACCCAAGAGCAAATGGCGATAGATTTGCTATCAAAATCAGTATTATTAAAGCGCGTGTTCATCGTTATCACTTTACTCTTATATTCGCTGTCAACGTTAAACGTCATTGACGCTTGGCTGACGACGGCGACGTTTCGATGGCACACGGCCTTTATTGGCATTCATATTACTGTTAGCTACTTTATTAGCATCTTGGTGTTCGTTAGAACTTTGATTAGTAGCACTTTGACTACTAGCGTCTCGTTTAGCTTTAGTAGACTTAGTACTTGATGCTTTAGCGGGTTTCGGTGCTTTATCAATGACGTTATCAGTAGAGCCAACAGCTAATTTAGGCACTTTTTTTGCGTACTTCCCAGATGATTTCTCATTACTACTAGTGTCTAATGTCGTTGCTTCTTTAGCACTGCTAACCTCTGCGACAATATCACTATTTTCAATCACAGTAGGCTGACGACGACGGCGCTTGTGCGGTATCGGCTCATTATTCATACTAACAAGTGCTGGTGACTGCGCGACGTTGCGCTCTGCATAAGCGGAGCTACGAGCATTAGTTGAAGACACCTGAGTATTCACTGACTCTTTTGGTGCATGCGATCTATTAGTTAAGTCACTCGCTTTATTAACAGCTTTTTCTTGCGGCTGCGATTGACTATCAGCCGATGCCTTTTTACTAACTGTTGCTTGCTCAAGCACTTTTTGAATAGGCGCTTTTTGCGTCGCTTTAGGCAGTGCTTTATCTGAACCAGATAGCTGCTTTTTCAAAGGCGGTACGACGTTGCCCTGTTCTATGACAAACAATGGGGCAGGTTTCGGCGTGTGCTGCTGATTGCTACCATTATTACTGCTCGCCAAAGACAATTGCTGCAACTGTGCCAGCTCATTATTGTCTTGTGTGAGTTGCTGCGGGCTATAACTTTTCCTATTAGCAGAAGTATGCTGACTGGCACGGCGACGACGTGATGGCACATTTGAGGCATCATTAACCATTGCTGGTTTTGCATGACCATTACTCAGCGCTTTATCTTGATAGTCACTATCTAACTGACTTAACTTAGCATTGTCATTCGAATTCTGCTGCTTTTGACGATTGCGTCCACGACCACGCTGACCTTGTTTATAAGCACCACGGCGGATATTTTCATCAAAGTCATCAATCGCTTGATCCTGCTGCTGCTCAGTCAAGGTTTGATAGGTCTGCCACCACTCGCCCATATCGTTAGTCGATTCAGAAAGTGGATGCTCTGCATCACCGCACTGCTCGCGCAATAATAAGAAATCAAAACCGGCACGAAAACGTGGATGCTCAGATAGCTGTACAATCTGTTTGCTACGCGGCGCGGCCAGTTTTGGCTGCAATATCCAGATATCACGAATAAACTGTTCAGCAAATTTTGGAATGGCAGTCTTGATACGTTGACGATCAATCACTTTGCCTGCTGCATGCATTTGTGCATCCGCAAAAGGCATATTGCGCTTTTTGGCTTTTTCTAGTTGATGTAAGTAGTTCTCCCACAGCAAAGCGGCATAAAAGAATGCTGGGTTGATACTTTTGCCAGCAGCAATACGTTTGTCGGTATTAATAGCGACTTGCTTAACTAAGGCACTTGGCTCAGAAGGCGGATAAATGATGAGGCTATCAATCGCGCCTGAATCAAACAATAACGGTAATAATGGTACTAAATAACCACCGGTAAACATCTTTTGCGTTTCATCATACAGACGGTGCGGAGAGATTTGCTCAAGTAATGACCAGTTGCCATCATGGAACTGTGCGGCTAATTCGCTATCAAACTCAAAACCCAATTTTGCTTTGAAACGCAAGGCACGCAGCAATCTGACCGGATCTTCTTCGATACGAATCGGTGCATTGCCTAATAAACGGATAATTTTATTGTCAATATCTTCAAGCGCGTCGCAAAAATCATGAACTATGCCTTTAAGCGGCTGATAATAAAGGGCATTGATAGAAAAATCACGACGGGCAAAGTCTTGTTTGATATCACCCCATACATTGTCGCGCAGAATCATACCGTCTTGATTGGTATTAGAATCATTGATAGGTGGGCCACGGAAGGTGGCTACTTCGATAAGCTCACGCCCAGAGTACACATGCGCCAACTGAAAACGGCGACCGATAATACGGCAGCGCTTACCAAAGACGTCTTTAATCTCATGAGGCTTGGCATCAGTGACCGCGTCAAAATCTTTTGGACGCAGTCCTAGCAAGGTATCACGCACGCCACCACCGACGATATAGGCGTCAAACCCAGCTCGGGTTAGGGTTGCGATTACTTCGGTAATAGAATTGGGTAATTCAGATTTATTCAGTTCTAACTGCTTGGCGGCACGCTCGGCCATGCATCTACTCCTTGCCTTTATTCTTAACCACCCTGACGAACACAGCGTCAATCAGGCGGATGTACATGCTAGTTTAACAAATTTTGACCATGGTGGGTGTATTTAGACAGTTACTTACATGCTATTTTGTCAATATTGGGGTTAATTAAAGTAAAATACAGCGATTAATCTTGCACGGTCAAACGTCCTCGATTTTTATCAACGGTTTTTGCGCCAATACCCTTTACCTTTGTCAATTCATCAACCGTTCTAAAACTGCCAAACATCTCACGATATAGGATAATGGCTTGCGCCTTATTGCTACCGATACCATGTAGCAACGTAAGCTCACCTTCTGTTGCTCGATTAATATTAATGATTGACTGCATACGTGCTTGAGTTTGCGCTGTCTCTTGCGTCAATAAGTAGTTATAAGCACTTTGGGCATTATCAAAACACGGTGCTGCATTAGCAGTATTAATTGACGTAAAAATCATAGAAAGCATGCCCACTAAATAGAAACCCCTTTTTTGGAGTAATTTAGGGAGCAAGGTAGCGAGTAAATACTTACTAGGTGCGTTCATGTTGTTTAGCCGCTTCCCATAATGCGTCCATTTCATTAATATTGCTATCTTCTAAGCGCTTGCCAGCAGCGGCTAGTTGATCTTCAATATAGCCAAAACGCGATTTAAATTTATGTACACAGGTCAGCGTTGCTGTTTCCGCATCAAGGTCTAATTTGCGTGCCACATTAACTAGCGCAAACATGCAATCACCAATTTCCTTTTCAATATCAGCAATATTGGCGTTTATATCGTCTTTTGATTTATCTAATAGCTCAGCTTTTAACTCACTCACTTCTTCATTAAGCTTATCGAACGCACCGCTGACACCTTCCCAATCAAAACCCAGTTTTGACGCCTGTTTTTGTACATCCTGCGCCTGCATCAGCGCACTACCTGCTTTGGTATTGTCCAAACGACGCTGTGGTTTGCCACGTGCAGCGCGGGCTTGTTGCTCTTCCGCTTTAATCTCATCCCAGCGTTCTTTTACCCCGGCTTCATCTTTAAGCGTTTCTGCTTCAAACACATGCGGATGCCGGCGAATCAGCTTTTCTTGTAAAGTGGTAATCACATCACTCATATCAAAGCGCTCTTGTTCAGCGTACATCTGACAATGAAAAACCACTTGCAGCAGCACATCTCCAAGCTCGCCTTTGATGTCTTCATCATCATTACTTTGTACCGCTTCGCCGAGCTCATAGGCTTCTTCAATCGCATACGGAATTAAGCTATGATTGCTTTGCTTTTTATCCCACGGGCAATCGCTACGCAATCGCGCCATTAAGGACAACAAATCCGCTAATTCGCCACTTGCTTTTGGCGTTCCTAGTACCGGTGTTGGCACTTTAGCTTTATTTTTTGGGTTACTCATAAAAAAACACTCTTATACTTTTATTGGTTATTAAATAGAACCATATTAAGTTTATAACGATTTTGTCGTTAGTGTAGCATTGAACACTGATTAGCTTATAATTGAGTAATCTACTTAATTATCATCTCACTGCTTAAACGCAAGGATTTTATCGTTATGCCCACATCCGATACGAATAATGCCAGCTATGCGACTCAAACCCAGTTCGCACCGATTAAAATTGATTCATTTAAAGCTTACGATATCCGCGGCGAGCTTGGCGTCAATCTCGATGAAGACATCGCTTATCGTATCGGACGTGCTTTTGCCCAGATTTTATTCGAGCGTTATAGCACAGCTGATGCCCCCTCTGACTTACAAGACGTAAAACCAGCTATCGTTATTGGTAGCGATATCCGTCATTCAAGTGAACAGTTAAAACAAGCCTCCATCAAAGGTATGTTAGATGCTGGCGTCGACGTTATCGATTTGGGTATGACAGGAACGGAAGAGGTCTACTTTGCTACTAGCTATTATCAGGCGTTGGGCGGTATCGAAGTCACAGCAAGTCACAATCCGATTAATTATAATGGCTTAAAATTGGTAAAAGAGCACTCAAAACCGATTAGCGCCGATGATGGCTTGGCAGAGATTCAAGCATTGGCAGAATCAGGGCAATTCATCACTGACAATACGTTAGGCAACCTACAATTACTGACGGACAAGAGCGCCTATATCGATCATGTAATGACTTTCATTGATACGGATAAATTAAAACCACTTAAGCTGGTTATCAATTCAGGCAATGGTAGCGCAGGGCCAGTGGTTGATTTATTAATCGATAAGTTATCACAAGCTGGCGCACCGATTGAAGTCATTAAATTGCATCATGCCCCTGATGGCAGCTTTCCAAACGGCATCCCTAACCCGATGATTTTGGCTAATAGAACCGCCACTCAGCAAGCTGTTTTAGCCCATAAAGCCGACCTTGGCATTGCCTTTGATGGCGATTTTGACCGCTGTTTCTTATTCGATGAATACGGCGAATTTATCGATGGTAGCTATGTCGTTGGCATGTTGGCACAAGCCTTTTTAAATAAATATACGGGCGAGTCGATTGTTTATGATCCACGGGTAATTTATAACACTGAAGCAGTCATTCATGAGCATAATGGTAAGGCGGTTATTAGTAAATCTGGGCACTCATTTATTAAGCAAGTCATGCGCGATTCTGGCGCAGTGTATGGCGGCGAGATGTCAGCGCATCATTATTTCCGCGATTTTTTCTACTGCGATAGCGGCATGATTCCTTGGCTGCTAACCATTGAGTTATTATCGATTACTGGTAAAACCTTGTCAGAATTGGTCAGCGGTTATATTGCAGCCTATCCAAGCTCAGGTGAGCTGAACTTTCATCTGACTACTCATGATGCGCAGGCGATTATTAAGGCAATCGAAGAAAAGTTTAGTGCCGACAATCCAACCAAGTCGATGCTTGATGGTTTGAGTTTAAATTTTGGCGAATGGCGTTTTAACTTACGCGCCTCAAATACTGAACCATTAATTAGATTAAATATTGAAAGTCGCGGTAATAAGGATTTACTACAGACCAAGACTCAGGAGATTCAACAATGGCTTGCCAGTAAAGGTGCTGTACCTGCTTAATATGAATAGCTGCTGTGCTGAATAAAGACATTCTAAACTTATAAAAATAAAAAAAGCGCCGATTAATTTTTATATTAATCGGCGCTTTTGTTTAGCTTTAATCTAACAACTGTTTGTCTACTGAGCTTATTTTATACCTGATAGAGAGCCTTATTTAGCGCGACCAATCCCTATATAGTCGCCGACTAGACCATCTATCTGCGTTCGTGACAAGGCATTTTGCGCATCGAATACGGGCATCGCTTGCTCATTAAGCTTAGCAATATCCAGTCGGTTCTCTGGTAACCAACTGATAATAAAGATTGCCTGCGCCTCATTAAGCTGTTGATAAGGATTGTTTATCAATTCAAGCAATGGCTGCTGCTTATAAAGCGCTGCTAGCTCCGTTTGCGCTTTATCGCTATAAACCAGCGTGCGAATATTATAAGACCACAATAATGCCAATAAAGGATGAATCGCCGACTCTGCCGTCCGTCCCGAGCCTGCTTTATAACTACCACCCCAAATCATGACCGTTTTATTATCGATAAAACCGTCAAAATACTGCCAAAATTTGCGGAATATCAGCTCTTTTTGGTCTTCGTTGATATGGATAACCGATTGCAATAGCGGCATGGCCAAGCTCTGTGCTTGACTTGATTGCTGTAGCTGAAGCAATTCTGTCGGTAGCGTATTACCACCAAACCCCCAGCCCGCCTGCAAGTAGCTACTGCCCACGCGCTCATCAAGCCCCATGATATGGCTGACTTTCTGGATATCGACTTGTTGACTATCCGCCAAGCGCGACATCTCATTCATAAAACTGACCCGCGTTGCGAGCATCGCCATGATGCTACTACGAGCAAATTCGATAGTCGCGATATTGGCATAATGAGTAGCACGCGCATGCTGCATTAATGGCTGTAGCATACCCAAATGATGACGACTATTGGAGGTTTTTTCACCGAGTAGCCATAGTGACGGATTTAACATCGAGCTATAAGCGTCGCCATCTTTTAAGAAAACGAACGGTAGATAATAGACCCAAGCACGCTTTAAGCGCTGAGACAATGCATCTATAGTGCCAAGCTGCTTAATGCCACTCATTATGAGCGGTTGTGTCTGCTGTTGACTGTGATTAAAAGCGGTAAGCCAATCATCCTCTACCCATACCGAATCTACACTGTCTAAAAACAACCAATATAGGATTACTGATTTTGGTTGATTTACCTTTTGCTGCTCTTCGATAGCCTTCGTATTGCTATGATCTGCTACTTCATAAAGCTGTATAAGCCTATCAGCGTTATTAGGCAGCTCATAACTAACAATATGCTGTTGCTGCGTATACATTTGCCATAGTGCCTGCAAATGATGCTCAAAGCCATATTGATGTAGCTGCTGCGCCAATATCTCTTGGTCTGCGTATAAATGCACTTGCTGACCAAGACTTGCCAGTACGACAGCACTGGTCACCGCCTCAATACTATGACCAATAAGTACACAGACAGCAGATTCTTTTGCCAAATCGCTAAACGAATTGGATTCAGATTGGGGTATATTTTTATCCATAGTCTCGGCGCTCATGAGTATACCTTTAGTCGTTATTAATATAGCAGCGCTCTCAAGAAAGCTGTTTGATGTGTTTTAATAGCTGATTGGTTGAGGTATCGAATGGTGCGTTGCCCTCTTGCTGCATTGCATCATGAACGGACTCTGCCATCTGCTTACCCATCTCAACGCCCCATTGATCAAATGGATTGATATCCCAGATACTGGCCATGACATAAACCTTATGCTCATAAAGCGCGATTAACGCCCCTAAGCTATGCGGAGTAAGTTCATCAATCAGCAAGGTTGTAGAAGGCTGGTTGCCTCGGTAGTATTTATATTTATCAGCATCGCAAGCAATTTGACTATCCGTTTCAGCGATAGCAGCATTACCAAAAGCCAGTACACGGCTTTGAGCCAAACAATTGGCTAAAGACAGTTCATGCTGCTGTTGTAGTGGCGTATTTTTTGCCTCATCACTGTAGCGACGTACACAAGCGATAAAATCACAAGAGACTTGCTGCGTTCCTTGATGTAGCAGCTGATAAAAAGCATGTTGGGCATTGGAACCAATTTCACCCCAAAGAATAGGACAGGTATCATAATCAATACGATCACCATGCTGGGTCACCGATTTACCATTACTTTCCATCTCTAGCTGAGTTAAATAACTGGGTAAATAGCTTAAGCGCCCATCATAAGGCAGCACAGTATGAGCATTTACCTGCAAAAAGGTGCTATTCCAAACTGCGATTAAGCCCAATAATACCGGTAAGTTTTCTGCAAAATCCGCCTGCGCAAAATGCTCATCCATACTATGCGCGCCTGCTAACAGCTCTTTAAACCCAGACATACCGATACGAATAGCTATGGCAAGACCAATCGCTGACCATAAAGAAAAACGACCCCCTACCCATTCCCAAAGCTGCAACTGGTGCTCAGGATGAATACCCCAATCACTCATTTTTTCACTATTGGCGGAGATGCCAATAAAGTGGCGACGCAATACACTGTCTTCAGTGCCCGCACGCAGCTTTGCGGTTGCAAGCAGCCATGATAGTGCCGTTTTGGCATTGGATAAGGTATCAATGGTACCAAAGGATTTAGATGAGATAATAAATAAAGTGGTTTCAGGATTTAGATGTTTTAGCAAATTATCCAGCTGCGTGCCATCCATATTGGAGACGAAATGGACCTCAACACAGGTATCTGCCCACTCATCAAGGGCAGTGGTTGCCATCAGTGGCCCTAAGTCAGAACCCCCTACACCGATATTAACAACATCTGTAATCGCTTTACCTGAAAACCCGCGCCATGTCCCACTGCGTACACGCTCAGATAAGCGTTCAACTTGCCCCAAACTTTGATGGACATCAGCGACTACATCTTGATTATCAAGTTGTAAGTTTGCTGTGGTGGGCAATCGTAGTGCAGTATGCAAAGCGGCACGTTCTTCACTGGTATTCACCATCGCCCCTTGTAGCAAGGACTGAATACGAGCAGACAATTCACAACTATTTGCCAGATTTAATAAACTTTCTAGCACAGTATCATCTAGACATTGCTTGCTGTAGTCCATATACAGCGCCCCACTTTGAGCACTAAAACTTTGGGTACGCGTATTATCTTGTGCAAACAAGGAAGCCAATGACCACGACGAATCAGCGCAGATTTCTAGCTTCTGCCAATATTTAGAATGGCGGGCACTGCTATAGACTTTATTGTCTTTTGTATCGTTCATTAACTACTCTTCATCGGCTAGTTGCTGCTGAGCGAAATATATAAAAGCTTGCATATAAGAGCGCATATCGCCAGCATCATAACTGTTACCACGCATGGTCGTGACATTGACACCATATTCACTGATAAGTGCGTCAATAGCATCTGTTAGCTGAATCTCTCCGCCAACTGAGGCTTGGGTATTCGCCAGATAATCAAAAATATGATGACTAAAGACATAACGACCGACGACAGCGAGTCTTGATGGCGCATCAGAGAGATTTGGCTTTTCTACAAAACCTGCCACTTTAAAACTGACATTCTCATCTGTTTTATCATCTATATCGCCCTCATCCATAAGCGCTTCACTTAATTGAGCGATACCGTATTTGTGCACATCTTTATCGGCCACTTTATCGACCAATATTTGCGAATGGTTATCTTCAGAAAAAGCGTCAATCATAAACGCCAAATTGTCAGCAGACATATCACCATTAAAAGGATCAAGCACCACATCTGGCAGCAGTACTGCAAAATCATGCTTACCAATGATTGGGCGTGCGGCAAGCACCGCATGACCTAAGCCCAATGGCATACCCTGACGTATCATCGATATAGTCACATCATCTGGTAGCCAGTTTAAGCTATCTGCTAGCTCGTTCTTACCTTTAACACGCAATTGATTGTCAAGCTCGGCATTGAGATCAAAGTAATTTTCAATAGCACTTTTTTGTGCATGACCAACCAAGACAATGTGCTTAATACCGGCAGCAATGGCTTCTGCCACCACATAATGGATGGCAGGACGATTACCAAGCGGCAGTAGCTCTTTGGGTACGGATTTAGACAATGGCAACATACGAGTACCAAAGCCTGCAACGGGTATCACCGCGTGAGTAATTTTTTTCATAAGGATTAATACATACTTAATAAGAATGGATAAGGGTCTATTTTCTATAATACTTATATTGAGTTATAACCATTTGGATTCATGCTTTGCCAACGCCATGTATCTTGACACATATCAGTAATAGATAAGCTTGCCTTCCATCCTAATAATTCTTGTGCTTTATCAGCACTAGCATAGCAACTGGCAATATCACCAGCTCGTCGCCCAACGAACTGAAAAGGAATATCTTTAGCTGATACGGCAGAGAAAGCTCTAACTAACTCTAATACAGACGTTCCCTTACCTGATCCTAAATTGATCGGAAGAAAACCTAAGCTTTGCTTTTGCTGCTTTAGATAATTGAGCGCGGCGACATGACCTTGTGCGAGGTCAGTGACATGGATAAAGTCACGTACACCCGTACCATCGACGGTAGCATAGTCATTGCCAAAAATGCTTAATTTATCAAGCTTGCCGACCGCAACTTGTGAGATATATGGCATTAAATTATTTGGAATATCATTGGGATCTTCGCCAATTTGTCCAGATGGGTGCGCGCCAACAGGATTAAAATACCTCAAAGGAATAAGGCTCCAGCTGTTATCTGATAGCGCTAAATCTTCTAGAACATGCTCAACCGTAAGCTTACTCTGTCCATAAGGATTGGTACAGGAACGTGGAGAGTCTTCATTAATGGGCAGAATTTCAGGATCACCATAGACCGTAGCTGATGAAGAAAAGACTAGTTTTTTAACCTCATATTCAGCCATGATTTTAAGTAAGGTAATTGTACCACTCACATTATTATCATAGTACATCAAGGGTTTAGCTACAGATTCGCCAACCGCTTTTAAGCCAGCAAAATGGATCACGCCAAAAAATTGATGCGCTGCAAATACTTGCCTGAGTGAATCAGCATCACGTATGTCGCCTTCGATAAAGTCGATAGGCTGCCCAATAAGGCTAGAAACACGATTTACTGCCTCAAAACTGCTATTGGATAAATTGTCGTATATCACCACCTCGTAGCCTGCTTCATGCAGTGCAATACAAGTATGTGAACCGATATATCCTGCGCCGCCAGTCACTAATATTTTATTTTTATAATTTTCCATATTGATATCCAAAGCAATTTTCAAACAAAAAAAGACACCCCATTGTAGGGGTGCCTTCATTATTTTTCAACGTCATTTGAGTATTAACAGTCAGTTAGCTGCTGATACTACCAACCTGTCACTTCTTTTAGCTTCTCGCCCAATTTTGATGGGTCACGCGTGTAAGCAATACCTGCCGCTTCGAACGCTTTAAATTTATCTTCAGCTGTACCTTGACCACCAGAGATGATAGCGCCGGCATGACCCATACGCTTACCTTCAGGAGCAGTTACACCAGCAATATAGCCAACAACTGGCTTAGTTACATGGTCTTTGATATAAGCGGCTGCTTCTTCTTCAGCAGTACCACCGATTTCACCGATTAAGATAATTGCTTCAGTTTGTGGATCTTCTTGGAACAATTTCAATGCATCAATCTGGTTCATACCAGGGATCGGATCGCCACCGATACCGATACAGGTTGATTGACCAAAACCAAGTTTAGTAGTTTGAGCAACGGCTTCATAAGTCAAAGTACCAGAGCGTGAGATGATACCCACTTTACCTGGCAAATGGATATGACCTGGCATGATGCCGATTTTGCACTGACCTGGGGTGATAACGCCTGGGCAGTTAGGACCGATTAGACGTACATCGCCTGCTGTTTCAAGGTAGCGTTTGGCTTTAAGCATATCAAGCGTTGGTACGCCTTCAGTGATCACAACAATTAGCTTCACACCAGCGTCAATTGCTTCGATGATAGAATCTAGTACAAAAGGGGCTGGTACATAGATAACAGAAGCATCTGCTTGAGTAGCTGCCATTGCTTCAGACATGGTGTTGAATACTGGCAAACCTAGGTGCGTTTGACCGCCTTTACCAGGGGTTACGCCGCCAACAACTTTTGTACCATATTCGATGGCTTGTTCTGAGTGGAACGTACCATTTTTACCGGTAAAACCTTGCACCAATACTTTGGTGTCTTTATCAATTAATACACTCATTATCTTATCCTTGTATGCGGTTGTCTGGTAGGCGCTTGCCTATCCTGCCACGTTAAATGTTAACGTCGGTAGAATAACAGCAAACGCCTTATACTCTTGAGCAATTAAGCTTTAACAGCGTCAACAATTTTTTGAGCGGCGTCTGATAAACCTTGAGCTGAGATCAATTTCAGACCAGATTCTTCTAGAATTTGTGCGCCAAGCTCAGCATTGTTACCCTCTAAACGGACAACAACTGGTACTTTGACGTCAACTTCTTTGATCGCAGCGATAATAGCTTCTGCAATCATGTCACAACGTACGATACCACCGAAGATGTTGATCAGAACACCTTCAACGCTGCTGTCTTCAAGAATAATCTTGAATGCTTCAACAACGCGATCTTTAGTTGCACCGCCGCCAACGTCCAAGAAGTTAGCAGGCTTGCCGCCGTACAATTTGATGATGTCCATCGTAGCCATTGCAAGACCGGCACCGTTTACCATACAACCGATATTGCCTTCTAGGGCAACATAGTTTAGATCAAACTCAGCCGCTTTAAGCTCACGCTCATTTTCTTGTGATTTGTCTTGTAGCGCAGCAATCTTAGGCAAACGATATAAAGCGTTTGAGTCAATACCAATTTTGCCATCAACACAAACGATCTCGCCATTTTCGCGAACCGCTAATGGGTTGATTTCAAGTAAATCAATGTCGTTTTCAACGAATGCTTGATAAGCACCACTCATTAATTTAACAAATTGATTGATTTGCTTGCCTTCAAGACCCAATTTAAACGCGACTTCACGCGCTTGGAATGGCAATAAACCAACCAATGGATCAATATTTACTTTAAAGATTTTTTCAGGGGTTTCTTCTGCAACTTTCTCAATCTCAACACCGCCTTCCGTTGATGCCATAAACGTCACGCGACGTGAAGAGCGATCAACAACAGCACCAAGATATAGCTCGGTTTGTACTGGATACATATCTTCTGCAACCAATACGAAGTTAACTGGTTGACCAGCAGCATCGGTTTGATACGTTACAAGGTTTTTACCGATAAGCTCATCAGTCACTTGCTTTGCTTCTTCACGAGTCTTAACCAGTTTCACACCGCCCGCTTTACCGCGACCACCAGCATGAACCTGCGCTTTGATGACTGCGATATCAGTTGGAGTTTTGTCAAAAGCTGCTGCTGCTTCGTCGCCACTGTAAGCAATGATGCCTTCTTGAATTGGCAAGCCATAGCTTTTCAATAGCTCTTTTGCTTGATACTCATGTAAATTCATTGATTGAATCCTTTATTTTTACCATTAATAAAAAATGAAAACTCATACATCGTAGAATGCTCTACTGTATGTTAGACCAACTCATCATTCAAAATAGTCATTCAAAATAGCTATTCGAACAATGCGATGGTCATGTCATCATCTAATAACCATTTAAGACACTTAACATATCTTTATACAAATATTTTTAGCCATTAAAATTATTTACGTTTTTTACGCTGAATCGCGTGAATCGCACGACCATCCGCAGACAATGCTGCTTCATGGACGGCTTCAGAGATCGTTGGATGCGCAAACGTCATCAACTGCAAATCTTCGATGCTTGATACAAATTCCATCGCAATCATACCTTGATGGACGATATCGCCTGCACCAGCAGAAATCGCATGCATGCCTAATAAACGATCTGTTTTGGCATCAGCAACGACTTTGATAGAACCTTGAGCTTCACTTTGAGCAAGAGCGCGACCGTTTGCAGCTAGGTTAAATGAACCTGTTTTGACTTCATAACCGGCAGCTTCTGCTTCTTGCTCTGTCAAACCAACCCATGCGATTTCTGGATGCGTATAGATGACGTTGATAATAGTGTCATAGTTAACTTGAGCTTTTTCGCCATGAATACGCTCAACAGCCATCATGCCTTCTTCCATGGCTTTATGCGCAAGCATAGGACCGCGTACCAAATCACCGATAGCATAAACGCCATCAAGATTGGTTTTGCACTGATCATTGACATCAATCAAACCGCGTTCGGTCAATTGAATACCACTGTCTTCGCCAAGTAGTTTCTCAGAATAAGCGCGACGACCGACACAAACGATCAGCTTATCAAAGCTCTCTTCACTAGATTCGCCTTTGGTTTCGCTAGTAACGATGACTTGATCACCTTTCACTTCAGCATTGGTCACTTTGGTATCGACACGGATATCAAGACCTTGCTTTTTCAGCATTTTGCCCGCTTCTTTAGCGATGTCTTTGTCAGCAGCAGCCAAGAAGCTAGGTAGTGCTTCATATACCACAACTTCTGCACCTAGACGACGCCATACTGAACCAAGCTCAAGACCAATTACGCCAGCACCGATTACGCCTAAACGCTTAGGTACAGCAGTGAAGTCAAGCGCGCCAGTAGAGTCAACGATACGATCGCCGTCAGTTTTGGCAACTGGAATATCAATCGGCACTGAACCAGCTGCAAGAATGACGTTTTTAGCAGTAATCGTGGTTTCTACTTCATCAGTAAGGGCGGTAAATTTAACTTTTTTATCAGCACCTTTACCATCTTCTAATGTGCCCCAGCCTTGTAGCCAGTCAACCCCATTACCTTTCA
This sequence comes from Psychrobacter sp. LFX-11D, assembly GCF_904846475.1. Classification (NCBI taxonomy): domain Bacteria; kingdom Pseudomonadati; phylum Pseudomonadota; class Gammaproteobacteria; order Moraxellales; family Moraxellaceae; genus Psychrobacter; species Psychrobacter sp. LFX-11D. The sequence continues at coordinate 148,321 of NZ_CAJHAV010000001.1, forward strand.
ATAACGCAGCAACACCGCCAGTTAACTGCTTAACGATGCCTTCTTTACGAGCAATCATTTGCTCGATATCGATAGCAACATCACCAGTAGTAATACCATGCTCATTAAGGTCGTGCTTAGTCGCTTCATAGCGATGTGAGCTATCAAGCAATGCTTTTGATGGGATACAACCGACGTTTAAGCAAGTACCGCCAAGTGCAGGCTCGCCTTTATAGACACGTTTTTCGATACAAGCGACGCTCATGCCAAGCTGTCCTGCACGGATTGCTGCTTCATAACCACCAGGTCCGCCGCCGATGACGACTAAATCATAACTGTCTTTCATAATACGTTCCTATTTTAATTTTAGTTTAATGTTAGGTATCATATAAACCAATTTTATCTCGTTAGTAAACCATCGACTTATCTGTTCGATAACCAATACGATATCTAAATGCTAGATAATAGATGCGTTTAAAAAGACGATAAAGATAGTTGCTGAGTATGCTTAGCTCATTGCTCATAAGATAGAACTGAAAAAGCTAAAAGGCATTAAAAGATAATCTATACAAAGCTAAAAAGCTTGTATCAGTCATGACTGATACAAGCCTAAAAACTTAAAGATCTAAAAGTAACATAGTAGGGTCTTCAACCAATTCTTTCAGTGTTACCAAGAATTGTACCGCTTCTTTACCATCAATCATACGATGGTCATAAGACAGTGCAAGATACATCATTGGCAAGATTTTAACTTCACCATTAACCGCCATAGGACGGTCATTGATCGCATGCATACCCAAGATAGCGGTTTGTGGTGGATTCAAGATAGGTGTTGACATCAATGAACCAAATACGCCACCGTTTGAAATCGTAAAAGTACCGCCAATCATGTCATCTAGACCAAGTTTGCCTTCTTGTGCTTTACCACCAAACTCACGAATCTTGGCTTCAACATCTGCCATGCTCATACGATCAGTATCACGCAGTACTGGTACGACTAGACCACGGTTAGAAGATACGGCAACACCGATGTCATAGTAACCATGATAAACGATATCATCACCGTCTAATGACGCATTCACAGCTGGATAGCGTTTTAGTGCTTCAGTCGCCGCTTTTACGAATAACGACATAAAGCCTAAACGTGTACCATGACGCTTTTCGAACTGATCTTTATACTTGGTACGCATATCCATCAACGGTTTCATGTTGACTTCGTTAAACGTCGTTAGCATTGCCGTTTCTTGAGAAGCAGCTAGCAGACGATTCGCGATTGTTTTACGTAGACGTGTCATTGGTACGCGTTTTTCAGTACGCTCGCCAACTGCTTCAGCAACAGGACGACCACTATCAGAAGTGATTGAGCTGTCCGCTTTCAACGTTGGGTTTGACATGTCAGTTTTAGTCACACGACCGCCGCGACCACTACCTTCGACGTTTTTAGGATCTACGCCAGACTCTTTGGCTGCTTTACGCACTGCAGGGCTTTGATCTTTATGATCAGATTCAGCAGACGCTTGTACTGGCTCGCCGCCATCTGTTGCTTGCTTAGGTTGTACTGGCGCAGCTGGTTGATCTGGATCAACGGCAGGAGCAGCTTCAGCACTGGCGCTAGCACCAGCTTCAAATTCGGCAATCAGCTCATCAGACAATACGGTGTCATCTACTTGCTTAACGATTCGGGTTACAACACCGTTATCAGGCGCGACCACTTCTAATACAACTTTATCAGTCTCGATTTCAGCTAATAGGTCATCACGGTTTACTTGCTGACCTTCAGTGACATGCCATTCAACGATTGTACCATCGGCAACCGATTCTGGAAAAACGGGGGCTTTAATTTCAGCCATCGATATACTCCTTAGATTTGGATATTACTATTTATAATTAAGTCGTGATAGGCAGTCAGTGCCATTTAAAATGTGATATTTAAATTGTCTTACTGGGTACTGACTGTCATCGCCTGATTCATTGATTACATACAATCTGTTATTTATATAAGCTATTAAATAGACAGCTCATCTACACTGATACCAAGACCACCAGCAATTAAATCTTGTTGTTGCTTAACGTGTAATTTTGCTGATCCTGTCGCAGGCGCTGCACTGGCAGGACGTGCAACTGGCTCCATCACTTTTGCTCTGGTTGGATGCGGTACAACAATGCGGAACATATGCGGTGCTAAGTAATACCAAGCGCCTTGGTTCAACGGCTCCTCTTGCGTCCAAACGATTTCTTTTAAGTTGCTGTATTTTTCAATTTCAGCAATTAAGCGTTTTTCTGGTAAAGGATAGAGCTGCTCAATACGAACGATTGCGACATGATCTAAACCTAAAGCACGGCGCTGCTCAAGCAAGTCATAATAAACTTTACCGCCACATAGCACCATACGAGTCACGTTGTCCGGATTTTGCTGATCCATCTCTGGCAATACTGTTTCAAACTTACCATTTGCCAATTCTTCTAATTGAGAAGTCGCAAGCTTATGACGTAGCAAGCTCTTTGGCGACATCACGATTAAAGGTTTACGAATCGGGCGAACCGCTTGACGACGTAGCGCATGATAAATCTGTGCAGGCGTCGTTGGTGTGATGACTTGCATGTTGTCTTCAGCACATAGCTGCAAGAAGCGCTCAAGACGGGCTGATGAATGCTCAGGACCTTGACCTTCAAAGCCATGCGGCAATAGCATGGTCAAGCCGCAAACACGCTGCCATTTGGTCTCGCCACTCGCGATGAATTGGTCGATAACTACTTGAGCACCGTTAACAAAATCACCGAACTGCGCTTCCCAAACCACCAATGCATTTGGCACCGTGGTCGCATAACCATATTCAAAAGCTAATACCGCTTCTTCTGATAGCAATGAGTTATAAGTGGCAAAGCGTGCTTGATCTTCACTCAGGTGAGCAAGTGGCACATACATGCTGCCATCTTCAATATTATATAGCTCGCTGTGACGATGTGAGAACGTACCACGTCCTACATCTTCACCAGTAATACGTACCAGCACTTTATCGTTATCGACCAGTGATGCGTATGCCAATGTCTCAGCTGCACCCCAGTTCAAAAGCTCTTCGCCAGTTTGCATCGCTAAGCGCTGCTCAACCACTTTTTGTACTTGGCGCTGTAGCTTGTAACCTTCAGGCATTTGTGCCATGCGGCGACCATAGCCTTTTAATACTTCGATGTCGACACTGGTATCCCAATCATCAACCAAATCGTGACCCAAATAAGGTTTCCAATCGACAAATAGCTGCTCGTTAGGCTCGTTTACTAATGAATTAGCAACATATTCACCGCGGTCTAATGATTCACGATACTCATCTTCTAAACGCGTCTCATCTTCTTTACTCAGCAAACCTTCTTCGATTAACTGTTTTGCGTAAATAGTACGAGTCGTTGGTAGCTTTTTGATCACTGCATACATGAGTGGCTGAGTAGCTGAAGGCTCATCCGCCTCATTATGACCATTACGGCGATAGCAGAAAAGATCTATAATGATGTCTTTGTCAAACTCATGACGATAATCTAACGCCAATTGCGCGGCAAATACCACAGACTCAGGATCATCACCGTTGACATGCAAAATTGGCGCATGAACCATTTTTGCCACATCAGTACAGTATTCAGTTGAGCGTGCATCTTCTTGACGGCTGGTGGTAAAACCAACTTGGTTATTAATCACAATATGGATGGTGCCGCCCGTCGTATACGCACGGGTTTGTGACATCTGGAATGTCTCTTGTACCACGCCTTGACCAGCAAACGCCGCATCACCATGAATGACGATTGGCAATACTGAATTGCCCGTCTTATTTTCATGAAGTGGCTGATCATTACGACGTACTTGACGCGCACGTACTGAGCCTTGTAATACTGGCGCAACGATTTCAAGATGTGACGGGTTAAATGCCAACGCTAAATGCGCCTCCCCACCTGGTGTCATCACGTTCGATGAAAAACCATTATGGTATTTAACATCGCCTGAGCCCTTTTCTGGCTGAACTTTGCCATCGAACTCATCAAACAAATCAGCAGGGTTTTTGCCCAAGATATTTACCAATAAGTTTAAACGCCCACGATGCGCCATACCAATGACCATCTCTTTTGTACCATAACCGCCAGCACGTTGAATGATTTCATTGATCGCTGGAATAAAGCTCTCGCCGCCTTCCAGACCAAAACGCTTCACACCCGTATATTTACGAGCAAGATATTTTTCTAAGCCTTCTGCTGCCGTCAAACGCTCAAGAATAGACAAACGTTTTTCTGTATCAAAAGAGATATGACCTAGATTGGTTTCTAGATATTTTTCCATCCAGCGCTTTTCTGTGCTGGTGGTCACATGCATATATTCTGTGCCGATATAACGGCAATAGACGCGCTCCATGATTTCAATGATTTCACGTAACGGTGCTTCATTTTTACCGATATTTAGATCATTAGTCGGAAATACTGTATCAAGATCCGCTTCAGAAAGATTGTGATAAGCAAGAGTCAAATCCTCTACTTCCGCACGTGGATGCAGACTTAATGGATCTAACTGCGCACGGCGATGACCGCGACGACGGTAAGCTGAGATGAGTTGCTGTACACCCATTTGCTTATTGTCACCAACATTGTTGCTATGACTGCTAGCCAAGCTATTGGTATCAGTACTGACCTTATTAGCCGTCTGATTACGGGCTAACAATAAAAACTGGTCTTTAATGGCGTTATGCGGCGCATCATTTGGCGATTTGTATTGTTCAAAATACGTTTGCCAATCGCTGCCAACACTATTAGGATCTTCTAGGTATTGCTCGTAGAGAATATCAATATAATTGGCGTTATCAGCGGCCAATTCTGTTTGATCTACGCTCGCTGCTTCTTTAGTTATACTATTCATAATAATCGTCTATTTGATAGATAAATGAATGGAATCGTGCTTATTGTTGTGAAATTTGTTGTATACAGGCGGCTGAGCTATTGAATAAATAGCTTTTTAACAATGAACAATCAACATAGAACACCATTCAAATTATTTGTGAACGTTCAGTTTTCTTATGTCGCTCGTCGCAAAACATTAATTTATATATAATGCTACAAGTTATAACTAAATTGTTATCTATAGCATTTTTTTAAATTTTTTTGTTCAGCTGGCTCATTTACAAGCCATTTCTGCTGAATAACTTGGCTATTGTAGCTCTGCAATGACTATTTGACAAATGATACACTGCCGTATAGCGTAACATGGCAACAATTGCAGCCATAGTTTGTTTGTTCAATACTAAGTATTTACACAATGAATATCTATTATCACTTTACGCAATTCATAGGTGATTAACTTCCTGCATATTGATACATCACTGCTATGCATCGGTTTTAACCTCAGTATTATATACCTTCTATCATCGTCATTCACCCCTATAATCTTATAATAACCAAGCATTTTTTATGCTTAGCTATTACTACTTATAATTATATAGGCAGATGGAGCAGATAACAGGTTGTCTTACATATAAGCAACGTATTGTTAGTATGGCCTTACTTGTCATCATTATTCTGATGCAAATTCAAATATTGTTCTAAGACGACTTAACAAGCATGGTGACTTTACGCTATTGTTTTGCTTATTTTAACGAATAAAAAACACCACCTTATCTCAGGTGGTGTTTTTTATAGCGCTATTATAAAGCTAATTGAGCTTAAAAGGTATATTAACCTGCTTGATCAAGCAACAAATTACGCAGATGACCGATAGCTTTAGTTGGATTCAAGCCTTTTGGACATACTGATACGCAGTTCATGATACCGCGGCAACGAAATAAGCTGAATGGATCGTCTAAACGAGCCAGACGCGCGCGCGTATCACTGTCACGGCTGTCAGAAACAAAACGATCAGCATGCAGTAGTGCTGATGGTCCTAAGAACTTATCAGGATTCCACCAGAATGATGGGCAGCTGGTTGAACAGCAGGCACATAAAATACATTCATATAAACCATTTAACTTGTCACGTTGCTCAGGTGACTGCAAGCGCTCAGTCGCAGGCGCTGGCTGATCATTAATTAAGAATGGATGTACTTTTTCGTACTGCTCGTAGAATTGGTTCATATCGACGACCAAATCACGAACCACTGGCAAACCTGGTAACGGGCGAACGGTTACTTTTTCTGGCAAAGTATTCATGTTGATCAAACATGCTAGACCATTTTTACCGTTAATATTCATGCCATCAGAGCCACAGATGCCTTCACGGCACGAGCGACGGAAGGTAAGAGTTTCATCTTCCTTCTTTAGGCGTAATAACACGTCAAGCAACATACGATCTGAGTCTAATAGCTCAATCGTATAAGTTTGCATGCGCGGCGCTGCGTCCAGATCAGGATCGTAGCGATAGATTTCGATGGTGCGAGTACCTCGGCTCATAATGCTAAACTCCACACGTCGGTGATGGCGGGCATACAAGGATTGCAACATAGTCGCGCTGGCTATTAATCTGTACTGACAAGAATGATCAAATACTGATTAATAGGGCGCTAGCATGAGCTTGTAGCTGGCGGTCACCTTTTTAATAAATGAATAAAGGATAAAACGTTTATGCTGTCTATACACATCAGGCGCAAGGCGTCTGACTTAGTAGACACGAACCTTTGGCTCGATATAATCAACCGTTAATGGAATTTTACGAACCGGCTTATAGATAATCTTATTGCCTTCAGAATACCATAAGGTATGCTTCATCCAATCATTATCGTTACGACCGTTTGGTGCGTATTCATCATCTTCAGGACGATCATAGTCAGAGACACTGTGCGCGCCGCGGCTTTCATGACGCTGGGCCGCCGATATCATCGTCGCTTTTGCTACTTCGTAAAGATTGCCTACTTCAAAAGCTTCAATACGAGCAGTGTTAAAGACTTGTGATTTATCAGCCAAATGAATCTGATCAATCTTTTCGCCTAGCGCTAGGATTTTTGCAACGCCTTCATCCATCATCGCTTGTGTACGGAATACACTGGCATGCGTTTGCATGGTTGCACGAATCTCATCGGCAACGTCTTGCGCATTGTAGCCTGAAGTTGACTGTTGCAGCTTGTCTAAACGACCGACTGTGTAATCAAGGACGCGAGGATCAAGTGGCTTATAGTTATGATCCGCATGATGGAATTCATCAACGATATGCTTACCTGCAGCGCGACCAAAGACTAATAAATCAAGCAGTGAGTTGGTACCTAAACGGTTGGCACCGTGAACACTGACGCACGCACATTCGCCAATGGCATATAGACCTTTAACCACGTTACCTTTTGCATATAGACCATCTTCATCCGTACCTGCTTCTAGATCCGGTACAATCACTTGACCATGAATCGTAGTTGGAATACCGCCCATCATGTAGTGAATGGTTGGGATAACGGGAATTGGCTCTTTAGTGATATCAACGTTAGCGAAGTTCTTACCAATCTCAAATACTGATGGCAGACGCTTCATGATGGTTTCAACGCCTAAATGGGTCATATCCATTACGATATGGTCAGCATTTGGACCACAACCACGGCCTTCTTTGATTTCTTGGTCCATAGAGCGTGATACTAAATCACGTGGTGCTAAGTCTTTTACGGTTGGGGCATAACGCTCCATAAAGGCTTCGCCATCTTTATTACGTAAGATAGCGCCTTCACCGCGGCAACCTTCGGTTAATAGTACGCCGGCACCATGAACGCCCGTTGGGTGGAACTGCCAGAACTCCATATCTTGTAATGGAATACCTGCGCGAACCGCCATGCCAATACCGTCACCAGTATTGATATAAGCGTTGGTAGATGCGGCAAAGATACGACCTGCGCCGCCTGTCGCTAATACAGTGATTGGCGACTGGAATACCGCAACAGTACCCGTTTCTTGTTCAATAGCGATAACGCCATTGATGTTACCAGCGTCGTCTTTGATCAAATCAAGGGCAATCCACTCGATAAAGAATTCAGTACCTTGCTGTAGGTTTTTTTGATATAGCGTATGCAGTAGTGCGTGACCGGTACGGTCAGCAGCAGCACACGCACGTTGTACGGCTTTTTCGCCATAGTTTGAGGTATGACCACCGAATGGGCGCTGATAAATCGTGCCGTCTTCGTTACGGTCAAACGGCATACCCATGTGCTCAAGCTCATACACCACTTTTGGCGCTTCACGGCACATGTACTCAATAGCGTCTTGGTCACCTAACCAATCTGACCCTTTAACGGTGTCATAAAAGTGAAAGTGCCAGTTATCATTGCTCATATTACCCAAACTTGCACCGATACCGCCTTGAGCAGCAACGGTGTGCGAACGGGTCGGGAATACTTTGGTCAAGACTGCAACCTTCATGCCCGCTTCCGCTAAATGCAATGAAGCACGCATACCTGAGCCGCCGCCACCAACGATGACCGCGTCGTAGTTCAGGGTTTTAATATTACTAATGGTATTATCTTGTCTAGTTGCCATTACGGTTTTCCTAATGCCTGTTAATGCTTAGAAGTAAATAAAAAGGTTGCTCTGTATCTTATTGTGCGTTAACGCTAGCAAGCTTTTGCTGCAACGCTACTGACAATAATCAAAATACAATACAGACAGCCTTCAACCACTTAATTTGCATATCTATCGTTATATTGGGCTTGCTCACTTTTTCACAGCTTTTATCTATTAAATAAGCGTCATTTACCGTATCAGTAATTGTGAATTTAGTGGGCGCCCAACGCTATGATTAGCTATGACTATTTTGGCTACTAACGGATTTCTTATCGTCTGAGCACTTTAAAGTACGTTATTTAAAATAAACGCTTTCAAATAAGCGAATCATCGCCAATGCTGTCAGGTTCGTCCGTTGTTATGGTTAGATATTCAATTTATAAAAATCAGATAAATCAATATCTAAATCTATGATTAATGGTTAAACCGCAACAACACCGAAGCCGTTACCCCAAAAAATCATAATGCCCCAAAATAGGAAAACTAAAATAGCGATAATCATTAATGACTGTAGCACTAAACGTAGACCTGCTGCGCTTGAGCCCAGTTTGCCAGTGGTAATATAGTCAGTAAATACCGTCCACATACCAACCCAAGCATGACCAGCCAACGCCAAAACGGCCAATAAGCTGAACAGACGCATCGGTAAACTGGTCATAAATTCTGACCATTCAACGAAGCTTACATTGCCATGAGTTAAGAAGAAGCCCAGTAATACCACACTGTATACGGCTAAAACCACACCACTGATACGCTGGATAATCCAATCACGTGAACCTGAGCCGGTTAGACCAGTAGCGCTTTTGATTCCTGAATCATTTTTCATTAGAACATCACCCATACAAATGACGCGACAATTAAGATTGCTGCAATTACAAAGCTAATCATAGAAGCGGCACGGCCAGATTTTAGCTCCTCATTCATACCCATATCAGCAAATAAATGCTTGATACCCATCACAAAGTGATAAGCGATGGCGGCGACAAAAATCCACGCCAAAAAGCGAACAAGGACATTGTCAAATATGGCTTCAAAACTCTCAGGCGACGCCAAAGAATTCTGTAATATCCATAACATGACAGGAATAAGTAGAAATAAAATAATGCCAGAGATACGATGCAAGATTGAAGCTATCGCAATCGGTGAGCGATTAACGCTAATCACTTGGCTTAAGGGCAGATCAATAGGTCGGTTGCTTTTCACAGCGGGCATCCTTTTTGCGGTTATACTCCTGTATCTGCTATCAACGCTTGGTACAAATACACTTCTATAAGCGGCGAGCAACACATGAGATGAATAAGGTAAGGAAGGGCTAGCTGACGTTATTTTATTTGCGCTAAATCTGAAAGCATACGAAGATTGACAGGGTCATTATGGGCATTCAACTATCGCTCAATAAACCCTTTCAACAATAAGCTTTCTACATATTAACAGACCACAAAACGAAGCACGGGATAAATCGATTAACTATTCTATTTTTACTGGTTCCCATTAACAAAAAAAAGACAACGCCATGGAGTCATCTCTATGTTATCCTTTTTTGTTAAGGTAAACTTCACTGTAGGCTATTTAAAAATAGAACAGTTAACAAGAATATTCAAGCGATAAGCTCGGTCTTGGTCTACAAAGTGATTATTCAATCGTAACAAAGTATGAGTGGAGCAAAGCCCCTTACCTACTTTATTAGGACAAGTCATCAATTTGCGCAAAGCTAGTGCCAGTTAAATCCCTCTAATTATAAAATGACTGAGCCCTAATTACAAATTTATCCCCTAAATAGTGGTTATTAGAGATTTATTAACAAAAAACTGGCTATTTGCAATATGAATTCATTAGTATTACTCAGGCTTAGTGACCTATAAAGCCAAACGAATGTATCAGCTAATGATGCTCTGTCTGTTTTATAGTAAATATTAGAAGATATCTCAGAAGAGTACTTGTTTAAAACTGTCTCTTTATATCTAGGTTAATAATAATCATTACGCTATGATAAATAAGATGGTTTACAGTCAAATTACCTACTAGACATATTTTGATACAAAGTTTACAACCGATAAGCACTACTAGCGCACGTCTATTGGTGGTCTAGCAAGTAAAAGTCTTTTCAAAACTTAAGTAATAACTGCTAATATAGCCTGCATATTAAATAGGTCACATTCATTTTGGCCATTTGACTATTTATGACGCGAGGGTGTGCGTCACTATTATTTTTGTTCTAACAAGTTAAAACAATGGAGATTAAATTATGGCTGATAATCAAGCCACATTGACCTTAGATGGTAAGGACTACCAACTTCCTATTACTGAAGGTACTTTAGGGCCGTCAGTTATCGAAGTTGCTGCTTTCCAACAAGCTGGCTATTGGACCTATGATCCAGGCTTTATGGCAACTGCTCCTGTCGAATCGAAAATTACCTTCATTGATGGTGGTAAAGGCGAGCTATTGCATCGCGGCTATCCTATTGACCAGTTAGCAAACAATGCAGAATATCTAGAAGTGGCTTATGCACTGATTCATGGTGATCTGCCTAACGCTGAGCAAAAAGCCGATTTCTTTGAAAAAATTCGTAAGCATACTGGTGTTCATGATCAATTGCGTAAGTTCTTTGAAGGCTTCCGTCGTGACGCCCATCCAATGGCAATTATGGTTGGTGTCGTTGGTGCCTTATCTGCGTTTTATCATGAAGATTTAGACATCAGCAATGAAGAACATCGTGAAATTACCGCGATTCGTCTCATCGCTAAAATGCCGACACTTGCGGCAATGAGTTATAAATACTCACAAGGCGAACCGTTCATGTATCCACGTAATGATTTCAATTATGCGGAAAACTTCTTATACATGATGTTTGCCACGCCTGCTGATGTTGATTACCAAACCAATGACGTCATCACTCGCGCCATGGACAAAATCTTTACTTTGCATGCTGACCACGAGCAAAACGCGTCAACGTCTACGGTACGTCTAGCTGGTTCTACTGGCGCTAACCCTTATGCGTGTATCGCTGCTGGTATCGCCGCCCTTTGGGGACCATCACATGGCGGCGCGAACGAAGCCGTGCTTGAGATGTTAGATGAGATCGGTTCAGTTGAAAATGTGCCTGAATTCATGGAAAAAGTGAAAAGCCGTGAAGTGAAACTGATGGGCTTTGGTCATCGCGTTTATAAAAACTTTGATCCACGCGCACAAGTAATGAAAGAAACTTGTGACGAAGTACTAGGCGCATTGGGTATCAATGATCCTAAGCTTGAGCTTGCTATGGCACTTGAGAAAATCGCTTTAGAAGACCCGTTCTTCGTTGAGCGTAATTTGTATCCAAACGTTGATTTTTACTCGGGTATTATCCTTAAAGCCATCGGTATCCCAACGTCAATGTTTACCGTTATCTTTTCACTAGCTCGTACTTCTGGTTGGATCAGCCATTGGTTAGAGATGCACAGCGCACCGTTCAAAATCGGTCGCCCACGTCAGTTATACACTGGTGAAACGCAGCGCGATTTCGTTAAAGTTGAAGATCGTAAATAGTAATTAAGCATTTGTAAAAATAAACAGTCATAAAAAATCTCGCCATGTGCGAGATTTTTTTATGGCTAAATTTAACGGATTACTTAAATTCTTTTAGCGTTTGCTCATATTTAGCGATTTGTTCATCATAACCTTCAATCGTTTCATTGAATTTCGCCATTAGCATCTCAAATTCTTGTTGTTGGGTTTGTTTCATTTTTTGCATATCTAGTACTTGCTGGGCTTCTATCTGCTCCCAAACTTGATGCTGAATAATTAAACGTGCCAATGCAGGGCTTTTAGCACTGACTCTGCCAGCAATTTCTGCATCTTCAAAAAGCTGTGGTACTAAAGTGGCGATATTAATCAAAGTATCCGTATCCTGCGCATTCAGTGGCGTGGTCACTGGCTGATAAAGCGCTTCCATTGCTTGCTCATAGCGTTCTATAATCTGCTTTTCAGTTAATATCACAGGCTTACGTGGCTCTAAGCTAATACGCTTTAATACCGTTAAATCGCGCTCACCAACTTCGGTACTGGTGTTAATTTCATCGTTTGTGTTAGTATCTGTCGCAGAGTTGCCATTTGCTGCATCCTTTGCAGCTGCTACCAGATCTTGTGCTAGTTGTGGCGTAGCAGCTATAGCTCCTTGATCGCTGTTGTTAGCTGGCTGATTATTGCCAGTTGCAACAGTAGGCTCATCGACTAATAAAGTATTTTCACTGTCTGCAATATCAGCAGCTTGTAGCGACTCGTACTCTGCTTGCAGACGCCCCTGCAATGCCTGAAACTGGGTAACATATAAAGGTTGGAACTGCTCAATACGTGCGGCAGCAGAATCACTTTGCGCCATCGGTTGACTGTCTTCTTCACTTGTTTGGGGCTTATCCGCTACATTTTCTTCTGCTGCTTGCTGCTGACATCCGCTTAACAATAAGACACCAGTCAATGCCGCCGCCAGTAAGGCATTTGAGTGCTGTGGACACTCAATACCTTTATTAGTAAGGTTACCATAAACACCATTATCATGTTTTACTAGCCAAAATTTAAACATCTGAATTTATTTCCTGTGTTAAAAACAAAAATATCACATAGCTATATAGAGGTTAAGAATCAGTCGCGGTATGTTCTACTAGGCTCAAGATTAGTCGCAATTAAACCACTAAAAATGGGATACAGCCTGCAAGATCTTGACAGTATTGTCCGCGCTGACGACGGACAAAATAGTCTTGTACCATGCGTGCCTGCTGCTCGATACCATATTTAAAAAAAGGCTTACCCACTTTTAGCACATAATTATAGCGACGATCGATAATAGCACCGCGTACCACCTTCAAGCCTTGTTGCAGCTGCCACACATGTGTCAACTCATGTATCAGCCAACCTTGTTTGCCCAATGGCGCTTGGCTGAAATCATCTATCCAATCTGATGCATGAAAATAAATATGACCATTAGGACTCACAGCGTAATGTTTGAGTACCCACCATGCTGTTTTCAGCTGAACGTCATCAAGTCTGAGGCTGTCACCAAAAACCGAACGTGCAAGAGTAATTTCACCTTCAGTAAGAGACCGCGCTAGTTGTTTAGCAGTTACTAAGTCAGCAGATGCTGAACTACGATTTAATAGACGCTTAAAAATCGACTGCAACATGACTACTATCATCCTTTATCTGTGATCTATCATTTTCGTAAAGTTAGTTAACACCTTAATAGGGATAATATAGATATAAGTAAAGCGTTAAAGACATAAGCTGTACATTTAGCTGACTTTTATTAACGTGAATCTGCGTTAGCCTAGCTTTTATAATAATGTTAAAAACATCATGAATTATTACCTTATTTATGACTTATTGCTTAATCGCAATAAGGACAGCATTATAAAGACAAATATGGAAAACAATAATTTGACTTTGAATACTATGGATAACTGTTTAATCTTATAACAAAAAGCCTTGAATAACAGAAGATATAGAGAATTTTATGCCACCTAATTTTCATGCTGATACACCCCTCGCCCAGCGTATGCGCCCGACCACGCTTGATGCCATTATTGGTCAAGAGCACTTGTTAGCAGTAGGTGCTCCGCTAAGGCGCTTGGTAGAGCAAGGACACCTACCGTCTATTATTTTGCATGGGGAAGCAGGTATTGGCAAAACAACTATAGCTATGCTTTTGGCGGATGCCGTTGAACGACCTTTCCATGCACTATCTGCTTTGAATACTGGGGTTAAGCAGTTACGCGAGGTATTAGATACTAAGGATTCATTGAGTTTTGAGTCGCCAGTGGTCTTTATTGATGAGATTCATCGGTTTAATAAAGCTCAGCAAGATGCGCTACTGGGCGCTGTAGAGTCTGGTGATATTACCTTGATTGGCGCGACCACTGAAAATCCTTCCTTTAGTGTCAATAATGCGCTGTTATCACGTTGCCAAGTGTATCGCCTAGAGCCATTGACGCCTGAGCAAATCAGTGCGGTATTACAGCGGGCGCTTTTAGAAGATAATATACTGAAAAACCTATCGGTCGATTTGCAGGCGCAAGATACGATTAGCCAGTTGGCACATGGTGATGCACGAAAAGCCCTTAATTTATTAGAGCTTGCTATTCAGACGGCTGATACCAATCAATCACCGCTCATCATCGATGATGCACTGGTCGCCCGTGTCGCCCAGACCGCACTCGTACGCTATGATAAAGATGGTGAGCAGCATTATGATATGGTATCAGCCATGATAAAGTCAGTGCGCGGCTCAGATCCTGACGCGGCACTATATTGGATGGCGCGTATGCTAGTGGGCGGTGAGCCGGCTGACTTCATCGCGCGGCGTTTGGTCATTTTAGCCAGTGAAGATATCGGCAATGCCAACCCTAATGCTCTACTCCTTGCTGATGCGGCATTGCGCAGCGTGCAATCCATCGGCATGCCAGAATCACGTATTATCTTGGGGCAAGTGGTGGTCTATCTGGCAACCAGTGCCAAGAGTAATAGTACTTACAACGCTATCAATGCTGCGATGAGCTTGGCAGAAAAAGACGCCTCACCTGTGCCGCTACACCTACGTAATGGCGTGACCAAATTAATGCGTAATCAAGGCTATGGACAAGATTATGTCTATCCCCACAATTATCCCAATCATTATTATGCGCAAAGTTATTTACCAGACAATTTAATCGGTACGCGCTTTTATGAATTTGCAGACAATCAGCGTGAGCAGCATAGCAAGCAGTTTATCGATTGGCTGAAAGACCAAGCGGCCAGTAATGACTAATCACTCAAAATATGACTGATTATATGCACTGATCTATCAATTGTCGTTACCATTAGTGATACTAATCACGGTTTCAGACAGACTGGCCTATATAGTTTCGAGATGAGGCAGCACAGTGGGATGAAAAGCGTTAAAATGTCCTCATAATGATGTATAAGCAATGATTAGATAACGTCTACAGTTGATCAATTTGATCCAGCGCGTTTTGCTTGACCACAACAGCGCTTTGTCGCATCTACTGCTACAATAGGCAGATAACGCTTTATATCCCATATTGACACCTATTTATACAATAAAATATTGAGATCTACTATGAGTTTAAATACGATTCCTGAGATTATCGAAGACATTCGTGCAGGTAAAATGGTCATCTTGATGGATGATGAAGACCGCGAAAACGAAGGCGATATTATCATGGCAGCGACCCACGTGCGCCCTGAAGATATCAACTTTATGATTACTCATGCACGTGGCTTGGTCTGTTTGACCTTGTCACAAGCACGTTGCCAGCAGTTGGCACTGCCACTCATGTCTGACCGTAATGAGGCAAAATTTAGTACCAATTTTACCGTTTCTATTGAAGCGGCTGAAGGCGTGACTACGGGTATTTCAGCCGCTGACCGCGCGCGTACCATTCAAGCAGCTGTCTCCTCTTCTGCAAAACCAGAAGACATCGTTCAGCCTGGGCATATTTTTCCAATCATGGCACAGAATGGTGGTGTCTTGCACCGCGCCGGACATACCGAAGCAGGTTGTGATTTGGCACGTCTTGCCGGACTTGAGCCAGCAGCGGTGATTGTAGAGATTATCAATGCGGATGGCACCATGGCACGCCGTGATGATCTTGAAGTATTTGCAAAGGAACATGATTTAAAAATTGGTACGATTGCTGATTTGATTAACTACCGTATTGCTAATGAGCAAACTGTCGAAGAAATTGCATCGCATCCGTTTGAGACCGAGTATGGCACTTTTACCTTACATCGTTTCCGTGAGTTCGGTGCGACTGAAACCCATTTAGCTTTGGTTAAAGGCGATGTGAGTCAAGGTATTAGCACTGTTCGCGTCCATGGTTTCCATCCTCTACGCGATTTATTCGCTGCCAAAAATGATACCACTGGTCGTAGCGGCTGGAGCGTACGCTCAGCATTAGAAGAGATCAGTGCATCAGAGCGTGGTGTCTTGGTTTGGATTGGCAATCATGAGCCGACTGACTTAGGTGATGCCTTGGATAAGGCGGCATTGAATGAAGCTCTGTCTACCATCACACAGCAACCATATCGCAGTATTGGTGTTGGCGCACAGATTTTGCGTCATTTAGGGGTACGTGATATGCGCCTCTTGTCATCACCAATGAAGTTTTATGCCTTATCAGGTTTTGATTTGAACGTGGTTGATTTTGTCCATGCACCAAAGCAAGATTAATAGGCTTAATTAATAGAAACTTATGATCAATAAAAAAGGCGCATCAACTGAGGTTGGTGCGCCTTTTTTATTATTTGCTCAAAGCTTAACCACAAAGCATCATACTTAGAGTTGTGGGATATGACCGAACGTTGCTTCTAGAGCTAGTAGTCGTTCACGCTCCTCGTTCGTCCATGGCTTTTTATCTTGACCATTGCTCTCCAAGCGCACTATCACTGCCTCAGCGGTCGCAACGATGGCAGCTTGTGCCATACTATAATAGCTGTACTCGATTACTATGCTGGTGGTACCCAAACGCTGGCAACGAACGCCTAATAACAAGGTATCAGGAAAAATCACTGGGCGCAAATACTGGCAGCTTGATTGTGCCAATACCGTAACCATATTGCCATCAAACATGCCCAGCGCCTGCAAATAGTCAATACGGGCTGACTCAGCGTAGCGATAGTACACCACATTATTTAGGTGATTAAAGGCATCCATTTCACCCCAATGAATCGGCTGCTGATGGATAATAGGATAATGCGCTAGCTCTTCAGGACGATGATTATCCAAATTATCAATGATAGATGTTTGATTGAAAAGTTCCATAACTGCCTGTCTCTTATTTTTATAATACTTTAAAACAATAATACTTTAAAACAATAATACTTTAAAACAATCGTATAAATCAGTAGTGCATTAACGTTGCGGCTTATTTAAAATCTGTGAGGTTAATAATGGCGATGCTTTTGGTGCATTAACAATCAGTCTATCCAAATCTTCGATCACTTCTGGCATATTCTTAGGAGAGGATTTGGTCTGCAAGTCATTTTTTTCTGACTGTTGCTTGTTATCGATAGAAGCCTGTGACTCTGCTTGTTTAGGCATCAGCGTTTGCAGCTGCTTACGTGCTTGATTTAAATACATGACTAACTGATCACGATCATGCATGTTGCTGGCTTGGCTGGCTAGATTTAAGGTCATGATGGCTTCATGAATCGTCAGCTGCCGACGCGTTAAACGGCTATTGTCAGTAAATTGGCTCGTCGTTGTGTTTTTCTGTGGTGCACTGTTGAGCTCAGTATTAGCAGCACGCTCATGGCGATATAAAAAATCTTGGATATTTTGAATCGCAAGATTTTGTAGCTGCCAAGAGCTTGGCTGAGCGCTTCTCGCTTGTAAGCGCTCAATATCTTTAACCAAGCTTTGCTTGATGACGACCGTTAGTGCAGGCGCAATCTCGTTACTTTTTTGTGAAAGCTGCCAATGTAGACCTTGCAATAAATCAATCGCCGCACTGCCATTACTGTCTGCCAGCAACCTATCAGCAGCTTGTATCTGGATACGTAATAAATCAAGCTGATTTTGAGCTTGGCTATTGACTGCTGCACTAGTCGCTGGCAGCGTTTGTTGACTCATCGCAAATAAGCGGTCGTCCATCTCATTTAAACGGCTGACAACTTGCTCATTACTTTGCAAGCGCTCATTGACCGTATGCTGAAAACGCTGCTGACTGATATATAGCCACAGTAAGACGCCTATCAACAATAAAATAACCACCCATTGCAAGCGTAACAAGAACATATTTGCTTGCCGGCGCTGCTGAAGAGCAGAAGGATCTTTCGATAACGATTCAGAATTCATTGGCATAAGGCCACACCGTTCATGATTGATAAGGTTAAGCGTAAACAGTTGAGCAAATAATTTAAGTAATTTTAGAGTAGTAGCACGTTACGCTAAACGTCTCTTTTTATCTCAAATTAACTGTATTTCAAATATTATAAGCTGGTTGTCTTAATAGCAGTGAGAATGGTTTCTGGCGCTAAATCCTCTACGCGCCAATAACTTAAATTTTGCTCAGCAACCATATTGGCTAAGCGCTCACCCAATACCACATAAGAAAAGTCTGATAGTTTAAGTGGCGCATTGACTGACATTACATGGTTTTTTTCTGTTACATCGAATGTTTTGGCAGCCTGAACGATACTTTCCCAATGCTCAAATGCGGTACCACTACTTACAATGACAATAGGTTTTGCTTGCTGCGACGCGGTTATGCCAACGGTCGCATTTCGATTATTGAAATCTTGTAGCCATTGCTGATACTGCATCATGGCATCAATAGGCATTTTGCGCTCGTACCAAGCAATGCTATCGATATGCACACCGCGCGCTTGCAAAGTATCGACCAATAATCGTCGTCCACCAAGACCTCGCCACACGAGTAGCTTATCCCCCGCCTGCAGGCTATCAATCTCAGGCATCGCCAGCATACCTTCGTTATTAGCAATAGCAGGCTGCAGTACTTGATAACTGGCGTTTGCTAACTTTGCCTCATTTAACACAGCAGCAGTCGCTTCACCAACCGCAATCAGATGGCTTGGCGCTACTAAAATATTAGAGCTACCTTCTATAGCCTCTACTGCTTTATCAGTCGCGCCATTAGCTTGGTGCTCACGCTCAAGCAACTGCCAAATAGCCAAACCTGAGGCTGCCGCTGTCGGGCTAACGATGACCAATGCTTGATACTCGCCTGCTAGCCACTGGCGCATCAGTATCATATCACTATCAGTGGTCAAACGCGGTTGCAGTGTCAACATCGGCATATCAACAACCGACATACCTGCCGCTTGTAAATGTCGCGTCAGTGGGGCGGCACGCTCGACTGGGCGCGTATTGATGACGATCTGCGGCAGCAATAATGGCGTATTAATTGGTTGATTTGAATCCGTGGACTTAGATGATGACCAAGACATAAATATACCGTGAAAAAAGCAAATAGAGTTAGCACCATCATAGAGTCATCTAAACCATGATAACTCTATGACTGAGTTGATAATGATGATCCAGTGTTATACAGACTAGCTATTACTCAGGATGATAGATCGCTGATAGAATCTCACCAGCACCAGCTTGCAATAACATCTCAGCAACTTCGATACCCAACTGGTTTGCTTGGGCTTCTTGCTCAGCTTGACTGCCTGTTAACGTCTGGCGCTTGTCCACCTTAAGCAGCTCGCTACCATCTTCTTGACCAACGCGACCGCGCAGCCATAAGGTATCGCCAGCATCGTTGTTACCATTGTCATTATCATTGCTATCATTATCAGCAGCCAATGCATCTGCCTTTTGTAATACAGCATAAGCGGCGATAGGTACTTGGCAACCGCCCTGCAGATGACGATTTAATGCGCGCTCAGCGATTAAGCGGATACGGGCTTTGTCGTCATTGAGTGGTGCCAATAATTTTAATACGTCGGCATCATCTTCACGACATTCAATTGCTAACGCGCCTTGCCCAACTGCTGGCAAGCAAATATTGATATCCAACTCACTACGAATACGTGCATCAAGCTCAATGCGCTGTAGACCACTAGTCGCCAAAATAATCGCATCATACTCGCCCGCATCTAACTTGCTTAGTCGCGTGCCGACATTGCCGCGGAGGGTTTTAATTTGCAAATCGGGACGATAAGCTTTGATTTGACACTGACGACGCAAACTTGCAGTACCGACTACCGCCCCTTGTGGCAACTCATCGATACTATGATAAGTATTCGATACAAAAGCGTCGGTTGGTGAAGCACGTTTGCAATAAACGCCTAGCGTCAACCCTTCTGGTAAATCCATGGGCACGTCTTTGAGTGAGTGCACTGCGATATCTGCTTGCTTGTCATACAGTGCTTGCTCAAGCTCTTTAACAAATAAACCTTTGCCGCCAATTTTAGCCAGTGGCGTATCCAAAATTTTGTCACCTTTAGTGACAATTTTTAGCAGATTAATTGTCATCTCAGGATACAAAGCTAGTAATCGATCACGAATATGCTCAGCTTGCCATAATGCCAGTGGGCTCTGGCGCGTAGCGATATTTAAGGTAGTCAAAGCAGGTTGCTGCATGGTGCTCATAAAAGGCCTCAATAATTTTAATACTAAACGGTCATTGCTCGACGATAATGTGAGTTTTTCGCCCAAGATGGGGCATAAAAATGGTTTATAACGATAATAATGCAAAAAAAATACCCCTATTTAAGCATAAATAAGGGTTTGATGATATGGCGTGATTATTTTAGGAGACAAAGTGAGGCATGCTTAGATGTTTTGAATCTTTTCGCGCAGCCCTGGTAAATGGCGGCGGCTCACTGCCAAAGTCTCATCAATTCCTTTAAAATGTAACTGATATTGGCCGGCATCTAAAGTCTCTAAAAAATCTAAATATTTGATATTGATGATAGCGTTACGATGTACCCGGAACAGCTTGTCTTCAAACTCTTGCTCAAGCTCTTTTAAGGTGTCATCAATGAGCACGATGCCATCCTTGTGCCGTACTTTGACGTACTTCTGATCTGCCGTAAAATAGTAGATATCTTTGAGTTTTATCAGCTCAACACCGCGATGGGTACGCGCTGCAATATGTTCGCGCACTGGACGAGACGTTGGACTTTCAAGTTTACGAATCTCATTGAGCTGCGCCGCATTGAGATTGGTGGCTTTTTCTAGGGCTTCGAGCAACTCATCTTTATTGGCAGGCTTTAGCAAGTAACCAATGGCATTGGCTTTCAAAGCGGCAATGGCATAATGATCATAGGCCGTCACAAAGATGATTGCGGGCGGATGTTCCAGCTTAGCAAGCTCTTGCGCACACTGTACGCCATCCATCTCAGGCATACGAATATCTAGCAATATGATGTCTGGCTGCTGAGATTTTACGGCACTAATGGCTTCGATACCCGTCTTTGCTTGGGCAACCACCTCATGACCTGACTCTTTAACAATCCTAACCAAACGTTCACGAGCTAATGGTTCATCATCACAAACTACGATCCGCATGCAAGCTCCTTTCAAGGGCATACTTTGAACATATATTTAAAAATATCAATAATATATTAGCACTTATAACCTATCATCTAGTATAGGGAAATAATGGTTTTTGATAATAGATTTACCTTAATCAGACTTATTATCCGTCCATACTATTCGTGCGATATAATAAATGCTGCAATAAATATGCCACGGTTAAAAAAGCTATAAGCTAACGTCCTGTAGCGGATAATCGATAGTGGTCATAATCTGTTTGCTTGTCACCCTACTTTGGATATCTGCACTCTGACCAAAATACGCTTGTAAGCGCTGCGCTTGAATATGAAAATCCATATGTTGGCGCAAATCATGATGGATCATTAAACTATTTTTAGGTAATTGCACGTTAATGGTGATTGCCACACGGTGCTGTAGCCACGTGACATGAATATCGATATATACAGTTTCAGTGCTCCTCTCAACCACATTCAGCAGCATTTTTTCAATCACGCTCTGTAAACTCAAAGCGGTGATGACCATGTCATACATGGTATTTTCATCAGGCAGCTGCCAACTTACTACCAACTTGTCTGCCAATCGAATCGCCTCAATGGCCAAATAATGCTCACAAAGTGCCACCTCTTCTGCAAAACTGATCTCGCGCGCGCCATTAAAGCTGGCACGAAATAATACTGAAACGTGTTGTAATAAATCGGCAGCGCGAGAAGGATTGGTCTCAATCAGTGACATCAAGGTATTGATGGTATTAAAAAAGAAATGCGGTGCCAGACGCGCTTTTAATACATCATTTTGGGCGGCAAGCTTTTTTTCAAAAGATTGCTTCAACGCCATCATCTCACGATAACGACGTAAAAAGATCAGCAATCCCGTAATAGTAAATCCTGCAATAATTAAAGTATTAAAGATAACGGTTGAAATAAAAGCAGTGAGAGTAAAGGTAAAGGCGCCTGTATTGATCATCAATAACAGAACCAATATCAACGTGATAATGGCACTGATAGTAATGATGAACAGAACATATAAGCTCACCTTCAATGTACGCATACGTTTAAAAACAGGGCGTAGATAGTCAATGAGATAAAAGGAAGGCAGTAGTGTTAAGGTGGTTTGGATAAATCTTGCCGTCATTTTTATGGCAAATTGTGTTTCATTGACAACGCTATGACGATCGACAATCGCTAAAAAAAGCGACCAAAAAAAGATTGCCAGCAGCCATTGCCAAGGTTTCATGATTTCCATGAGCTTGGGTATAAAAAACTCTAAGCGCTCCGCTAGTAAGGCAACCTCATCATTTGCTATACTTGAGTTCTTATTCTCTTGACTTGTCTTAGACTGATATGAACGCCAATTCTTCAAACCTTAGTAATCCTGATTCAAATAAAAATTCATCTGCTTCTGAGTTTAGCACAGATGCTTCAATAACAAACGCTGCCGCACAGAACAGCCCTACTACTAGTAGTCAGGGTCAGCAGATGTGGGGAGGACGCTTTAGTGAAGCGACCGACAGCTTTGTGGCAGCCTTTACCGCATCGGTTGGTTTTGACCAGCGCTTTGCCCGCCACGATATTCAAGGCTCAATTGCCCATGCGACCATGCTCAGAGAATGCGGTATCTTGGAAGCTGATGACGTTGCAACGATCATTGATGGATTGCATCAAGTGCTACGCGAAATCGAAGCCGGTGAGTTTAATTGGTCGATTGCGTTAGAGGACGTGCATATGAACGTCGAATCGCGCCTGACCGATATCGTCGGCGCGGTAGGCAAAAAGCTGCATACCGGTCGCAGCCGTAATGACCAAGTGGCGACTGATATTCGTCTTTGGTTACGCGAAGAGACTGATAATATCATTGCGCTATTGGTGCGCTTGCAAAGTGGCTTGCTAGATTTGGCTGAGCAACATACTGATACCATCATGCCAGGCTTCACCCATTTGCAAACCGCGCAGCCGGTCAGCTTTGGTCATCATGTCATGGCATGGTTTGAGATGCTATACCGTGATACCGAGCGCCTAGTCGATGCCCGTCGTCGCATTAACCAAATGCCGCTTGGTAGCGCGGCACTTGCTGGTACGACTTTTCCAATTGACCGTACCATTACCGCTGAGCTATTAGGTTTCGAAGGTATTTGCCAAAACTCGCTAGATGCCGTATCAGATCGTGATTTTGCCATCGAGTTTACTTCGGCAGCATCTATTTTAATGATGCATATGTCACGCATGAGCGAAGAGATTATTCTTTGGATGTCAGCACAATTTAACTTTGTGCAGATTCCTGACCGCTTTTGTACCGGCTCATCTATCATGCCGCAAAAGAAAAACCCTGATGTACCAGAGTTGGTTCGTGGTAAAGCCGCACGCGTATTTGGTCAATTAATGACGCTACTTAGCCTAATGAAAAGCCAGCCGCTTGCTTATAATAAAGACAATCAAGAAGACAAAGAACCGCTATTTGATTGTGTTGATACCTTGACCGGTTCATTACTAGCATTTGCTGATATGCTACCAAATATCACGCCGAATAAAGAAAATATGCGCGCCGCCACGATGAAAGGTTATGCAACTGCAACTGATTTAGCGGATTATCTGGTGCGCCGTGGCGTAGCGTTCCGTGATGCTCATGAAGTGGTCGGTAATGCCGTCGCTTTGGGCATTGCTGAGGGCGTTGATTTAAGCGACTTATCTCTTGCGCAACTCCAGCAGTTTAGCGATGCGATTGGTGAAGACGTGTTTGAGTATTTAACCTTAGAAGGCTCACTTGCCGCGCGTGATCATTTGGGCGGTACTGCGCCGAATCAAGTCAAACAAGCCGTCAGCCGTGGTCGTACTCGATTGGAATTATTCGCTTAATATCTGTTTAATAGTATTAGCGCTTTATTATTAAAAATGCCCGCCTTCGTTGCGGGTGTTTTTTTGAGCATAATCAGGTACAGTATTAGGTAATATCATTTGTTATTAACCTCATTAAAAAAACCATTATAAACAGGAGTCATTCATGACCGAAACCTTTAACCCACAAGCCAATACCGTTTTTTGCCGCAAATATCAGCAAGAGTTACCAAAAATGCCGCATCCGCCTTTTCCGAATAAAAAAGGTCAAGAACTGCAAGAAACCGTGTCTGAAAAGGCTTGGAAAGAGTGGCTTGAGCAGCAAACCATGCTGATTAACGAAAACCATCTTAGTATGCTGGATCCAAAAGCGAAGCAATTTTTAACTGAGCAGCGCGATAAATTTTTAGATAATGAAGATTATGAGCGTGCTCAGGGATGGACACCAGAAAGTTAATATTGAAACGGTACTAACAAATCGGTAAATGACTAGGACTTGTCGTCGAAGTTTGATAGTATTAAGAAGATTCACAACACTGACAGACTCGGGGTGCGATATATATTGACTGCTTAATATGCAGTTGACGTATGGTCGCTGAGAAACCACCCGCCGAACCTGATGCGGTTAGTACCGACGCAGGGAAGTCTTAAGCTTATGTTATATCTGTATAAAGGGCGCGCAGAAATGCCTTCTTATTATTGTTCATATCTAGCAGCGCTTTATATTGCTGTATGCCAATAAATAAAATGATGCCCGACCAATCCTTTATAGATAATGCTATTAAAATTTATTTTGATAGCATTATTGTTTCGTGATTGAATTTATCGATATGGGATAGGCTTGCCCCGCAGATACTGGCGGTGTTGATTTTATTCAAAAACCAACACGCTAGGACAGCATATGACTATTTCAGATATTGGCTCGCAAGCCACCACACATACCCCTGTAAAAGCAAGCAAAGCAGACGCACTAAAAACTCCCGCCCATCGCAGCGAAACTGACGCCCGTTTTGAAGAAGACGCACGCGACCTACATCGCATTTTGCCTGCCTCTCGCAAAGTCTATATCGAAGGCTCACGCCCTGATATTCAAGTGCCGATGCGCGAGATTACCCTTGACCCTACTCCTATCCAAGGCGTGTCCGAGTCCGAGTGGGAGCAAAATCCACCGTTTTATGTCTATGACACCTCAGGCGTCTATACCGACCCCAATGCCGCAATTGACTTGACCAAAGGTCTGCCAAAACTACGCGAAGGTTGGATAGATGAGCGCGGTGATACCGAACAGCTAGCTGGTTTATCAAGCTCATACGGTCTGGCGCGCGCACGTGATATCAGTACTGCAAACTTACGCTTTGCTCATATTGACAAGCCTCGCCGTGCTAAAGCTGTTGATGGGAAAGTAGGTAACGTTACTCAATTGCACTATGCTCGCCGTGGCATTATTACCCCAGAAATGGAATATATAGCTATCCGCGAAACCCAAAAACAGCATGAGCTGACTGATATGCGCCAGCACGAAGGCGAGACTTTTGGTGCGCACACGCCAGCGATTATCACCCCAGAATTTGTACGCAGTGAAGTTGCCGCGGGTCGCGCTATTATCCCGAACAATATCAATCATCCTGAATCTGAGCCGATGATCATCGGGCGTAACTTTTTGGTGAAAATTAATGCCAATATCGGTAACTCAGCGCTGGGTTCTTCTATCGATGAAGAAGTCTCGAAAATGACATGGGCGACGCGTTGGGGTGCGGATAACATCATGGATCTGTCTACTGGTAACCATATTCATGAAACCCGTGAATGGCTGATTCGTAATTCACCTGTACCGATTGGTACGGTGCCGATTTATCAAGCATTAGAAAAAGTCGATGGCGTAGCCGAAGATTTAACGTGGGAGATATTTCGCGATACCCTTATCGAGCAAGCCGAGCAAGGCGTTGATTACTTCACTATTCACGCTGGCGTATTGCTTGAATACGTTCCGCTAACTGCTGGACGCTTAACCGGTATCGTCTCGCGTGGTGGCTCTATCATGGCACAGTGGTGCATGTTTCATAATAAAGAAAGCTTTTTATATACTCATTTTGAAGACATCTGCGAGATTATGAAACAGTATGATGTGGCATTTAGTTTGGGCGATGGCTTACGTCCGGGCTGCTTGCAAGATGCCAATGATGAAGCGCAGTTTGGTGAGCTGCGTACCCTTGGCGAGCTGACGCAAGTGGCATGGAAGCATGACGTACAGGTCATGATTGAAGGTCCGGGACACGTAGCGATGAACCGTATTAAAGAGAATATGGATTTGCAGCTTGAAGTTTGTGCTGATGCGCCCTTTTATACACTAGGACCCTTAACCACCGATATCGCACCGGGTTATGACCATATCACTAGTGCGATAGGCGCGGCGATGATTGGCTGGTTTGGCACCGCCATGCTGTGTTATGTCACCCCAAAAGAGCATTTGGGTCTGCCGAATAAAAAGGATGTCAAAGACGGCATCATCACTTATAAAATCGCAGCCCATGCCGCCGACCTTGCCAAAGGTCATCCGGGCGCACAAGCTCGTGATAACGCCTTATCAAAAGCCCGTTTTGAATTCCGCTGGGATGATCAATTTAATCTGGCGCTCGACCCTGATACCGCGCGCGAATTTCATGATGAAACCTTACCCAAAGATGCACACAAGACGGCACACTTTTGCTCCATGTGTGGTCCAAAGTTTTGTTCAATGAAAATCACTCAGAATGTCCGTGAGTATGCCAAAGGACTAAATGCCAAATAAACTGACAGAAAAATCTCACAAAGAAGCTCGGCAGTTATATAAAAAAGTATAGAAATACAACGCTAACAACTATTGTTCAAGTATAAAAAAAGCCCCTGCACATAACAGGGGCTTTTTTTATACTAATAGATGAATGCTTTAAACTTAAAATTTCAAATTAGACTCTAAAAGTTAAATTTTAGAAGCCTGATAAATCTCATCAATCGAAGTATTAATAGTATCAGCAAACTCTTGATCGCTTTGCTGCTTGCTCAAGCCTTCAGTAAAGGCACGCGAGAAGCTAGCAATCATACCCGGATTTTGCTTCAATTTTGCGCAGGCATCCGTGCGACTATAACCACCCGATAATGCCACGACTTTCAATACTTTCGGATGATCAATCAGTTCTTGATAAAATCCGGCTTCTTCAGGTAAGGTTAATTTGAGCATCACTTGTTGCTCATCATTTAAGCGCTCAAGATTATGCAAAATACTGGTTTTAAGAATCAGCTCACAATCATGCTTTTTCTCACTATTGATATCAATTTCTGGCTCAACGATCGGCATTAGACCCTTTGATAGGATTTGCTTTGCTACGTCAAACTGCTGTTGGACAACTAACTCAATGCCATCAACACTTGGCTCATAAATCACGGAGCGCATTTTAGTACCAAATACTGGATAGTTTTTTGCTTTGTCCAATAATAGATCTAGATTTGGCATCGGGCGCATGACTTGCACGCCATTCATACGCTCTGCTAAGCCTTTATCCACCTTTAAAAACGGGACGATTTGCTTGTCTTCCCATAAATAGTTGGCAGTGGGCTTACCATTGACCGCGCGCTCCATAGTATCTTCAAACAAAATCGCGCCAAGTACCCGCTCATTATCAAAGCAGTCGCACGTCATGATACGCGCTCGCATCTCATGCACTTGGTCAAACATGGCTTCGTCATTGTCATAGGCATCGCCCATAACTCCATAATTCTCTAACGCTTTTGGCGTGCTGCCACCACTTTGGTCAAGGGCTGCGATAAATCCTGAACCATTTTTGATACGTTGTAGCTGTTTGTTATATTGGTTTTGATATTCCATGGAAAGAGCATCCTATTTTATTTATTGAGGTCAAGTGTCACAAATGATATTTTTAGCTGATATTAGTTTAACTGTTCGTAGATAACCTTACCATAGGATGCTATATGTGCCTATAACTGAACGGCAAAAGCATTTATAAAATTGTTGTTATACCTATATTACGCCAAAAATATCTACGCCAAAAACAAGACTGCGACACAGAAAATCGCCAATAATAAACCCAATATATTAATACGGTTGAGTGATTCTTTAAATACTCCAACGCCTATAAGAGTAGCAACAGCAATCACACCAACGTTCATCCCAGTAAAGACGATACTTGGCGATTCTGACAATACTTGATGAGCGCGAATATAAGCATAAATATTACCCATATTTAGCGCACCAAGTAATATCCCTGCTGCAAGTGCATTGCCCTGCCAGCGTACGCGCATGATGAGCAGATAAATCAACAATAGCAGACCTGCCAACCCAAAACTGACAAAGAGTGTCAGTGGAAAGGCAGCACCTTGCTTGGCAACTTGTTTAAATAGAATATCAATAACGCCATAGCCTGCCCAGACGCCAAACAACCATAGCGGTGTATGTTTGGCTTGTTTGCTAATCTCACCCTGCTGCGGACGATAAATCAGCGCCCCGAGCGCCAAAAACCCGAGCAATAAGCCAAAAACGCGTATGCCTGTCAATACTTCACCAAATAATAAAAAAGCGGCGACAATAGGAATGATCAAGGACAGTCGCTGAGCGGCATCAGTAGCTACCATACCGATTGCTTCAATCGCGCGCCCGAGTATAATAAATACCGCAGGCAGTAGTACACCAAGGCCGATAATAATTGCCCATGCTCCACCAAGGTTACTCATGCCACTGACGTCTGGCTTGAGTAAAAACCAAGTCAATAAAAAGGCGACCGGATAGCCGGCAACGATGGTTTGACGAATATCAATATCACGTTGGCGCAATATTTTAAGTAACACAGAGACGGCAACGCTACACAGCACTGCTATCGTTAAATACATCATAACGCTTTACCTTAGTCATCCATCATATCGAGGGTATATATCAGTGTTAATTTAAAAGGAGAAAAAACCATAGAATGTAACAATATATTTCTTATGCAGCAAGCTATTTATGCCCATGTATCATCAGATGGTCCTATGAGTGTCTGATGCGTTCAAATTACAATTAGCCTGTAAGCGTGTTGGTCAAGATTTGCTAAAATAGATGCCTACTTACTCACTTATATAATGGCTCAAGATGGCGTCTACTTACGCTTATCTTGACGTATTGCTATTGCCTATGAACACTCTATTTCGCTTTTTTGAAAGTCGCCTACCTGCCTTCCCTGAAACACCGATGCCACTACCCTTACCTCGTGATGGCATGCTGAAATTTTTGTGGGCGTGCACCAATGGTTTACGCGGCTGGCTACTGCTGTTTATGATTTTGTCAGCCGGTATTGGTATTTACGAAGCCATGCTCTTTGCTTGGATTGGAAATATCGTTGACTGGCTTGGGGTTTATACCCCGCAAAATCTGTGGCTAGAAAAAGGCGACATGCTGCTGCTTATGCTGGCGGTGATGATTGTCAGCCCATTATGGATTGCCTTATCCTCATTTATCCATTTTCAAACCTTGCAAGGGGTATTCCCGATGCAGATGCGCTGGCGTTTTCATCAGCGTATGCTTGGTCAATCGATGCAGTTTTATCAAGATGAATTCTCCGGTCGCGTTTCTGCTAAAGTGATGCAAACGGCATTGGCAGTGCGTGATACCGTTATGACAGTTACTGACATGTTTATGTATGTCGCGGTCTATTTTATTACTTCAGGTATCATTCTCTTCAATCTTGATAGCTTGCTACTGATCCCCTTTATCGCGTGGTTTGTATTAGTTTGGCTTGCGATGTGGTATTTCATACCTAAACTCAAACAAACGGCTATCGTACAAGCAGATGCTCGCGCCTTGATGACGGGGCGCATTACTGATGCCTACGCCAATATTATGACCGTCAAGCTGTTTAGTCACTCGCGCCGTGAGCTCAGTTACGCCAAAAACGCCATGGGGCAGTTTTTGGGTACCGTCCATGCACAAATGCGCTGGGTCAGCTATCTTGAGTTTTCAACGCATTTGATTAGTGTTGTTTTGGTCAGTAGTACTGCCGGTATTGGCTTGTATTTATGGCAACAAGAAGCCATTGGTGTCGGTGCTATTGCTGCTGCAACTGCCATGGCGCTACGCTTGAATGGTTTAACGCGCTGGATTATGTGGCAGACGGCAAGTTTGTTTGAAAGTATCGGTACGGTACAGGACGGTATGCGTACCTTATCTGCACCGCAAACCATCATTGACAAACCCGATGCACCAGCTTTAAAAGTGACAGAAGGTCGTATCGTCTTCGATCATGTTGATTTTAGTTATGAGAATGATAACGATGATGCAGACAATAATGATGGTGGAAATTTAAACGACGGCAACCTATCAGCCACGTCTACTATCAAACTTCTCGATAATTTTTACTTGGACATCAAACCCGGCGAAAAAATCGGTCTGGTTGGACGTTCAGGTGCTGGCAAATCCACCTTGGTCAATCTACTCTTACGCTTCTTTGATGTCGATAAAGGTAAAATCCTCATTGATGGTCAAGCGATTGATGAGGTGACCCAAGAGTCCTTACGTCAGCAAATCGGCATGGTGACCCAAGATACCTCTTTATTACATCGTACCGTACGCGAAAATATTGCTTATGGTCGTCCTGATGCTACTGACGAGCAGATTATCATCGCAGCAAAACAAGCTCAGGCATGGGACTTTATCAAAGATTTATATGATGATAAGGGCAACATGGGGCTTGATACTCAAGTTGGCGAACGCGGCGTCAAACTTTCGGGTGGGCAGCGTCAACGTATTGCCATCTCACGCGTTATGCTAAAAAACGCGCCTATTCTACTGTTAGATGAAGCCACCAGTGCGCTCGATTCTGAGATCGAATTTGCAATTACTGAAAGCCTGAACGATATTATGACTGGCAAGACAGTTATTGCCATCGCCCATCGCTTATCAACCATTGCCGCTCTTGATAGACTGGTTGTGATGGATAAAGGTCAAATTATTGAGCAGGGCAGCCATGATGAACTATTGAATCTACATGGTATCTATGCACGATTATGGCATCGCCAAAGCGGCGGCTTCTTAGGTGAAGACAGTTAATTAAAAGCGTTTTACTAAGAGCAACTTCTCACAGGGACGTGTTTATTTTATGGAAGCTTATACAAATCGCATCAACCTTGCTGGCAGACAGGCTCGCTATTATGACTTACAGCAACTAGGCTCAGCCAATCAAACTGATTATAAACGTGCGCCTGCCCATTTTTATGGGGGTAACAGCTTTACCGTTGGTACCTATGCACCATTGTTAAATGAGCTGGCAGCCAGCTTTGAGCTGAGCTCATTGGCATTACGCGGCTATTGGTATGATAAGCCGCAAGCACGCCGCCTAACGCGTGAGCAAGATGCTGAGATGCTGATTGATTTTTTAGAAAAAACCCAAGATAAACCAGTTGTTGGTATTGGACATTCGCAGGGCGCAACTGCTACTGCAATAGCGGCAGCAAAGCGTCCAGAGCTTTTCTCAGAGCTCTACCTTATCGAGCCTGTTACCTTTACCAAAAAACAAGCAAGAATATATAATCTGTTGCCGCGGCAGTTTTTATTAA
This sequence comes from Psychrobacter sp. LFX-11D, assembly GCF_904846475.1. NCBI lineage: Bacteria > Pseudomonadati > Pseudomonadota > Gammaproteobacteria > Moraxellales > Moraxellaceae > Psychrobacter > Psychrobacter sp. LFX-11D. Next base: position 180,199 of record NZ_CAJHAV010000001.1, read on the forward strand.
GCCAAGAACCCTTTAAAAGCACATTAACTAAGCAAACCACTTGGGCAAGTATTCAGGAATACTTCGATTACTTGAGGGAGCAGCGGGCATATCAACGTATTAGTGATATAAACCTAAAAACCTTTGCTACACAAAGCCTGAGCGCTAATAATGACGGTAGCTATACTCTGCTATTCTCACCAGAACAAGAGTTAGCTAATTATTTTGGTGCCCCTCATATTGATGCGGCGCTTAAAAAGCTAAGCTGCCCTTACACTTTGATTACTGGCAAACCCACCTTATTTATCAATCCAAAAGTGCGTAAACAATGGCACAAATTTGTTCCTGATAGCAGTATTATTTCCTTACCAGAGTATGGACATTTATTACCCATGGAGGCGCCAGAAATCTGCGCTCAAATTATCAATGAGCATTATCAGAGCAATAAATAAGCTGACCTATGACTGACCTTTTTGCGCCCAAACCGACTGACAACCTGTTGCCTTATGACGGTCAGGTAAATGACTTAGGAATTGTGATCGATTATCCCAGCCCCTTATTTTATAACTTGGTGACTGAGTTACCTTGGCAAGAAGATATCGTTACTTTATTTGGCAAGACACATGTCACAACGCGTCAAATCGTTTGGATGGGTGATAGCGATATTGACTATCAGTACTCTGGTCATACGCGTCAAACCATACCTTGGACAGAGACTGTGTTTCATGTGAAACATCATATCGAACAGAAATTATTAGATCTTGGCATTGATGCCAATTTTAATTCCTGTTTACTTAACTATTACCCTTCTGGTGAGGATGGTATGGGCTATCATGCCGATGATGAACGAGAGCTTGGTGAGCAACCAGTTATTGCTTCATTATCTCTTGGTGCTACGCGTAAATTTGTCTTTAAGCATAAAAAAACTCAAGATAAAGTTGAGCTTTATCTTGAGTCAGGTCAGCTAATTGTCATGCATGGTGATACTCAGAGCTTTTGGAAGCACAGTATTACCAAGACTAAAAAGGTAACCACAGGACGCATTAGCTTAACTTTTCGGCAAATATATCCAAATAATCGAAGCTAACCATTAGCTAAATCTATTATCCAATCAACCTCGGCTCAACTGACTTTCAATACCAATTTACCAAAAGCATCGCCTTTTTGCAGCTCATGATGGGCGATAACGACTTCTGACAATGGATAAGTCTTTTGCAAACGTAAAGTTAGCTGACCATCTGCCACTAGCTGTAGTACTCGTGCCATATCCTCGCCATTACGCTGAGCCGCATAACCTTCAACGCTTAGATTTTTTTGACTGCCTGCTTCTTTGAGTTTATCTACCCAAATTGTTGGTAGTACATATACACGTCCAGACTCTTTGACAACGTCTAGCGCCCTTACACCCGCTTCATCACCGACCAAATCCAATAAGACGTCGGCTTGCAGCTCAGGAAACGGACCATTTTTGGTGTAATCAATCCAGCCTGTAAGCTGGCTAGTATCTATCAGGCTATCCAGTTTTTTATACTTTTCTGCTGAGCAAATAAGCGTAACTTTGATATTATGTTTAGCGATTTTTTTCATCAAAAGCTGTATCAATAGATGACCAACACCGCCTGCTGGGGCATTCATCACTACATGCTCGCCCTCTTTGATATCAGCAAACTCAACAAATTGTAGCGCCGTTTGTCCGATACAAGGTAATGCGCCTGCCTGCTCTAAGGTGACAGCTTCAGGTACACGTGCCAGCATTTTAGCATCAACAGCGACATATTCAGCATAGCATCCACCGTTAAAAGTTAATGCTGCGACTTTATCACCAACAGCAAATTTCGTACTTTGACTTTCAACTACTGTGCCTGACATATCAAAACCCAAAATCGCTGGTTGATTATGATCAAACTTATCTTTTTGGATATTGGTGGCGCCCCAGCCTTTACCTTGACGAGTTTTATAATCGACTGGATTGATGCCGGCATAAGCAACTTTTACCAGCACTTGATCATCTGTCAAATCAGGTACGGCAATATCATCTTGGTATATCATGACTTCAGGTTCACCAAACTCACGTATGAGTACGGCATTTTGAGTCATTGGTATGCTTTTATCAGACATTGTATATCATCCTTGTTTATTTTAGTTTAGCGTTCTTTATTCTATTAATAATTTTTACTCTATAGCAACGCCAGTTCTGCACTCAAAGGCAGATGATCAGACAGAGTTGACCACGGTTTACCCGTATGTACCCAAGCATCTTTTATTCTGAGATTACGGACATAGATACGGTCTAAACTCAATACAGGTAGCTTTGCTGGAAAGGTAGGCAGCAGCTTGCCGTGACAATGTTTAAAAGCTTCCGTCATACCCAAGCTTGATGCCAATCTATCACAAGACATTTTTTTCCAGTCATTGAAATCGCCCGCCAAAATCAGTGGCTGGTCAGGGGCAATCTCATCTCTGACATAGTTAGAAATCGCTTCATATTGCTTGATACGATCGCGCTCAAATAGGTTTAAATGGGCGCATAAAACCACCACTGGCACCTCCCAACCTACCGGCTGCACTTCACAGTGTAAAACCCCGCGCTGCTCAAGCTTATTGACCGTAATATTGACGTTGTGCTTGGGATCAAGTGGAAATCGGCTCAACACCGCATTGCCATGATGGCCGTTATCGTACTCTGAATTTTTGCCATAACTGTTTTCTAGTTGCAGATATTCACCAAACCATTCGTGCTGAGACTGGTCAGGGTACTCGTTATATTGAATATTGCGCTTAAGGTTTTGCCCCTGTACTTCTTGTAGGCAGAGTATGTCGGAACCTATAATATCAAGTGCTTGGGCGATACCCTGAACTTTGACCTGGCGATTCATCGGCGACATGCCTTTATGAATGTTATAACTTGTGAGTACAAAAGAGGTGGTATTAGTCATAATGGTAGTAGTCATAAACTCAGTATTTATAGAGTAGATATTGGGTTTTGAATATGGTCAGCTCAAAATAAAAAATAATCGTTTGAAATAGAATCGAGGCACTAGAAAACCATACATGTAAAAAGAGCATTGGCCCATACTGAACCAATGCTCTCATACTATACCTATGTGCTATCAATGACCAATGGCTAATTCGTTAATGAGCCTATGTCATCTATTAATAGCGGGTGACAAGAGCAATCGGTTGGTCTGCATTCATAATATCTTGTGGCATAAAGACCGCTTTACCGCCATTATGAATGACATGCTCAATGATTTCACCAATAGCATCATCAGTGATACCTTCTGCACTTGAGTCGTCCGCAAGACTTAGCGTTTGCGCTTTTTCATTAATTTTGGCTGGTTGAATATAGCCACGGCGGACATACAAGGTATCGCCTATACCCTGAAAAGCACTGCGATAGACTTCTTGCAAATCAGTCTGTAGTTTGTTCGCCCCGCGCGCTTTATCAATCTCGCCCAGTGCCGCTTGGTGTAAGGAGGTACGATAACCTTCTACTGCTTCTTGTACACTGTTGATAACATGCTGTGCACCACCCTCATCTAGATTGGTGGCGTTTGATACCGTAGCGATGATATTATCCGGACGGTCACAAACATCTTTATAGTAGCCAATATTTTTGCTATCACCGACTACGACTAGCGGCATTTTATGCTCGCCCCACAGCTCTTGAACACTCTTATCTACTTGGTTAAAGAACTCTTTTAACGCACTACTCTCATTATTCGCTGAGCGATCTGATCCGCCATCGCTTGTCGTATGAAGTCCATTATTGTCGATAGGAAAAGGAATGTTTTCCATATTATTTTGGGCAGTATCGTCTAGATCGAACTCTCGTATCACGCGATCATTAGAGGCTTCAATTAAACGTGCCTTATCACGAGTCAATACCAAAGTATAATAATGCACAGCGCTTGCCATATCACGCACTAAATCACGGGTCGCAAAACGATGTGAGATAACCACGCGCTCAGTGGTATCAATAGGCATACGGATCACTTGCACATCGTCAGTACTAGCAAAAATAGCTAAGGTATCTAGATTAAGATTATGATTCAGCTCTTTGGTCTTAGCATGGATATTGTCTAAGATAGTGGTCGCTGTACGCTTGTCATACTCATTGGTTAGACGTTCTTCGACGACTTTTAATTGGTTTTTTAGGGCAATAGGGTCTTTGTCATTAGCAGGGTGTTCGCGGTGCGTTTTGACAAAAATACTGACTGCTGGATTCGCCTTTGTCTCGCGTAAGCTTTTGAGAGTTGCTTTCATTTAATACTCCTTGTTTTATGACTATAAATTTCCAATACTACTTTTGGTACGCCTTGCCTGTTACTTATTCTAGATTTTTGCGGTCAGGCGACTGCATACTCTTAATAACATAGCATGCTTAACAGGCTATTCATACTACAGCACTATTAACGCCTGTTATCCTATTACACTACCAACTTGACCACACAAGCTATAGGGTTAATTTGCAAGCAAATGATGATGCTTTGTAAATAATATCAACGCTTGCCACAATAACCTTAATAACAGTAGCCTTAATAAAGGTCACTTGATTAACAGCTTAGCAGAGCTCAAGCTTCCAGCTTGTATTTTCATTAATGAAGACCCATTATTTAAATATTACAATGCTGATTATTAACAATGTTTATCAATACACCATAACGATTAGCCTCACATCAAACTATTTAACATTAAGAAACCTTGATCTTAATATATCTTTAAAATATAAACAGTAATGCCTGTTAATCATTTGAACGATTTGAATAATTACGCCAAATTAAACCCTTTTATCTGTCAAACTCATTATTTATAACGGAACCTTTTATGACTTCTATTTCTTCAAAGTTACATCTTGTCGATTTTGCCGATACTGCACCAAGCACTTTGCAACAGCAAGTAATCAGCGCCATTGACACGGCTAATGCGTTTTTAGATGAGTTGAAGGTGTCTACAGATAGCAAGGATACGTCTACCTCGATAGACGCTGAGCAAGCGCTAATTGATATAAAAAACTTTGACCACATCAATTTGGCATTGGATCGCAGTTGGGGCATTTTGTCGCATCTGAATAGTGTCATGAGCAATGATGAGATCCGCCATGTCCATCATGAGCTGTTACCAAAGCTATCAGCTTATGGTACGCGCGTTGGGCAGCATCAGCCGCTATTTAGTCGTTATCAAGCGATTGTCAACGATAAAGCTTTCTTCGCAGCGCTTGAGCCGGCACGAGCACGAGCTATTGAGCTTGCGCTACGTAGCTTTGAGTTATCAGGGGTCGCATTACCAAAAGCTGAGCAAGATAAATTTGCAGTCATTCAAAGTAAGCTGTCTACGTTATCAGCCACTTTCTCAGACCATGTTTTAGACGCCACTCAAGCTTATGCGTTGCCGCTTAAAACAGAGCAGTTAGCAGGTTTGACTGAAAGTGGTTTGGCATTAATAGCCGATGCTGGTGAGCAATATAAAACAAGCCAGCTTGCAAATGGTTCGCTCACGCAAACAGAGATTGATACCTTATCGACGCCTTATTATGTGGCAGGCTTAAATATTCCTGTGTATCTTGCCATTATGACCCATGCCGATGATCGCAACTTACGCGAGACGTTATATCGTGCCTATGTCACTCGCGGCTCTGAGTTTGATGAGCATACTAATGCTAAAGGTCAGTCTCTAAATAACGCAAATATTATGAGTGAGATTTTGCAGTTACGTGAACAAAAAGCCAGACTATTGGGTTTTCATAACTATGCAGAGGTATCGCTATCGACCAAAATGGCAGACAGCGTGGCAGAAGTAGAAACCTTTTTACGTGATTTAGCAGTGCAAGCAACGCCAACTGCTGCGCAAGATTTGGCGCAATTGCAAAAATATGCGCAAGATTACGGTATTGAAGATTTGCAGCCGTGGGACAGTGCTTATATCGCCGAAAAGGTCAAACAAAGCGAGTTCAGCTTATCACAAGAAGAGATTCGCCCGTACTTCCCATTACCAAAAGTGATTAGCGGGTTATTCGCTATCGTTGAGCGTTTATACGGCATCAAAGTACAAGAGCAAAATGAATCCGTATCACGCTGGCATGATGAGGTGCGTTTTTATCAGTTATTTGATGCTGATGATAACTTGCTTGGCGGTTTTTATTTTGATTTATTTGCCCGTAGTGGTAAACGCGGCGGCGCCTGGATGAGTGGCTTTCAGTCACGTTATAGTTATGAAGAGCAAAACCACCAACAGCTACCAGTGTGCTTTATGGTCGGTAACTTCACCCCAGCACTCGATGGTAAGCCAAGCTTATTGACTCATGATGAAGTTGTCACCTTGTTTCATGAGTTTGGTCACGGTTTACATCATCTGTTGACTCAAGTAACGGTAGGTGATGTTGCTGGGGTCAATGGCGTTGAGTGGGATGCGGTCGAGCTGCCAAGCCAGTTTATGGAAAACTGGGCATGGGAGGCGGAAGGTATTGCTCTTATTAGCAGTCATGTCGAAACTGGCACGCCATTACCAAAAGAGAAACTCGATGCGCTATTGGCAGTCAAAAACTTCCAAAGTGGTTTGCAAACGCTCCGTCAAATCGAATTTTCTTTGTTTGATTTGTTGATTCATGCGCACACGCCAGCGCTTAATTATGAAGGTATCTTGACTACGCTTAACAGCGTACGTAATGATATTGCCATTTTACAGACGCCTGATTACAACCGCTTTGCCAATGGCTTTAGTCACATTTTTGCTGGTGGTTATGCCGCTGGTTATTATTCTTATAAATGGGCAGAGCTGTTGTCTGCTGATGCTTTTAGTAAATTTGAAGAAGACGGCATTTTTAATCCCATCACAGGTAAAGCCTTCCGTGAGACTATTTTATCAGTGGGCGGTAGTTTTCCAGCTAAGGTGAATTTTGAAAATTTCCGTGGTCGTAGCGCCAGTATTGATGCTTTGCTACGTCATAGCGGTTTTTCTGATACTGAAGACCAGACTAAAAGTAGTACGGCTGCCAATGCCTTAATAACACGCGAGGTGATTTAAATGCGCTATCAATCAACGCGCCCAAAGCGGCAGTTTTTAGCGGGCGTTCGCTGCCCGAAATGTCAGGTCATGGATGCGGTAGTACAGGTCAATATCGTTGTGCCAGCGCCTGATGAATATATTGAATGTACGCTATGCGGGCATACTGAACATCGCCCTGATCCTGATGAGATCAGCGCAAAGAACCATCTTGAGGACCAATTAACTCGTGACGCTATGATTACCGGAACCAGTGGGACGGTCAAATTCAAAGAATAACTCTTTATATTTGACGATCAGACAGTCATATCTCATGATTGCTATAAACAATGCTGTATTTAATCGCCCTTCTATCAATAGATGGGCTTTTTTATTTCGAGTTTGCTATAGTATGGCAGGATATCTTTAACCTAAATTGAACGTAGTATGAAAAGCAAAAAAATGCGTCCTTTCTCCCATAAAGTCTCAAAAAAATCTACCCATTCTGCTAAGCCACGTCAAAAATGGTGGTTTGGTATTTTATTAATTGTGCTGTTAATCGGTTATTTCGTTTGGAAAGGCACGGCACCTCAATCTAATCAGAGCTCTGCTGAAAATTTGCCGGTGACTTCTGAACAAGATAAGTCTACACAGATTGCTTCTGTACCATTAGAAGATGACGTTAATAATATTATTGATGATGAAAATCAAGGTAGCGCTAGCATGACGGATTCTGATATCCCAGATTCTAAAGCCATCTTAGAAGCCCCATTACCAAAAACGAACAGCTTAGCCAAAGAAGAGATTGATCGTTTAGAAGATGAACGTAAGCGCTTAGCCGAACAAGAAAAGCTCGCTGCTGAACAGATTGCCATGACCAAACAATTAACCGAACTTAAGGCTCAAGAAATCGCATTACTTGAGCAACAAATTGCCCAATTAGAGGCTGATACTGCGGTTAAAACCACCACTAATTAGCAGTTATCGCCAAATAATGTATGCTTTTATTCAGGGGTTGATGATGGCATCTTTGCAACTCACTCATAATCCTATTCTAAATAGCAGCGCTCAGCTGCTCATACTTCCTGTTAATAGCGCTGGTCTCCTTTTAGATCCTATTTTGACTCGCGCAAAAACCCTATATCCTGATAATTATCAACGTTACTATCGTGCGTGCCGTGATGGTAGCTTAATGGTTGGTAGCTGTTTGCTGCATAAACGCATACGTGAACAGGCTGGGCTTAGTATCAGTAGTAATGGCAACCAACCCAGTTATATTGCCAACCTTGTTATATCAGATCACCCTTATCATCCAGTAAGAGTACGCTGGTTGACGGCAGCTTTAGTAGATTTACGACAACAACTGACAACGCTGATACGCTATCAAAGTATCCGTCACATTGCTCTGCTTGCCCGTCCCCTTATTTATAGCCATTCACGCAATGAAGCCAATCCTTCGACCAATGAGTCTCTTATAACAAACGCGCTTCCATTAGATTGGCATATTGATATATTGCCTCTCATAGCCCATTATTTAGCAAATTTACCTAAGCTTCGCATTGATATCCATGTACCTAAAGACGTTGCCATATAGCATATTTTCTAATTTTAGTTATATTTTACGTCCATAAAAAAACCGCCTTGAGCACTCATAATAAGTGATTCAAGGCGGTTTTTAAATATTAACGCTATCAAATATCAAGCATTAGCTCTGCTCAATACCTTTCATAGTCAATTTGATACGACCACGATTATCAACGTCTTGAACCAATACTTTCACGATTTGACCTTCTTTTAGATAGTCAGATACGTTTTCTACGCGCTCATCAGCGATTTGCGAGATATGCACGAGACCATCAGTATTTGGCAATACGTTAATAAAGGCTCCGAAGTCAACGATACGAGCAACCGTACCTTCGTAAGTTTTACCTACTTCAACTTCTGCTGTGATTGCTTCAATTTTAGCAATTGCCGCTTTAGTTGCCGCTTTGTTTTCACCAAAGATACGGATGGTACCAGCATCATCAATGTCGATAACCGCACCAGTTTCTTCCGTTAGCTGACGAATCGTTGCGCCGCCTTTACCGATAACATCACGGATTTTATCCGGATTGATCTCAATTACGGCATAGTTAGGTGCATGAGCATTGATTTCAGTACGGCTTTCAGGCAATACTTTGTTCATCGCGTCTAAGATATGGATACGACCAGCATGAGCTTGCTTTAACGCTTGCTCCATGATATCTGGGGTAATACCTTCGATTTTAATGTCCATTTGTAGAGCAGTAATACCGTCTTTAGAACCAGCGACTTTAAAATCCATATCGCCAAGATGATCTTCATCACCTAAGATGTCAGACAATACCGCGAAACGCTCGCCTTCTTTAACAAGACCCATAGCGATACCAGCAACTGGTGCTTTAATTGGCACACCAGCGTCCATCAATGCCAAGCTTGCGCCGCAAACAGAAGCCATAGACGATGAACCGTTTGATTCAGTGATCTCAGAAACCACACGGATAACATATGGGAAGCGATCGCTATCAGGCAGCATCGCTTGTACACCACGGCGTGCTAGACGACCATGACCGATTTCACGACGTTTAGGAATGCCTTCACGACCTGTTTCGCCTACTGAGAAATGTGGGAAGTTATAATGCAACATGAAATGGTCACGAATGGTACCCGCTAGCGAGTCAATCATATTGACGTCACGAGTATTACCAAGGGTAGTCGTTACCAATGCTTGGGTTTCACCACGTGTAAACAATGCTGAACCATGAGTAAATGGTAATACGCCCACTTGTACATCAAGGGCACGAACGGTTTCTAAATCACGACCGTCAATACGTGGCTTGCCTGACAAGATATTGTCACGAACGGTACGATATTTTAGATCGTTATAGATTTCTTTAAGCTCAGCAACATTATTGCTATACTCTTCTGATTCAGCATCACCAGCAAGAGCCGCGATTGCAGCGTCTTTGATTTCGTCAAGTTTCGCATAACGAGCTTGCTTATCAGTAACGGTATAAGCGTCAGATACTTGCGTACCGAACTGCTCTTTCATGCTGGTCTCTAATGCTTGATCGCGTACAGGAGCGGTATATTGTTGCTTAGCAGTACCAATTTCTTCTGCCATTGAGGCAATGTTATCGATAACGATTTGCTGCTGCTGATGACCGTATAAGACCGCACCTAGCATTTGATCTTCTGATAGCTCTGCAGCTTCAGACTCAACCATCAATACTGCAGACTTGGTACCAGCGACGACCAAGTCAAGATCACTTTCTTTAAGCTCTTCAAGGGTCGGGTTCAGTACGTATTCGCCATTGATAAAACCAACACGCGCCGCAGCAACAGGACCATTGAACGGGGCATCAGAGATAGCTAACGCTGCTGAAGCACCGATTAGTGCTGCGATATCCGCTGATTGAGTTTTATCAGATGACACAACCGTCGCTGTGATTTGAATCTCGTTTACATAGCCTTCAGGGAATAGTGGACGGATTGGGCGGTCAATCAGACGCGAGGTTAAGGTTTCAGACTCGCTCGCGCGACCTTCACGTTTGCCGTAAGCACCTGGAATTTTACCTGCTGCATACATTTTTTCTTGGTAGTTTACGGTCAATGGAAAGAAGTTTTGACCTTCTTTAGCATCAGACTTTACAACCGCTGCTACCAATACAGTAACGCCGCCCATGTGGACTAAAATCGAGTTGGCTTGACGCGCAATACGTCCTGTTTCGATAACAACTTGCTGGTTACCGTATTGGAATTCGCGCTTAATGGTATTAAACATTGTCATATAATTTTCCTAATATTGACTGACGAAATAATATCAGCACAAAAAACACTGATATCTGTCATTAAAATTCTTTGTGTATAGCTTCTAATCGACTGTCTTTACAGTTATAAATCCTGTCTATCGAAACTATTATTATCAAATATTTATCTTATGCTACTGGCTTGTCTAGCTCGCTTAGCCCTGCATATTGGTTGCTGCTAAAATTCGGTTTGCTATAACGATCATTTGGATTTTTATAGCATCAAAACCACTCCATCTATGGAGGCTTTTAACTACTTTACCTATGCATGTTTATCTATCATAAACAGTGCAAAAACCGACTAAGGCATTATTTTACAGTGATTTATGGTCATTGACCAACCTAATGCACTACTATCTATTTCTTAATAATTAGTTAAATATAAGCTTTTGTTTCTGTACTTAAACTCATACCATACTGATAAGCATAAAAAAACGGCGTGAAACTATTCCACACCGTTTTTAGAAAAATCTATTTTATCGATATCAACAAGCAAGTTCCAAATAGCTGCGCAAAAAATCTAAAATACTTCCCAGTTAAGGCATATCTCGTTTTAGCAACCATTTGTACTACTGTCGTCAAATTAACGACGTAGACCTAACTGGCTAATAAGGGTGGTATAGCGACCAAGATCTTTACCTTTTAAGTAATCAAGCAGTTTACGACGGGTATTAACCATACGGATAAGACCACGGCGGCTATGGTGATCCGCTTTATGTGCTTTAAAATGGTTTTGTAGATCGTTGATGCGAGCACTTAACAAAGCTACTTGAACTTCTGGTGAACCAGTGTCACTTTCACCACGTTGGTATTGAGCAATGATTTGTTCGCGATCGGCATTAGTTAGCATAAATCTCTCCGGCAATGCTAAGAGCACCAAGATAACCTTAAAAGTTTAAGTATCGAGGAGCAATAGAATAGTCAATAAAATAGCCTGTACGTCATTCAGGACAACCCTGCATTACTAGAGTTGACCTAGTGTACGACAAGCTCAATGAAATGAGTCATAACTGTCATTTAAAACCATTTAGAATAATCTAAACCGTATTTAAATATGACGCCAATTATAACAAAAAACTGCTGGGCTAACAGCAGTTTTTTGTTATGGTTTTAAGAATATCTGATTATTGGTAAGTAAGATGACGAAATTGTTAGTACCAATCAAAAGTAAATATGAAATGTAGATACCAGCCTTATAATCTAAGACTTATTTATTTTTCTGGATATCTTCTTCGCTAGCCGTACCGCCTAGCTCATCGTCTGCTAAAGGCACAGTCGTAGCTTCTGCTAAACTATCAGGAGAGTTATCAGCACGAGGATTGATATCTTCTACAAGTTGATTAATCTCTTGTTCTTGCTCATCCATATCTTTTACTGAATTGCTCATAGTAACTCCTATTTACATTTAACTCATATATTCATACTTAAGAAGCTATTTATCTTCCTTCGTTTCCAAGTTATCAGCAATACGCTCTGCGGCAGCTTCAGTGTCTTCTGTATGATTATCTTCCGTCTGGCTTTTAAGTGCTGCTTTGGCAGAATCAGAACGTTGTTGCTCAAATTTGGTATCGTTTGGATTAGGCTGTGTCATCGTGTTATATCCTTATAGATAATGAATAAAAATTACTCTAAGTTGAAACGATTGGAACTTATGTTAAAGCTTTGTCAATCGCTGCGACGAAATTATTAATATCATCTGGGTTGCGTGAAGTAATCAGATTACCGTCTATCTGCAAGCTTTCGTCTACGAATTTTGCCCCAGCATTTTCTAAATCAAATTGTAAAGTATGATAAGCCGTTAACGTTTTACCCTTAGCTATACCAGTATTGATTAATATCCAAGGCGCATGGCAGATAACAGCAAGCGGTTTACCAGCTTCATTTATAGCAGTAATAATACTATGTGCATCTTCGTTACCACGCATGGTATCAGCATTAACCGTACCACCCGGCAAAACTAAAGCATCATACTCAGCAGGTTTTGCTTCTTTTGCAAACATGTCAGCAGTAAAGATATCGCCTTTGTTGACGTCTTGATGCATACCTTGGACTTCTTTTTCTTTATTGGTCGTTATTAGAAGTGTGCTGTAACCTTTGGCTTTTAGTTGGCTGTTAACCTCTTCATATTCTACTTGTTCAAAGTTGTTATGAAGTAAAAAAGCAATCGTTTTCATAGTACTTCCTATTATTTATAAATTACATTTATGACTGAATGATTTTCTTATAATTGTAAAAATTAATTTATATGAATTAATGTCTTATTATTTTTATTTAGTTTTACTGCTCAAATTTATCATTATTATTATTTTATTCAACGAAATTTATAGTAAATCCATTTTGTATTATTATCACCCTTTCACATTTTATATTGTGCTTTCTTATTATTCTTTTCATCCATGTCATGCTTTCCCTAGCTGACTTAATCAAGATACAAAAAAAGCAGGTTTCACTATAGGTGAAACCTGCAATAAAATGTGACGATATGTGATTTGTGTGAACTCTTAGTAAGTTTTGCAGTTTTTAAGTTATAAATCTAGCCAGATTTACATGTTGAAATTACAACTGAATCAGCTTTTTAGGTTGCAATCGACCATTTAAGCTCACTGCCCCTAAACCAATAAACGCACCCTGCTCATCCATAAGACGAATATCTATCGGTATTTCATGTACCAATTGCTGCTCGTTATCATCGTTAGTATCTTCTATATTTTGACTATCAGCAGCGCTGTTATTGTTAGCAGCTAAATGCTGATCGATAGCTGTTGCGATATAACTTTGCACATCATCAGTCAACTGATCGATAACATTCAAGCGTTGACCCATTTGTACGCGCTCGCACTGCTCTGACGATAGTGACAGCTCAGCACTAATATCAATGCAGGCATCTACTGGCAATAGATATGTCTGACGTTGTTCTAATGGCAATGCTTCTAAATCTGCAAGCGCAATTGTCTCATCGATTTTAAAATCACCCACTTGTAGACGGCGTAGTGCCGTCAAATGGCCAAGTGTACCCATCGCTTTAGCAATATCTTCTGCCAATACACGCACATAAGTGCCTTTTGAACAAGTTACTGTTAACTGGATTTGCTGCTTATCAATTGCTTTCAACTCAATGGCTTTAAGGACAATGTCTCTTGGCGGGCGGTCTACTTCTATACCAGCACGAGCATATTCATAGAGTTTTTTGCCATCTTTTTTTAAGGCAGAATACATCGGTGGAATTTGCTGCTGGGCACCTAAAAACTGCTGGGCGACTTTGTCTAACAGTGCATCATCAAACGCTGGAATCGGTGCCTCAGCAGTGACTTGCCCATCGGCATCACCGGTATCAGTTTGACTACCAAGTAGAATGGTTGCTTGATAAGATTTATCCGCATCAAGCTGATAGTGACTGAACTTGGTCGCTTCACCCAAACAGATAGGCAATAATCCCGTTGCCATTGGATCAAGTGTGCCAGTATGACCTGCTTTCTTGCTGTCATGGTTAGGCGATTTAAATAAATATTTTACCTTTGAAACCACTTGTTGAGAAGTCATACCTTGAGGCTTATCGACTAAAATCACACCAGAAACTTTAATCTTGTTAGGGTGATTACTAGACTTTTTATCCGCTTGCGTAGAGGCTTTTGTAGAAACAATCGACATAATGACTTTTACCCTTCTACTCTTCGTTTTCTTGCTCGTCAGACTCATTTTCTTCAGTTTTAATAACCGCTTTACTGATTAAATCCATCATGTAATTACCACGGGCAGTCACTTCATCATAATGAAAGCGCAAACGCGGTGTTGTGCGAGTCTTCAAACTATGACTCAGCTCAGTACGCAAGAAGCCTGCCGCTTTGTTTAGCACCTTGATGCTTTCTTCATGATTTGACATGGTCATGGCATCATTGAGCTCAGGCTCCATAATGGTCACATACACATCAGCATAGCCCAAATCTGGGCTGACCTTAACGCTAGAGATAGTGACAAAACCTGTCAGACGCGGATCGTTGACCGCGTCACGGATAAGGACAGCAAGCTCACGCTGAATCTGATCAGCTAAACGTTGTAAACGTTGGTTCATGTTATTACCTTGTTTTTATTGATCAATATAATCATTTATTAATAAGTTTAACGACTAATATTTGTTAAAAAAGGCCTAGCAGGATGTACCTGTTAGGCCTAAGTACAGCTGAATATTTATAAGATAGCTAATCCATCATGCCATGCACAGTTAATAAAGCGGATTGCATGATGCACCATCCTAATTTTACCAGTGACTTCAGATAGTACGTGCGAACTCTTGAATCTCAAAGACTTCAATTTTATCACCAGCTTCTACATCGTAACCGCGAACGGCTAGACCACATTCCATGCCCGTACGTACTTCATTAACGTCTTCTTTGTAGCGACGTAATGACTGTAATTGACCAGTAAAGATAACTTGGTCATTACGTAATACACGGATAGGTTTGTTGCGATAAATCGTACCTTCAACCACCATACAACCAGCAGCTGCACCAAACTTACTAGAGCGGAATACTTCACGAACGTCTGCAACACCTAAGATTTTCTCGCGATGTTCTGGCGCAAGCATACCGCTCATTGCCGCTTTCACATCATCAATCAAGCCATAAATAACACTGTAATAGCGAATATCCATGTTGGCAGAATCTGATTTACGACGTGCGGTAGCATCTGCACGAACGTTGAAGCCTAACAATACCGCTTCACTAGATTCTGCTAGCGTCACATCTGACTCAGAGATAGGACCAACGCCTGAGCTGATCACACGAACTTTAACTTCATCCGTCGATAACTCATTCAATGCGGCAAGTAGTGCTTCAAGCGAACCACGAACATCGGTTTTTAGAACGATATTTAGGTATGAAACATTACCCTGTTCCATCTGATCAAACATGCTCTCTAGACGCATCGCGTTTTGACGCTCAAGCTGACGCTCGCGCTCACGGTTGGTTCTAAAGTCTGCGACTTCACGGGCTTTTTTCTCGTCCGTTAAGACTAAGAATTCACTACCAGCTGCTGGCGTTTCAGGTAAGCCTAATATCTCTACAGGGATAGAAGGTCCAGCTGATTGAATACGTTTACCATGTTCATCAGTCATCGCACGAACTTTACCGTAATATTCACCAGCTAAGACTAAATCGCCTTGTTTTAATGTACCTTTTTTGACAAGGACACTAACGACAGGACCACGACCTTTTTCGAGTCTTGACTCAATAACCACACCTTGAGCAGGACCATCTAATGGTGCTTCTAATTCCATTAGCTCAGCTTGTAAGCTAATAAGCTCTAGCAGCTCATCAATACCATCACCTGTCTTGGCTGAGATACGAGCCATAGGAGTATCGCCACCCCAATCTTCCGATACCACTTCTTTTGCAGTCAACTCGTTTAGAACACGATCAGGATCAGCACTTGGCTTATCCATTTTGTTGATAGCAACAATCAGCGGCGTACCAGCAGCACGAGCATGATCAATCGCTTCTTCAGTTTGTGGCATCATGCCGTCATCAGCAGCAACGACCAATACAACGATATCTGTCGCTTGAGCACCACGTGAGCGCATTGCACTAAAGGCGGCGTGACCTGGAGTATCAAGGAAAGTAATAACACCACGTGCTGTTTTCACATGATAAGCACCGATATGCTGAGTAATACCGCCTGCTTCGCCCGTAGCCACTTTCGTTTCACGGATTTTATCTAGTAATGACGTCTTACCATGATCAACGTGACCCATGATAGTGACTACTGGTGGACGCGTTTGTACGTTACTGCTGCGCTCATCAACAGCATCTTGTAGATCGTCTTCAACTTTAGTATCACTGACGGGTACTGGATTGTGACCCATCTCTTCTACGATTAGACTAGCGGTTGCTTGATCAATCATGTCTGATTCGCGAGCAATTTCACCCATTTTCATGAGTAACTTAGTCACTTCACGAGCTTTCACTGCCATGCGCTGGGCAAGATCAGAAACCGTGATTTGCTCACTGATTTCTACATCATAAACAATTTTTTCGACAGGTTTTTCAAATTTATGCTGTGAAGACTGGCTTGAACGTAGACCGTTTTTGCGGTTCTTAATTTCACGCTCGTCTTGATTTTTACGACGACCACGGCCACGGGCACTAGTGGTACTGGTGCCACGCTTAATTTCACGACGTTCTTTCTCAAACGATTCTTCTAATGCGTCACCGACCAAACCTTCTGCCAATGGCTCATCTTTACGAACTTCACTTGCGGGCTGATCAGTATACTGACCGGCCATTTTACGCATTTGCTCAAGCGTACGCTTTTGCGCTTCTTCAGCTTGGGTACGGCGTGTTTCAGTTTCGATCTCGCGTAAACGAGCTTCTTCCTTTTCCCGCACTTCACGAGCTTTACGCTCAACTGCCGTCTCAACTTTTGGTTTCGTCGCTGTAACTTTCTTCTTAGGTTGTTCTTTCGGCTTAACTTCAACAGTAGTCTTGCCGCCTTTCTTCACAACCACTGACGTTGAAATATCGTCATTCTTGTCGTCTGACTTTTTGCTAGAGCCAAGGCTTGCACGCATCGCAGCTAAAGTAGCAGCTTGACGCTCCTCAGATTTTTTCTTAGTAGCAGCACGGTCTTCGGCATCTTTAGCAGCACGCGCTTGCGACTCAATCATCGCTTGCTCACGTGCAGCCAATTCTTCAGCCATCTTTTCTGGATCAGGCTTCTCGAACACTTTCTTTTTACGCACTTCAACATTGACGCTCTTAGATTTGCCCGAAGAGCCAGTCACACGCGCAGTACTAGTCGTTTTAGACTTCAGACTAATGCGACGCTTTTCTTCCTGACCATGACTTTGCTTTAAATACGTCACCAACTTTTCCTGCTCAAGCTCGGTGACTAAGTCACCTTCTGCACGCGCAGGCAGTCCAGCATCTACCAATTGCTGTTGTACAGCACTTGCGGTTTTGCTTACCATATCTGCCAGTTCTTTGACGGTCTTATCTGCCATTTATTATCACCTACTGTCTATTATTTGCTATATGTTCAATTCAGTTGTTGGCTACAAATGATTGGGGTAAGGCTGATATAAATTTTGCTCATACCAGCACTTTATTATCGATAGCATATCACCAAAAGACAGCGATATGCAGTTACCGCTTATTCATTGAACCAAGATTCCCGAGCTTTCATGATGAGTTTTCCTGCGGTTTCAGTATCTAAGTCTTCGATATCTTCTAAGTCGAAAACGGCTTGTTCTGCTAAGTCATCAACCGTAATGATGTCCTTTTGAGCCATTTTATAAGCCCAGCTGACCGTCATTCCTTCAAGATCTTGTAGTTCCTGACTTGGCTCTTTCATGTTCTGTTGTTTGACCAATTCGTCTGCGATAACGACTTCTTTCGCACGCTCTTGGATCATATCAATCGCTTCATCATCTAATCCTTCAATATCGTAGAAGGTTTCGACAGGTACATAAGCCACTTCTTCAATACTGGTAAAACCAATATCGACAAGCGCTTGTGCTAAGTCTTTATCCACTTCTAGGCGTTCATAGAATAGTTCGATGAATGCTTTAGATTCGTTTGCTTGACGCTGCTGATACTCTTCTTCTAGCATCATATTTAGCTTATAGCCGGTCAGCTCAGAAGCTAAGCGTACGTTTTGACCTTGTGAGCCAATCGCACGTGCTAGCTGATCATTGGTACTAAAGATAATATCAGCCGTTTGCGTATCTTCATCTAAGATGATACTGCTTACGTCTGCAGGCTCTAAAGCGCTGATGATAAATTGGGCAGGATCATCTGACCAAACCACTACATCAATACGCTCGCCATCAAGCTCTTGCTGTACTGCTTGGATACGTGTACCACGCATACCAATACAAGCACCAACCGGATCGATACGATGATCATTGGTTTTCACCGCTATTTTAGCACGAGTACCCGGTAAGCGCGCGACGTTACGAATTTCGATAATTTGTTCTGCAATCTCAGGCACTTCTTTTTGCATCAATGCCGAGAGCATTTCAGGATGAGTACGTGATAGAAGCAACTGAGCGCCACGGTTTTCACGGTTTACATGATATAAGATGGCATTGATACGCGATTTTGCGCGCAATTGCTCACGTGGTAGCATCTGATCACGTGACAGATAACCCTCAGCATTATCACCTAAGTCAATGATGTAACCATCACGGGTTTGTTTTTTGACTTCGCCATACATCATCTCGCCAACACGTGGCTCAAAAGCATCTGCTACTAAATTACGCTCAGCTTCACGAATCTTTTGGATGATAACTTGTTTGGCTTGAGTGGCAGCAATACGACCAAACTCGATTGACTCAATTTGCTCTTCTTTAATATCACCGATTGACCATTCTTCTTGATCAAGGTCAGTAATCGCAAGCTGACAAGCAGGCATTTCATGGTCTTCATCTGCAACCACTGTCCAATAACGATAAGTATCATAATCGCCTGTTGTACGGTCAATTGAGACCCGCACTTCTACTTCCGGCTGATCGGTATATACTTTTTTCTTAGTCGAGACGACCAAAGCATCTTCGATTGCTTCAAAGATATCTTCAGGATTTAAGCCCTTCTCGTTACTGACAGTTTCTACTACCGTTAAGATTTCACGACTCATACTATGCCTGTCCTATCATTTTTTAATTGACTTAAATTTTATAATTTTTGACTTACTCTATATTTTCACCATCAGTCATCTAAGCTATTAGACTAACTGCGTTTATACACTAAAAGGTCTAATAGCGAATAGATTAAGCATCTTCATAAATTAAATTGGCTTTATCAATATTGCTCAATGCAATCTCAAACTGATCACCATCAGTGGCAGTCAGCTTTAAAGAGGTGGCATCGATACTGTTTAAAGTACCAGTTGCTTTACGGCGTTTTTTATCACCTTCACCAATCGCTTGTATCAAACGCAAGCTCACTGTCTGACCGACATAAGCATGCATTTGCTCATCTGAAAAGAACGCACGGTCAAAACCAGGTGAAGAGACTTCTAAAATAAACTCACCGGAAATCGGGTCATGAACTTCAAGAATACCGCTCACTTGGTGATTCACTGCTGCACAGTTTTCAATCGTTACTTGTTTATTTTGAGCTTGCTCTTCTGGCAATGCCTCAATATAAATGCGTAACAAAGAGCGATTACCTTGCGGTGCAAACTCGATACCCCATAGTGCCACATCGCAAGCCGCGACGGCAGGGGCAATGATATTAGTCAATTCTGTAACTTTGGTCGAAAGCTTCATAATCTATTTATATTTTCCTATTCACTTATCTATCTTACTTAATAAATCCTGCTGAAGTTTTTCTTCACCATTATTTAATAAGAACCTATCGTTATTTAAACCACAGTGCTTGTCTTATGCTTAAAGCATAAACACAAATGATATCTACCGGGTATTTATATCAGGGTAAGCTTAACAAATATCAAGCTCAGCCGCGCTATGCTTTTATTACTTATAAAGCAGTACTATCGATAAAAGAGTGAGGAATAAAAGATAGTGTGCTTAAGTATCATCGCGCCATGAATGACATGTGATGACAAGCTTCTATAAATGGTATCGCACTCTATAGACATAGAGCTTAGCATAAGTAGGATAGATATCGCGATTACACAGACCGCCAGATACAAAAAAACCCACAAGCATAATGGTGGGCTAATTGTTACTGACAAATTTAGTGTGCAAAACATCAGTATAAAAAGTGGTAGCGGGGGCTGGATTTGAACCAACGACCTTCGGGTTATGAGCCCGACGAGCTACCAGACTGCTCCACCCCGCATCAATCTAGAACGCGTATTATAGGGAGGTTTTATAGTAGTGTCAATCTTTATTTAAAAATAATTTAAATTAAAAATCTTAGCTATTTATGAACGACTCACTTAATACGATACAACTTTAAAACTTGGTGCGATTGGGGGGACTTGAACCCCCACAGCTTGCGCCACCACCCCCTCAAGATGGCGTGTCTACCAATTCCACCACAATCGCATTACTCTAACTGTTCTCTCTATATTCTCAATACCCATTATAGTTGACGCGTAAGGTAAGCATCAAAGGTCTAAGACTTGTAAAAACAGAAAAAGCATTGTAAATGTAACGCTTTCAAATAGCAAGGGCTGCCTACTTAAAAAAGTAGAGTAACAGCAGCTACTGAGGATTTTGTGTCAAAGGCCGCGGTGTTTGTGGTGCTGAAACCGGTGCATCTAGACGAAACTGATCTTCTGCCTGCTTACGAGCATGGACCGCAAGGGTCATACTCGTGATAAAAAAGATGGCGGTCAATACGGCTGTCGCGCGTGTTAAGAAGTTGGCAGTGCCCGCTGCACCAAATACTGTACCTGATGAGCCGGCACCAAAAGAAGCCCCTGCATCTGCCCCTTTACCATGCTGTATCAAAATCAAGCCAATCATGGCAATCGCCACGATAATATGCAGGGCTAATATAAACGTAAACATGGTGGCCTCTTTTGCCGCGTAATGACGACTGATAACGAAAAACAAATCGTATGGTGTAATAGTGATAAAGATTGGCGGTAAATGTTGCCATATCGATGATATAAATAGGGCGTATTGTACACGATTGCAAGGGCACTGTTAAACCCACTTTTGCCAACTGATAAAGACATTTTGTGAATAACAATTACGATAAAGACTCACGTTTCTATCATATCTATCAAGAATCTACTAGATACTGGCTTGGCTAAAAGCGGTGGCAATCGTCAGAAAGCTGTCAGCTTTCAATGAAGCACCGCCAACTAAAGCGCCATCAATCATAGGATCAGCAGCAAAGCTATTGGCATTATCAGCATTGACACTACCGCCATACAAAACCGTCATGTTAGACAATGAGTCGGCAAATCCTGCCAACGTTCGCTTGATATGCTTATGAGTGGCGCTGACTTCTGCTACTGTTGGCACTTTACCTGTACCTATTGCCCATACTGGCTCATAAGCAATAATGAGACGAGTCGGTAATGCCTCAATAAGTTCTGGCTGCTGTGCAATGAATTCTTTGATAACCGCTAACTGATTATCAATGACTTTAAGAGTTTGCTTAGTATCATATTGCGCTTGGCTTTCACCAATGCAAAATACCACGCCTAAATCTTGTGACAATGCGTGAATCATTTTTTGCAATAAAGCATCGTTAGATTCTTGATGATACTGACGGCGCTCTGAGTGACCAAGGATTGTCCAAGTCGCTCCAGCATCGACTATCTGCTGCGCTGAACATTCACCTGTATAGGCACCAACACTGGCACTATGCCCACTAACGTCTTGAGCTGCACACAGTATTGAGGTGTCTTTTAGGCGACCATTCACTGCTGCTAAATGTATCAAGCTTGGTGCTACCATTATTTGACAACGCGCGGAGTTATCGTGGCTCATTTGCTTGGTTGTACTAATAGCAGCGCATAAGTCGTCCAGTAGTGCGTTTACGTCATGGCTCGTTGCTGGATTCTGCTTCCAATTTCCAATTACCCAAGCTTGCATTCTTCTCTACCTTGTCTTATATATGGCTGCCAATATGGCTAATATGCGCGCAAGTATAACAAATATTTCACAAGTGCTATAGTATAGTGCGCCCCAAATCAAAACTGACCTTTCAACCGTTGCTTTAGTAACTATTGCTAAATAATTATTTTTGATGAGCCAATCGAGCCTTACACTCTATAAAACCTTTGCGCTCACGCAAATCCCTATATGATTTTCTCAATATAGGATAAAGTGCAGACAATCGATTTTTTTATCTCAAACCCGTATTTAAAATAACTATTTTAATAATTAGCTCAACTATCAACGATAAAATGGCAATAAGTAAAACATGGTGAATAGCCTGCTATTTAGGTAAATATATCGCCTACCAGATGTCGAGCAAGGAGAAGTCTTAATGTCTATCACAACCAGTAAATACGGTGGCTTAGCACAGCAGCTGATTAGCGAAGGTATCGTAAGCGAAGCGCATATGAAAGCGGCGCAGACTGATTCGCAGCAGCAGCAAGTAGGACTGGTCTCTTATCTGGTAGAGCATAAGCTTGCCAATGCCTATCAATTGGCTCAAATGCTATCGCAAGCATTCGGCGATCCTTTATTTGATCTCGATGCGCTCAGCTCAGAGGTCATCCCAAAAGACTTGGTCGACGAAAAAATCGTCCGTAAGTTTAATGCCTTACCGATGTTTAAGCGTGGGCAGCGCTTATTTGTGGCACTGAGCGATCCGACCCGTATCGATGCGATTGATGCGATTGCCTTTAACTCTCGCTTGTCAATTGAAACCGTTGTAGTCGAAGAAGATAAGCTTAAAAGGCGTATTGAAAGCTTCTATGCTGATAGCATGCAAAATTTTGATAGCTTTTCTAATAGTGATTTGCATATTGGCTTTGATGAGAGTCAAGAAGAAGATGATGGCGAGACCAAAATCTCTGATAGCGTCGAGGAAGCACCGGTCGTCAAGTTTGTTAATAAAATGCTAGTAGATGCCATTCGTATGGGGGCGTCCGACTTACATTTTGAGCCCTATGAAAAAAGCTATCGAGTGCGCTTTCGAGTCGACGGTGTGATGCAAAAAATGGCCAACCCGCCCGTACAACTCGCGGGGAAAATTGCTGCGCGTTTAAAAGTGATGTCACAAATGGATATCTCAGAGCGCCGGGTGCCACAAGATGGTCGTATTAAGCTTAAGATATCTAAAGATAAGGCCATCGACTTTCGGGTAAGCTGCCTACCTACCTTGTTTGGTGAAAAACTGGTTTTGCGTATTCTAGATCCCTCATCAGCCATGCTTGGTATTGAAGCGTTGGGCTATGAGCCCGACCAACAAGATATGTTCTTGGAGGCGTTACATAAACCGCAAGGCATGCTCTTAATTACCGGTCCCACTGGTTCTGGTAAAACCGTCTCACTCTATACTGGTATTAATATCTTGAACACTGGTTCGACCAATATTTCGACTGCTGAAGATCCTGTCGAAATTAACCTTGAAGGTATTAATCAGGTCAACGTCAATCCAAAAGTGGGACTGACTTTCTCCACCGCTCTGAAGTCTTTTTTACGCCAAGACCCTGATATTGTGATGGTTGGTGAAATTCGTGATCTTGAAACCGCTGAAATTGCGATTAAAGCAGCACAGACAGGGCACATGGTACTTTCAACCTTACATACCAATTCAGCGCCCGAAACATTGACGCGACTACGCAATATGGGTGTCGCTTCCTTTAATATTGCCACTTCCGTGAACTTGGTCATTGCCCAACGATTGGCACGACGCTTATGTAAAAACTGTAAAAAACCCATTAGTATCCCACGTCAAAGTCTGCTTGAGCTTGGTTTTACAGATGCAGATTTGGACAATACAGACAATGTCATCTACGAACCAGTCGGTTGTAATGAGTGCCGTGAAGGCTACAAAGGACGTGTGGGCATTTATGAGGTGATGAAAGTCACTCCAGATATTTCACGTATTATCATGGAAGATGGTAACGCGATAGACATCAAAGATGCGGCGCTAAAAAACGGTTTTAGAGACTTACGTCGCTCTGGTGTTTTAAAGGTTTTACAAGGTGTCACCAGTATTCAAGAAATGATGCGCGTAACTTCTGAATAGCATATTTGGCTGAAAAGTTTGGTACAGATATTGCTCTGAGTAAATTTCATTATGTCCGTAAAACTTGTTGTTTAATTACTATTAAACAATAATAGCCAGTAGGAAAAATAAAACAGATAAACACTGGTTTTTTGCGCTAAAATAAAGTATATCCGCTTAAAACAATGGGTTAACTACGTTTTATAGCAGGCATTATCTATATTGGACTATATCAGACCATTTTTTCAAGGAACGGACATGGCAAAAGCTAAGACCGACATGCTGTTAGACTTTGTATATGATGGCGTCAACCGTCGCGGGCAAAAGGTAAAAGGTGAGACGACCAGTCGTAGCTTAGAGCTTGCCAAAGCCACGTTGCGCAAACAAGGTATTACGGTTAAAGGTATCAAGAAAAAGCCAAAACCCTTATACACCTTTAAAAAGTCTATCAAGCCTATCGATATTGCTATTTTTGCACGTCAATTGGCAACCATGATGAAAGCTGGGGTGCCATTGACTCAATCCTTTGAGATTGTCGCGGACTCTCTAGATAATCCGAGTATGAAAGACTTGGTGTTACAAATTAAAGCCGATATCGAAGCTGGTGGTACTTTTGCATCGGCATTACGTCGCCATCCCCGCTATTTTGACGATCTTTTTTGCTCGCTTGTTGATTCTGGCGAGCAGTCAGGTGCGTTAGAAACCATGCTAGAGCGAGTTGCGACTTATAAAGAGAAAAGCGAGCTGTTAAAAGCTAAGATTAAAAAAGCCATGAAATATCCTATCGCGGTCGTTGTAGTTGCTATTATTGTCACCATTATTCTGCTTGTTAAAGTCGTTCCAGTGTTTGCTGATTTATTTGGCTCTTTTGGTGCAGAATTACCTGCTTTTACCCAAATGGTCGTAGGTATGTCTGAGTGGATGCAAGCATGGTGGTTCATCTTAATTGTATTTATTGGTGGCGCAATTATTGGCTTTTCAGAAGCTAAGAAGCGTTCAAAGAAATTTCGTGATGTCCTAGACCGTGCGGTATTAAAAGCCCCAATATTTGGCAATATCGCTTACCAAGCAGTGATTGCGCGTTTTGCTCGTACGCTGTCCACGACTTTTGCTGCCGGCGTACCGCTTATTGATGCGCTAGACTCTACTGCCGGTGCAGCAAATAATGTCGTATTTTATAACGCTATTCAACAAATCAAAAATGACGTCTCTACGGGACAACAATTACAGTTCTCGATACGTTCAACCAATTTATTTCCAAGTCTTGCTATTCAAATGGTAGGTATCGGCGAAGAATCTGGTAGCTTAGAAGAGATGCTCGATAAAGTAGCAGTCTATTATGAAAACGAAGTTGATAACGCTGTTGATGGTTTGACCAGCTTGATGGAGCCGCTTATTATGGCGGTACTTGGCGTATTAGTCGGTGGCTTGGTCATTGCCATGTACTTGCCAATCTTCCAGATGGGCTCAGTGGTAGGCTAAAAGCTAATTAAAGGGTAGTTCGTTCATGCAATTTATACAGTTATTACAAGAGAACATGACAATCGCTTTAGTCGTATTTGGTCTACTAGGGCTGTGCGTCGGTAGCTTCTTAAACGTGGTAATTCATCGCACTCCGCTGATGATGGTATCGGCTTGGCGACAAGAGTGTAGCCAGTTTATGTATGAGCAAGCAGATATGCCGCGTGAGCATACGATGCCACTAGTTAATATTGTTGCCACTGATACACCTATTACCTTAAGTAAACCAGCATCGCGCTGCCCGCACTGTGCCCACAAAATTAAGTGGTGTGAAAACATACCTTTAATCAGCTGGATATTACTACGCGGACGTTGCTCAGATTGCAAAGCGGCTATCGGGCTTCGATATCCTATCGTTGAGCTAGTCACTGCTCTGCTATCTGTACTAGTCATTTATCATTTTGGCGTTGGCATGGTAGGGCTATCGGCATTAGTTTTAGTCTGGACACTGATCGCCTTAACTGGTATCGACTTTGATACACAGTTATTGCCTGACCGCTTAACTTTTCCATTAGCAGGGCTAGGATTGGCGGTCAATTCACAAGGTTGGTTTGTGCCCCCTACTCAGTCGATATGGGGCTTGTTATTGGGATTTTTATCGTTATGGGTAGTGGTCAAGATATTTTATTTAATCACCAAAAAGCATGGCATGGGACAAGGCGACTTTAAATTATTGGCAGTACTGGGTGCGTGGCTTGGACCTATGATGTTACCCTTGATTATTTTATTATCATCATTGCTAGGCTCTATCGTTGGGCTTATCTTGATGAAAAAACAAGGTGAGAGCAAGCCTTTTGCCTTTGGTCCTTATATTGCTATTGCCGGTATTGTGGCATTGTTATACGGCTCAGATATCGTTAATTGGTATTTAGGTATGTATACTTAAGCAATAGCCATTTCCCGATAGTTATGTTTAACCTTTCATTGATTACAGTCATTATCCTTCTATCAGTCAGATAAGTCATCATTATGTCAAAATACGCAGCAGCACCTTCACCTTATTCGCATCAGCCGCAAACGCCTGAGCATAAAAGTAAAATATTGGTAGTGGGTTTAACGGGTGGTATCGGCAGTGGCAAATCAGCCGCCAGCGACTGGTTCGCACAGCAGGGAATCGATATTATTGATGCAGATGTCATTGCACATCAAGTAGTGGTCAAAGGCAGCTCAACGTTGCGCAAAATCCAGAGGAAATTTGGTGATTGGGTGCTAAACGCCAATGGTGATATGGATCGCGCCGCTGTACGGACCCATGTGTTTACTTACCCTGATGCCCTAATTGAGCTTGAAGCGATTACCCATCCCGCGATACGCGAAGCTGCAAAAAAGCAATTGGCAGAGAGTACCTCGCCGTATGTGGTGTTGTCAGCGCCGTTATTGATTGAAGCGGCAGAAGCTGGGCTTGCCAATTTATGTCAACGTATTTTGGTGATGGATGCCACAGAAAATACCCAACTTGCACGAGCCAGTCAACGTGATGCGCTAAGTGTGCAAAAAATTAAAGCCATTATGGTCAATCAGCTAAGCCGTGAAGAGCGCAATCGTCATGCGGATGATGTGGTATTAAATGAGAGTGATCTTGCGGCGCTATATGTACAATTAGAGCCGCTCCATCAAGACTATCTTAAACTTGCCCAGCAGCTAAAGTTCGCTGCCGATTAATCTCATACAAAGCCATACCTGTCGCCACACTGACATTTAAGCTTTGTAAGTTGCCATGCTCGTTGCCTGACATCGGAATATAAACCAGCTCATCGCAGCTTTCTGTTGTCAGGCGACGCATCCCCTCACCTTCTGAACCCATGATAATAGCCGTCTTACCAGTCAGATCTGCAGCATGGATTGGTTTGGCATCGGCATTAAGAGCGGTACCAAACACAAAAACGCCGGCATTTTTAATTTTTGTCAGCGTGCGTGCTAGATTGGTCACGCTAACAATAGGCATCATTTCAGCTGCACCGACAGATACTTTAGCAACCGTTGGCGTCAAGCTAGCTGCATGATGTTTCGGACAAATGACTGCATCGACACCCATGGCTACTGCTGTACGCAAACAAGCGCCAAAATTATGGGCGTCCGTAATTTGGTCTAGTACCAGTAACAAACAATCATCTCGACCAGCAAGCGTATCTAGCAAACCTTCATCAGCGAAGCCTAATGGACGGGCGTTCAGCACTACGCCTTGATGTTGCGGGCTACCACACAGCTGAGTAAGTTTGTCTTTTTGCGTTGGTTGAATACTGATGCCATTATCACGTGCTTGCGCCATAATAGCCTGTACATGACTGTCAGTCTCGCGCCCTTGCTGTACAAATAAGCTCAGTCCATCAAGAGGACGGTATTCGAGCAAAGCATCAATGGCATGAATGCCATAAAAATAGGTAGGTTTTGCCATAATAGGCCTATTGATTATAAAGTGGGTATTGCACAGTGTTATAAAAAACATGCAATAAAAATAGAGATGTGTAATTGTAGCAATTAATGACCAGCTTCATCTAAATAATGTCAGCAAAAAAAAGAAATAAACCTGATAAGATTTATTTCTTTGGAATCATTGGCTTTTTGGCGTTATCAATTATCTAAGCGCACTTTGAAGCATATTAGCCTTCTAAGTGGCAGATATACTGGACAATCTCTTCTGTGCGTAAATTGAAACCACTATTACCTTCAACCACGAATGACTGTCCTGCGCGGTAGTAGCTGAACTCCTCTTCCCCATTTATTTTGACTTCACACTCACCGCTAGTGATTTCAATACGTTCAGATGTATTGGTACTAAAGTGATAATGCTCGACCAAATTATCACAAGGCAAGATAACACCTAATGTTTTATGACGACCGTCCTCAAACATAATGGTATGGCTTGAGCAACGACCATCATAGGATATCGTGGCTTGAGCATTGACTGTTACATTAGTAAATTGCGCCGCTGTCATAGTGGCTTCCTTATCAAATAATTATTGCCAACTAAAAAACCAAATTGAATGTGTAGATAAGCAAATGCTTAGATAAGCGTTGTTATATCTACCTTTTACCATCGACTCTAAATCATTTTTACTTTGCTGTGCGCTGATTATAGAATTGATTTATCTTATAGGTTTAAAAATAACCATTTATTACTGATAGTTACTGACACACAGGTTTGTATCATGTTCTACAAGCTAACTGCTCTGTCGTAGAATGCACGAAAATCTGGTGGTAAGAGTTTATCATTATGTGAGATTATGCTACCACATTATATCTATAAAGTTTGTTACAGCGGCAAGAAAGTTCCGCTTATTATGATGGCTTTAAGTGATGTTATTGATTACCTTTAATATTTGTATTTAAGATTATTTGCCACCATACTATTTGCCAATTGCATTTATCTATGTTGCAGTATGAACTGAACCGATTCATTCCTTTATTTAACCTATTGTAGAGATAACCTCCTTGTACGACATTACATCGTATTTGAGGTTTGTTGTCTGTCATGAGAGGCGTTGATGCTAGTATCATTAACTTTAAATCAGTTTGCGTTAATTGCTCAGCATGAGCTGAGTGTGGCTGAAGGCTTCAATGTCATCACTGGTGAAACAGGCGCTGGCAAATCACTATTACTCGATGCGCTGTCTTTATGTATCGGCGAGCGCGCAGACAGTGCAATGGTCCGGCATGGCGCGGCGCACGCGGATATCTACGCGCAATTTGATGTAGAAAACAATAGTATCATTGCTGAATGGTTTGCCAAAAATGAGCGGGCTTTAGAAGAGCCAGATGTATTGATTCGTCGACAACTTAGTAATACAGGGCGCTCAAAAGCATGGTTAAATGGCACACCTGTCAGTTTGGCTGAGCTTAAGAGTTTGGGTGCATTGCTGGTCAATATTCATAGTCAACATGCTCAGCAGGCGCTACTCAAGCCACAATTTGTAGTGCAATGGCTAGATGAAATGGCACAGATAACTTCTCTTGCTACGCAGACCTCAAGTAGCTATCAAACTTATCAGCAACTTAAACGCCGCGCTGACGATCTCGCTAGCCGTGAAGCTCAGCGCCAAGATCGTATTCAACTGTTGCAAAGCCAGTTAGCAGATATCGCACCGTTATTGGTCGTTGATTATGCAGAAGTAGAAGCAGAACACGAAGAATTATCTAATATTGAAGCACTAATGATTGAGGCCAGTCATGGCTTGCATTTACTCGATAATGATACCGATGAGCCCGATGTAATGACCTTGCTCGGGCAAGCAATTAAACTATGTGACAATCAAATGAGCGTGAGCCAAACCTTTGAGCAAGCCTCAGAACAGCTGCATTTGGCGCAGCAGCAAATCACTGAAGTGACAGGATTGCTATCAGATTATGCTGAGCAGCAATTGCCTGACCCTGAGCGTTTGCAGTCATTAGACAGTTTAATCAGTTTAGGTCATCGCCTATCACGTAAGCATAACTTGCCAGCTAGCGACTTGATTCATGAAGCAAAAGGCTGGGAAGCGCAATTAGAACAATTAGAAAACGAGCCAAGCAGTGATGCAATGGCGGCACAAATTGAGCAAGCATGGCAAGAGTATATAGCACTAGCAACTGAGCTAAATAAAAAACGCGCTAAAGCTGCCCCGATTGTCAGTAAACAGCTGATTAAGCAACTACAGCCGCTTGCCCTACCTAATGCACGTTGTGAATTCGTTTTTACCAAAAAGACCGATGTCAGCCAATATAATGGACAAGGCTGTTATGATATAGACTTATTATTCAGCGCCAACGTCGGTATGCCGATGCAGCCGCTACACAAAATCGCTTCAGGCGGTGAGCTATCACGTATGGCGCTAGTGATGCAGGTCTTGCAAGCGACCAATGCAGATAATAATGCGGCAAAACCTATGCTAGTCTTTGACGAAGTCGATGTTGGTATCAGTGGTGGTACGGCACAAGTGGTGGGTGAGCTGTTGCGCGCCCTTGGGCAAACGCAGCAATTACTCGCCATTACCCACCAAGCCCAAGTCGCTGCGCAAGCGCATCAGCATATCTTGGTACAAAAACACCATGACGAGCAAACTGAAAGTGAGCTTGTCATCTTAACCGAGAGTGCGCAAGTAGATGAGCTGGCACGTATGTCTGGTGGTGTTATTATCACCGATGTCACTCGTGACCATGCGCGCAGTCTATTGAGCGATGTTAAATGATCATTGATTGACCACCATAAACACCTTCTGACGGCTAAATCCTTGCTTTAGTTGATTTTTTATTCATTATCGCCATATAGTGGTGTCAGCTCTGTTATTTTACCTTTATTAGTAGGTTGCATTTGTCTCTATGTCCAAAGCCAATTTGACCCATCATTTTTTAATCGCGGCGCCTGAACTGTCAGACCCACGGTTTGAGCAGGCGCTGATTTATATCTGTCGTCATGATAAACACGGTGCCCTCGGTCTGATGGTCAATCGTCCATTAGAGCAGGCACGCGTGGGAAAACTGCTAGAAGATCTGGATATTGAGGTTACAAACGCACAGGTGATGGAAGATCTGGCATTAGAAGGTGGACCTATGTACCCTGAGGTTGGCTTTGTACTGCATACAGGGCAGCCAGAATGGGCATCCTCATTTGCCATCTCAGAAAATGTCTGCATCACTACCAGCCAAGATATCCTCAAACGTATTGCAGCCGGTCAAGGCGTTGGTCATTATCAGCTCTGTTTAGGTCATGCCAGCTGGGGTAAAAAACAGCTCGATCGTGAGCTTGCCAACGGCGATTGGCTGGTATGCCCTGCTGATTTAAACTTATTGTTTGATACGCCTTTTGAGGAACGGTGGCAAATGGCCGCTGATAAGATTGGGGTTAATTTTGATTATTTAAGCAGTGACATCGGTCATGCTTAATTTCATACGCTGAACGAATACAGAACTAAAAATAGGAAACACCCCTTATTATGGTAGATAGCACTCTTATAAAAGACAGTACTGACACTAGCGTTGCTGAGCCAGCGATTAAGCCACACCTTATCTTAGCCTTAGATTATGGGGTTAAAAAAATGGGCATGGCACTCGGTAATAGCTTGACAGAAACGGCGCGTGCCTTTGATATTTTAGCGATGAATAATGGGCAACCTGATTGGGATAATCTACTCGGTATTATCAAGGTTTGGGGCGTGGCAAAGGTAGTAGTCGGACTGCCGTTAAATATGGACGGTAGCAGCTCTATGCTGTCAAAACGCGCACATAAATTTGCCCGTCGTCTGGCACATAGAATCATGGAGCAGCATTTACCTGTCATCGTATCTCTATGCGATGAGCGCCTAACATCGGTCGCCGCGCGTGAGATAGCATGGGAAAATGGCTGGATTAAACATGAGCGCGCTCCGATTGATGATATCTCTGCCTGTATTTTAATGTCGACCTACTTTGCTGATCCTCATAGCAGTATCGCCATCGACGCCATCAAAGCAGATTAATTGAGCATTAGCTTTCTTTTTAATGTCCCATCAATACCTGATATAGTCCGTTCTACATAAAAGAAATACAAATGTTATCAATCACTACTGGGGTTAATTTTCCTTGCTTGCTGTGCCTACGCAGACAGAGGCTGCGAATAATTAACCCCATTAGTTCTGTACCCTTTTAAAAGTGAATTAACTGTACCTCCTCAATCCAAACGAATAAATGACTGATTATTATGACCTCTGTCTCAGACCACTCTTTGCACAATTCTTTGCACAATAGCTCGCGACATGGTTTTGCACCGCTTGCTATTGCGCGTATCAAAGGCGCCCAACGTGTCAACCAAATAGCCGTCTATCTCATTTATGCCGCTATTATCGCTTTTATGGTTTTTGGCACCATTGCTAGTATCAAAGCTTTTCATGACAATCAGCTCCTGTATCAACTATTCTACAACTTACCTTATGCTTTGGTGGCACTGACTATTCCATTGACGCTATATAATGCCTTTATCATCTATCGCTATCGTCTCAATCAAACCTCGATGGTTATCATGACCATTGGTGTCTCAAGTATTATCCTGATCGGCGGACTGTTATTTGCCGATACGGCTTGGTTAGGATTGGCATCGTGGCTCGGTGTGGCTTTTTTATTTAAGGTGAGCTTTAAGCGCTTCTTTAATTTCTTAGCCCTATCCGACTTACCTGAGAATAATAACAGCACTGAAAACAATAAAGATATTATCGCTATTGACGCAGAAAATAGGCCTTTATAAAATCATTAGAAAACAAGTATTCAGCTACCAAACTTATCTATTAGGTTTATATAACAAAATATGACGACTTCAATATTAGACACGACTATTCACCATCATCTAGATACCCAAGGACTGATTTGTCCTGAGCCGGTCATGATGCTACATAAGACGATTCGTAAAGCGGATGGCGGCGATGTGATTGAGATATTAGCCACTGATCCTGCCACTACGCGTGACATTCCTAATTTCTGCCGGCACTTGGGACATACCCTTGTCCATCAAGAAACGCTAAACGATGCGCCAACCTATCGTTATTTAGTCAAGAAAAAGAGCGCTTAGCGCAATATATAATGCAGAAATATCTTTGCGTTATAAAAAATACATCATTCATATCTGAAAGGTAGGTCGCGTGTTAGCAACAGAAATACAGTACGTGCAATGGCACGAAAATGAAACCTTACGTCAGGCTCGCTGGTTGTCTCAAAGCAATCATGTGCCGCCTGCACGTATTGTTGTGGTCGACGACAAAACGACAGCCGATGAGGCTTATCGCTTGGCTTGTGCTGGAACGTCAATGCTGTGGCGCGGTGACTTTAATAATGCAAGGCAACTGCTGCAAGCCATCACTCGACGCATTGACCGTGCGAATGAGCGTTCTGAGCAGCGCAAAATTAACAAAGCGACCAACAAATCCGCTAAGTCCGCTAAATCTACAGATGAGGCTTCAGTATCCTCTAAAGACATCCCTAATCTTTTTCATCAGCAACGCCAAGTCCAATCTCAGCGTTCGCGCCTATTAAGCCGTTTATTATTAGAGCTTGATGCCGGTTATGTCAGCCAGTTACGCCGCGCCCCTGATGTCGGTGCTGCTTGTACCGCTGCTTTTGGTGAGTTGAATGAGTCATGTCTAATTTCATTTCGTGACCTGCAAGGTGCCTTAGGTGCGACAGGGTGGCGCGTAAAAGGTGTGGCAATCGAAAATTTGGGTTTATCAATTTTCCCACATTATGGCGTCTTTGCACCGACTCGTCATGAGTATGTACAGTTGTTGCTCGATGCACCGTTGCCAGCCGTTTATGATGTCGCCTTTGATATCGGTACCGGAACCGGTTTGCTTGCTATTATTCTGGCGCAGCGCGGTGTGAAGCAAGTGATTGCGACGGACTTAAATCCGCGTGCATTAGCCTGCGCTAGTGACAACCTTACACGTTTAGATTTACCTGCAGTGCAATTGCAGCAAGCGGACTTGTATCCGACTGATGCGCCATTGGCTAATTTGCTGGTCTGTAATCCACCTTGGTTGCCTGCCAAGCCAACCTCGCCCTTAGAATTCGCCGTCTATGATGCCAATAGCACGATGTTACGTGGGTTTTTGCAAGGCGCAAAGCAACATTTAGCTGAGCAAGGAGAGGTCTGGTTGATTCTGTCAGATTTGGCAGAACATTTGCAGTTGCGCAGCCGCGATGAATTATTGGGCTGGTTTGCTAATGCTGGTTTAGAAGTAAAATACCGTCTCGATACCCAACCTAAACACGGTCGAAGCCAAGACGATACTGATCCACTATTTGCAGCGCGTAATGCGGAAGTCACCTCGCTATGGTGTTTGGTAGCTGTTAATACTTAAAGGGTAAAAATGACTTTGCCAAATTTTATTAATTGATAATCAGTTTAAAATAAAAAATATCGTCTATATTAACTCGGATTTTCTTATACCACTACTGAGTATGTCTTATGAGCCGCGACCGTGCCGTACAGCAGCGCCAACCAAAAGCGCTGGCCGTAGATGATGAACCGGCTTATATAACCGAATTTCGTCAAGCAATGCTGGCTCGTGGTTTGGCCACACGTACCCGTAACGCCTATGTGCGTGATTTGCGCTCCTGCGAATTAACCAATCACGCGGCATTAACGCGTTGGCAGCCCGAAGACGTGCTCCACTGCCTGTCTATTCTCACTCAAGATGGCAAAACGCCGCGTACGCAAGCGCGCATGCTTTCAAGTTTGCGTCAGTTTTATCTGTGGATGATTGCCAGCAACCTACGTGAAGACAATCCTTGTGAGCGTGTTAAAAGCCCAAAACTTGGTCGTCCACTGCCAAAAGATTTGGCAGAAGCTGACGTTGATAATCTCCTTGCCGCGCCCGATAGTAGTACTGCGCTAGGGCTACGTGATAAAGCCATGTTAGAGGTACTTTACGCTTGCGGTTTGCGCGTCAGTGAGTTGGTTAACTTGTCTCTTGAACAAGTGAATCTAAACTCAGGCTGGCTGCAAATCACGGGGAAAGGCAATAAAACCCGCTTAGTGCCTTTAGGGGAATATGCATCAGATGCGCTTGAAGATTATTTGACGCATGGACGTGGTGATTTGATAGCCCATTTAAAAGCAGGAAATTGCCAAGCAGTGTTTTTGACCGCCCAAGGTGGCTATATGACCCGGCAAAACTTTTGGTATCTGCTAAAGAAATACGCCAAAGTTGCCAGTATTGATAAAGACCTATCACCGCATACCTTACGTCATGCTTTTGCTACCCATTTACTCAATCACGGTGCGGATTTACGGAGCGTGCAGTTATTGCTGGGACATAGTGATTTATCGACGACGCAGATATATACCCATGTGGCGACGGCTAGATTGCAAAAACTTCATGCTGAACATCATCCAAGGGGTTAGATTACTGATTTACGAGATATTATTAACAATATAAAAATTTATAAATTAAAGCAAAAAAACGGCAATATTATAATAATACTGCCGTTTTTTCATACTTAATAGAAACGTAATCTTGCTTATATGCTATAGCGATAATGAGGACAAGCCTGCATATTCTGTGCCTTTTGATAGTACATAACGCTTACTGGTTTCCCCATCCGTTAAGAAGCCACCAAACGTCTGTGATACAGCGCTAAACAGAATAATACTGACAGCAGACAATGCTTCTTCAGCCAACTCTGTGGTATTTAATAGCTCTTTGGCTTTGGCCACACTAATCACAGCACAGCTTTCATTTTCACTAAGACGAGGCTTGGTCTCTTCATTATAGTTTTTATAACAAAAAGCGATAGACACATATTCATCACAACCAGATAGCTCAGCCAGATAAGCTTTATCGATAGTTTTTACTGCTTCCACACATTTGACACCCGGCTGTTTTTTGAGAGGCTTAATACGCTTACTATGCACGATATGAATAAATGTTTCTTGCGCTGGGTTTATTTTCGTTTTGATTTTAGACTTCATATTTAAGCATCCTTTCTAATTAAGTAAAGCTTGGTGAGTTTAATCTTAGTAAGCTGGTACAACTCCTAGTATGACCGTAATTCTTCATATCAAGAAGACACTACAATAAATAGTTGACCAATTAGTTAGCTTTATTAGTATTCCATAGCTTCAATAAGGATGCTATAGCATTTACGATATAAATGCGTAAACGGGTAACTTCAACCTGACATAAATCTGACAATCGTTCCTGTCAAATACCCCTCCTTTAGTGCCCATCACAATTTCCACTAATACGTAGCTGCAAATCTTCCCTTTTATCGTTACAATACTCATCATAATGTGCACCCTGTTCATTTGAGCAATGCACCACCTTTTACTTATCTATAATCCGAGAATTCCATGAGCCATAGACCACCTAGCGATCTATTAGAAAAAGCAAAATACTGGCGCGAAGATATTAATTTTCGCGAAGACGTACTCGGCAAGCCGTTTGATTTTGCGACCACGTGGGGTATTTTTTCACCACAAAAGCTCGATGACGGTAGCTTGATGTTACTTGATTATGTGGATTTTCAGGCGGATGATGACTCGATAGATTTGGGCTGTGGCTACGGCGTTCTGGGTATGGCAGCAGCGCGCGAATGTCCTAATGGTCAGCATACTTTGATTGATAAAGACTTTATGGCAGTAGAATATGCACGCCTTAATTGTGAAAAGAATGGTCTAAAAAATGTCGATGTACATTTATCAAATGGCTTTAATCACGTGGCAAAAGACAAAGACTTTAGCCTTGTGATGTCAAACTTACCAGCCAAAGTAGGCAAAGAGCAGCATTACCTTTATTTCCTAGATGCTCATGCGCGTATGCGTAAAGGTGGACGCTTTTACGTGGTGACGATTAATGGCTTACGTCAATTTATGAAACGCTCATTTACCGAAGTCTTTGGTAATAGCGAAAAGGTAAAACAGGGCAAGACTTATACGATTACCATGGCAACCAAAGATTAAATCCTAGAATCAGACAAATAAAAAGCACGCTAAATCATATGGCTAAACTTTTAGATTTACCTCATTTTGAGAGTTACATCTGCCGTTTCAGTAAATATCCACCCAACAATGCACTGGCAATAATCGGTAATATCACCATCAGTAGCGGCGAAAAGCCCGTTGCTAGTGAAACAAAACCGACCAAATCCTGCACATAACTAAATAGCAGCCCAAATAATAATGCCACGACGATACGCAAGCCGAGACTGTGCGTACGCAATGAGCCAAAGACAAACGAGCAGGCGACAATCACTAATGACAAGATAGACAAGGGTGATAATAGCTTTTGCCAAAACGCCAGCTCATGACTTAAAGAGCGAGTGCCTTGCTGACGCATAAATTGACGATGCTCATAAAGTTGCGTAAGAGATAAATCTTCGGCTTGACGCGTGAGCAAATACACAGACTCAGGGGCAAACGGTAAACTCAATGTGTCTGTGGGCGATATGGCTTGGCTACTTTCAAAGCCTTGATTAATCATCAGCTTGGTCATATTGTTCAGCTGCCACTCATAACGATATTGCTCGCTCGGTTTGCTGCTAGCGGTAGCAAGCGCCTCG
Organism: Psychrobacter sp. LFX-11D; assembly: GCF_904846475.1. Lineage (NCBI taxonomy): Bacteria > Pseudomonadati > Pseudomonadota > Gammaproteobacteria > Moraxellales > Moraxellaceae > Psychrobacter > Psychrobacter sp. LFX-11D. The sequence continues at coordinate 218,108 of NZ_CAJHAV010000001.1, forward strand.
CGCCCGATATATTTACCACCTTCAGCATGAATGGCAGTTTGCAAGTTGCCGTTATTATCTAAGTGCCAACGCTTTACCTGACCGATATTCCCTTTGACATCAGCATAATCGATATACAAGATATCACTACCACTCGGCTTAGCACTGCCGTCTTTTGTATTCTCAAAGCGTGGTTGCACTGTCCAGTAACCACGTACTGAAGTCACTAGCGAGCTGTTATCCTCACTATTAATCTCATTTGCCAATTGATTGGAATACGGCAACACAAACTGGTTAATGAATAATGCTAATACTACAAAAATCATAGCTGGCTGCAATACCCAACTGACGATTCGATAAACGCTAATACCAGCAGCTCGCATGACGACCAGTTCACTGTTATTGGCCAGCAAGCCCAAACCAACGACCGCACCCAATAATGCCCCTGTTGGGATAAATTGTTCTAAAAAATAAGGCGAGCGATAAAAGATATATCTGATTGCCTCTCCCATCGTATAGCTATCATCTAGCGAATCAAGCTCAGATAAATAAGAGAATACCAGCTGTAATGCCCATAGCCCTATGACCGCCGCGATAATCGCTAGCAAGGCATTTAGTTTCACATAGCGGCTAAGCACTTTGAGGTTAGTCGGTTTTGGGCTAAGTAGCGATTGAGCATTTGGCGAATTCGGCTTCGATGATTTAGAGAATAGAGCACTCATTAGGATTGCCCTCCTTGTGAGCTACTATTTTGATTGTCGGTAACCGTCAAAAGCTCATTTTCTGGCTTGCGAAAGCGCAATCGGTGCTGCACGCGGCTACCCCAATTCATATACAGTGCCAATGCCATAAACCCTAAGATGAGCCATGCATAAGCCCACACGCTTACACTGCCTTTACCGACAGCATTTTTGAGTGAGATGATACCGAGTGCGCAGCTGACAAACAGTAAAATAGAGGGAAATAGGCGTAACCAACGACCTTGACGTGGACGAACTTGCGCCAGTGGTACGGCGAGCATCGGCGCAATAATCATCAGCCATGGTAACGATAAACGATAACCAAGCTCGCCTTGGGCCGCACGCATGGCATTATTACTGCCCACTTGCGCATTGCCTGTTGCCGCCTGCCATAACGGTCCAATCGCTTGCGTCTCGATATTGTCTTCAGTGATGACTTCTTTCGACGACTCCGTCAAGGTAATACGATAGCGATCAAAACCTACTTGATTGTATTTCAAGCTACCAGCCCCGACTTCATAACGGCGACCTTGGAACAAATCCAATTGGGTCACGCCACTATTGCCCGTATCTACTTGTTCAGCACGTTTGGCAAGCGTAATCGTGTCTTTGCTAATATTATTATTGGCAAGCGCTGTGGGCAATTCTGGAATATTAAGCTGTTCGGCAGTTTCGACATCGATGTTATTTTCAAGATCCATGGTACTATTTTTAGCAGTATTATTTTTAGCCCCACTGCCCTTTTTTTCAGGCTCAGACTGAATCAATATCACATCTTGTAATTGTTTTTTATCATCACTTAAACTGCCCACATACAGATGATAATTGCCACTGCTGATAAATTGATTGGGGCGAATTAAGTCAAAGGCACTGGTCAACGCTTGCTGTTGCCAGACATTCTCAGATGAACGCACGCCCCATGGCTTACCAACGATGGATAATGCTGCCTCACCCACAAACAATGCCAAAATCAATGGCGTCATCAAGCGCCCAAGCCGACCGCGCGACACGCCACTGGCATTAATCACCGCCATTTCTTGGTCAACATACAGGCGCCCAAATACCAGCATTAACGCAATAAAAAACGCTAATGGTAGGATAAGCTCTAAGAAATACGGTAGGTTATAACCAATGATGGTAAACAGCAAACCGATGTCTAAATTACCTTCAGCTGCGATACCAAAATAGCGTATCAAACGTCCGCCCAGCATCATCACCACTAAAAACCCCAAGACTAATGCGGTCGTTGAGGCAACTTGTTGGGTCATATAGCGGCGTAATATCACAGTAGGCACTCTTAGCGGTTGTAGAAGTTGGCGTTCGTGCGGTTCATCGCGACTGTATTGATAAGGACAGTTAAGCTTGACCAGAGACGATAGGCATAACCGCTAATGCTAGCATATTTCTAGAAAAAATAGCGTGGAAATGTGTTTGGAAACATTACCTAGCCGTTATCAATAACGCATTTATTACTCACTCATCAACAGGGTTAAATAGGGACGTAACTGCGTTATTTAAAACCTAATCGCATTATATAAGATATAAGCGCTTTAACTCAGACATCACGAGTAAGTCTCTCATACATGCTTTCTAACTGAATTTGTGTACTGTACGTATCACGTACTGAATACTATCAGCATTAGTTGTTAGTATTTAACGTTAGTTAACATTCAAAATTATTTAAGATTTAGCATCTACACTTATATCGTTTACTAATTAACGGAGCATAAAATGTCTATTCCCTCTACTTTACTTGGATTAGCTGGTGGTCAATTTAATGAGATTGATTGGTCAAATTGCGCTATCGTCATGATTGATTTTCAGAATGAATATGTTGACGGCGCGATGCCGTTAGGTGATGCCGGTAGTAAAGCTACTGCGAACGCGTGCCTGCTACTCGATAGAGCTAGAAGCGAAGCTATCCCGATATTTCATGTTACTCATCACGGGCAGGATAATGACAAAATTTTCAATCCATTATCATCAAAAGTAGATATTATTAATAGCCTGCAGCCCATTAATGACGAAAAAACCATTGTTAAAATGCACCCTAATGCATTTTATGATACCGAGCTGCAAGCGCTAATAAAATCGGCTGGTAAGCAACAAATTATTTTTGCAGGCTTTATGAGCCATATGTGCGTCAGCTCAAGCGTCAGAGCAGCCTTTGATTTGGGTTTTGAAAATTTTGTTTGCCATGATGCTTGTGCCACGCGCGATCTGCCTAGTGTTGCAGGACAAGTCATAACGGCTAGTACTGTGCATGACAGTGCGATGGCTGCACTTCAAGATAGATTTGCCGCTCTAGTAGCGACTGATAAGTTGACTAACAGCTAACGACAGACCCTAGAATAATGCAAGAAATAGCTCCAGAAACATTACCTAACCCTTGCTAACTGCGTACTGTATGCCGATATGCTACACTACTATGCTTGCTTGATAGGTGTGCTATTTAAGATAAGTAGCAGTTAGAATACACTATCGACTCAAATGCGTTAGCAGGTAAAATTTGATATCTTTTTAAATTTGACACCTTACTGTATTCACGCTTTTAAAAAAATGCATTCATCTAATAAGGATAACAATATATGAATATTAAATTAACGCAAAGTTTACCGAAAACCCATACACAAAAAATTCTTAAAAAAGAAGCCAAAAGCAAAGATGCCGCTTGCCTCGTCGTCTTAATCGATGATAAGAAAAACATCTTAGCAGAGTCGGTATTGAGCGATTATCACACCCGTATTGAGCAATTGATTGAAGTATCGCACTTTAACGGCAAAGCTTGTGAAACCGTTGCTGACTATGCTTTAGCTGGTGATAAGAAAACCACCAAAGAAAATCCAGTACAGCTGTTATTGGTCGGTGTGGGTAATGTTGATAAATTACGTCATAGCGTTCTAGAAAAAATTGCCAATACCATTTATAAGAGCACGCAAAAGCGTGTTGACTCTATCACTGTTGCGCTGGGCGATAGCTTAGAAGAAAACCATTTTAGTCAATTCGCGCTGAGCCTACTGGCAGCAAGCTATCGTTTTGACAAGTACAAATCTGAGCAGCAAACGCCTGTTTTAACGGATATTTACTTACTGGCAGAGCCATCTTTAGAGGAATCGTTAAACTTTGCACAAGCGGTCTTCACTGGTCAAAGCTTAACCCGTGATGTCGCCAATGAGCCGGGTAATATCTGTTTCCCAGCGTATATGGCTGAGCAAGCACAGGAATTGGCAGCCACTTATCCTGACCTATTAAAAGTCACTGTATTAGGTGAAAAAGAGATGTCAGCATTAGGTATGAACTGCTTTCTATCGGTCGCGCAAGGCTCTACCAAAGAAGGTAAACTTGTACTAATAGAATATCGTGGCAAGTCTAATTTTAGCGTCAATGCTGATGGCGATACTAGCAAAGCCACTACCAACAGCGCAAAAGTAGCTGGTGGTTTAAAAGCGTTAGCTGATAAGTTACCAACCAAAGCTGCTAGCAAAAAAGCCGCTAAAAACGCGAAACAAGATAGTAATGATGATGTGCAAGTTGCAAATGACGACTCGCCTATCGTATTGGTCGGTAAAGGAGTCACCTTCGATTCAGGTGGCATCTCAATCAAACCGGGTGCGGCGATGGATGAGATGAAATTTGATATGGGCGGTTCTGCTGCGGTACTAGGTACTATCAAAGCTTTGTGTGAAGCGCGTCTACCTATCAACGTCGTCGGTGCGCTAGCTTGTGCTGAAAATATGCCATCGGGAGAGGCAACGCGCCCTGGCGATATCATCATAGCAATGAACGGTAAGTCAGTTGAGATATTAAATACCGATGCTGAAGGTCGTTTAGTATTGTGCGATACCTTGTGCTACGTACAGAAGTATTATCAACCAAAAGCCATCATCGATGTCGCAACCTTGACTGGTGCTTGTGTGGTTGCGCTAGGTCACGTCCGCTCAGCGGTCTTTAGTAATGACGAAGATGTGTTGTTCGACTTAGAAAACGCGAGTCATTTATCAGGTGATCTTATCTGGCACATGCCAATGGATGACGAGTATCAAGCGCAGATTGACTCGCCTATCGCTGATATTCAAAATATCGGTGGTAAAGGTGCTGGTGCTGTTACTGCCGCATGTTTCTTATCGCGCTTTATAGAAGAAGGCCAAGCATGGGCGCATTTAGACATCGCTGGTACGGCATGGATTTCAGGTCAAGACAAAGCTGCGACTGGTCGTCCTGTACCGTTATTTATGCAATATCTGAGAAATAGTGCAAACATGGCATAACTTATTAATGAAAACCAATTAATGAAAATCAGTTTATGAACGTTAGCTTCTATGTATTAACTGAGAATAAAGCCCAAGATTTCTTGGGCTTTATTTGTCAGCTGACCCAAACCGCGCTTAATAAAAGCAATCAATCATTGTTAATTCTTATCGACGATGATGAATTGCTATCGACGCTTGATAAGGCGCTATGGGAACAAGAGGCTACTAGCTTTATCCCCCATCAACGCCTTTTGAATGCTGATACTGATATCAACCATAAAGCGTTAGCGCCTGTACTTCTTAGCAATTATATACCTGCTAACTTTAAAGGTATGGTTCTTAATACCACTATACATCCAGTAAGCACTTTTATGACAGCTACTATCAATGCGAAACCTACTCGCGTCCTTGAGCTGATAAAACCTGATGCAGCTAGTGTGCAAGAAGGTCGTCATAAATATAAAAGCTATCAACAACTCGGCTATGAGCTAACCCACTTTACAGTTTAATTCCTCAAACCGCTTTATTTGTTATGGTAAAATCATTCTTTTTGCCACATATAATGCCTTTTCTTTAGCTCTATCATCCCAGTCAGATGCGGGTTAAAGGTAGGCGCTTATCCCAAAAAATGCTACCATCCTCCGATTATTTTTCTGTTTTCGCTATAAATATCTTATTTATTGACAAGGTTGAGGGTGTATAGATGCGTTCATTGATTGCGATGTACCAGCGTATAGGACTGGTACCGCTTATTATTATCGGTTTAGTATTAGGGGTATTAATAGGTTGGTTGGCACCAAATGTTGGTATTGCATTAGGATTATTGGGTACTTTATTTGTAGGGGCACTAAAAGCTGTCGCGCCGATACTGGTATTCGTTTTGGTCATGGCAGCCATTAGCCAACATCGTAGTGGCAATGAGGTCTATGTTAAACCCGTGCTGATCATGTATATGTTTGGCACTTTTTTAGCAGCGCTGACTGCTGTAGGGGCAAGCTTCTTATTTCCAACCGAGCTGGTTTTAGTCAATGCGGTAATTGAGCAAGTACCGCCAGCAAATTTAAAAGAAGTGTTGACCAACTTGCTGATGAATTTGGTCGCCAACCCCGTTCAGGCTATCGCTGAAGCCAACTATATTGGTATTTTGGCATGGGCAATTATCATTGGTTTTGCTTTACGTCAGGCGAGTGATACTGCTCGTACCGTGGTTGGTGATTTTTCTGATGCCATCTCACAAGTGGTCAAATGGGTCATTGCCTTAGCGCCTTTTGGTATTTTGGGTTTGGTTGCCAATACCGTCGCTGAGACAGGCTTTGAAGCTTTAGCTGGCTATGCACGCATCTTGATGGTATTGGTCGGTTGTATGCTATTTATCGCGCTAGTCGTCAATCCGCTCATTATCTTAGTTAAGACAGGAAAAAATCCTTATCCGCTCGTGTTTATCTGCTTACGTGAGTCTGGTATCACTGCGTTCTTTACACGCTCATCAGCGGCAAATATCCCCGTTAATATGAACCTTGCCCGTAAATTGGGTCTACATGAAGACACCTATTCAGTGACTATTCCACTGGGTGCTACCATCAATATGGCAGGCGCTGCAATCACTATTAACGTTTTAACGCTTGCTGCTGCTCATACGCTCGGTATCGAAGTGACGTTTGCCTCAGCACTGCTATTAAGCTTGGTCGCGACGATTAGTGCCTGCGGCGCATCTGGTGTTGCTGGTGGTTCATTGCTACTGATTCCATTAGCGGCAAGCCTATTTAGTATTCCAAATGACATTGCTATGCAAGTGGTCGCTATTGGCTTCATCATCGGCGTCATACAAGATTCGGCAGAAACTGCTTTGAACTCATCAACAGATGTCTTATTTACTGCTGCTGCTGATCCAAAATATGCTCGTTAATTTGCTATAAAATCGTATGCTTAAATGCTAAAGAGTCCAATCAATGATTGGGCTCTTTTTTATGATCGGCTTTTACTGTTCATTTAACTATTTTAATTGGTCAATCGTGACTTCAATAACAGGTGCTTGCATATTCAATTGACGTTTTAATTGGCGCAGTTGCTCGATTTCATCTAGCAGCTCAAGTATCAGACCAATTGCTGGCACGCTGGCTTCAAAGTCGCGACTTAGGCGGGACGCACGGCGCACAGTCGTCAGCTGATAGCCAGTAAACTGCTCGCGCTCTGGTACATCATATTCGATGATGTTCTCTTCAATCAGCTCGATCACCCACTGGCGCTCTTGACCACAGGCAGATATCAGCTCATCTAAGCTCATGATAATGTCATTAAATTCAGGCGAGTGTTTCATAGCGATTATCCTCGTTTTTCTTTATTTTATCGTTATCGTCTACATCTCTATTAAGGTATTAAACGGCTTTTATAAATCTATTTGTTTATCGTTCAATGGTTGTGTCAGTGAAGGCTTGTTTTAGTGCTTCATAAGCGTTGATTTCCGCTTCACTATTGATATCTGGATTGACAATATTTAGGGTTAAGTATAAATCGCCTGCTTCTTTAGCAGGAATACCTTTGCCTTTTAGACGTAAATTGCTGCCTGATTTGCTATTTTTAGGAATTGTCACACCTAGTGTGCCCGCTGGCGTATTAACATTAATTTTTTCACCCAGTGCTGCCTCCCATGGGGCGATGTTTACAGTTTGGTAAATATCTGCGCCTTCGATACGGATATTTGAAGCATGACTGATTTTAACCTTTAAAAATAAATCACCATTTTTACCATTACCGCTGCCAGCCGCTCCTTGTCCAGCTAATCGAATTTGCTTGCCATCCGTAATGCCTTTAGGGATTTTAATTTTAAGGGTCTTATTATCGTAGCCCACACTGCCATTTGGCTGACGCACCGGAACATTTAACTTAATACTATAGTCATCACCGTTATAGACCGAAGCCAAATCAACCGTAATCTCGGCATGTTGATCTTGACCTTTACTATCTTGGTTGCCAAAGCCGCCATATTGCGACTGACCACTATTTTGTCCGCGTGCGCCGCGTCCAAATGCCGAAAAAATATCATCGAAGCGGAAACCTCCATCGCCGTAAGCCTCACCTTCCCCAAACTGATCTTTGATATCTTCCCAACGGAAGCCACCCTGACCAGCACCTGCTTGCCCGCCAAAACCGCCACCTTGACCAGCAAAAGGATTGTTTAGCATCGCATCATATTCAGCACGCTTGTCCTTATCTCTGATGGTTTCATAAGCATTATTAATCTCAGCAATCTTATTATCGGCATCTGGCGCATCGCTGACATCTGGATGATATTGACGGACGAGCTTACGATATCTTTTTTTAATATCGGCGTCTGAGGCGTCTTTGTTGACCCCTAAAATGTCATAGTAGTTTTTTTCTGCCATGTTATGTTCCTCAAAATAAGATCTATTAATAATAATGAAATGCCAATTGTAAACGCTAGTAATCGAAATTAGGTTGGCGATATAACAGATTGTGACCCTAGTCTACTTATAATGATAGCGCTAAAAAAACCAAATACCATTGTAGAAATATTACCAATATAGGGGATTCAACTTAAAAGCGATACCGTGCACTTGCTATACATTATTATCGTCTCTGCTAGGCAGATAGTAGTATGCAAGGGATATTTTTCTTTGAAACATACTGTTTACTATGAAGGATTTTTACTTTCAACTGATTTTATAATGAGAGAATCGACCAATAAATTGTTTATATTAACAGCAATCTAAATATAGCAAAATAGGTATATATATCATAACTTACTGTTAAAACAGCATTTTTGACCTAAAGAGTTTTTTTACAGAGCTGTAAGAATGTGAAAAGTTATTTCTTGTATGATGTTTTATATTATTTGTACTCATAGGGAGTATGCATAACATAGGCAAGAGTATCTGTCTATTTCTTCAATAGCCAAAAGGTTTTAAATGTCTTATTTAATCAAGTCTTTAGTCATCACTTTATCAATACTATTGAGCGCCACTGCTTTCGCCGGCAATACCAGCTACTACGGTAGCAAGTTCCACGGTAAGCGTACGGCAAGTGGTAGTATCTTCAATATGAACTCCCTGACAGCCGCACATAGAACGCTGCCGTTTGGTACGAAGGTACAAGTGACCAACAAAAAGACAAAGCAGAGTGTGATTGTGAAAATTACAGATAGAGGGCCTTTTATACGAGGTCGCATCCTTGATTTATCTAAAGCTGCTGCTGGTCAAATAAACTGTCAGCTTTGTACTACTACGATGGAAATCCTATCTTATGGTGATGGTCGATATCGTAGAGAGTAAGGCAATAAAGTAAAAAAAGGGAAGGCGTAAGCCTTCCCTTTTTTAATGACTGAGTTTTATCGCTTGGTTTCGATTAAAAACCAATTGATAAAAACCTCACGGTATTAGCCGATATTGGCTTCCATTTCTTCCAAGGTTGTCATTGCCAGTAGCAATTTTTCTTCATGTTGACTATGTTGTTGCTGTAGCACGGTTTGCTCATTCAGCAATACCATCAAATCAGCCTTACGACTTTCTTCATAAAGATCCGTATTCGCCAGCTTTTCTTCTAACACCAGCAGCTTTCCATCAATTGTTGCCAAGGTCTTTTCTGTATTTTCAATATCACGGCGAATAGGCGCGGTTAATTTGCGTTGTTCAGCGGCCAGCTTGCGCTGCGCATCTTTACCCACTTGCTTGCTTGCTTGGCTACCTACTGAATTGGCATCTGTTTCACGTGAAACAAACTTCTTACTCTCTTTTTTGCTTTTCTTCTTACTGGTATTTTTGTCTTGCGAATTTTCTTGTTTACGTTTTTCAGCAAGCCATTTACCATAATCACTGATGTCACCATCGAACTCATCGATTTGACCATCATGTACCAAAAATAGCTCATCACAGACATTGGCAATCAACTCGCGGTCATGCGAGACTAGTACCACTGCCCCTTCAAAACCTTGCAAAGCAATCGTCAACGCCTGACGCATTTGTAGGTCTAAATGGTTGGTTGGTTCATCGAGTACCAGCACGTTCGGACGTTGCCAAACAATCAAAGCCAATGTTAAGCGCGCACGCTCACCACCAGAAAATAGCTCGCTTATGGTATCGATACGGTCGCCACGGAAATCAAAGCTACCCAAAAACGAGCGTAACATCGCATCAGACGTTTTGCCTGCCAAACGACGCAACATCTCTATCGGCGTTGCCTTCGGATCAAGGATATCCATTTGATGCTGGTTAAAGTAGCCAAGCTTTAGCGTATCAGAAACGTTATAGCTGCCCTTTAATACGCCAAGCTCACCGACCAAGGCTTTAATCAAGGTCGACTTACCAGCGCCATTCATTCCAAGCAGCCCAATACGAGTATCAGGGGTAACTTGTACGTTTGCATTATAAAGAAGTGGCGTGTCGCTATAACCAATATCCGCATCGGTCAACTCAATCAATGGCGAGCTCATATTAGCCGGCTCATAAAAGCGAAACGAGAACGGGTTGTCTGCCATCATCGGCGACAGCTCTGCCATGCGCTCAAGCTGCTTGATACGGCTCTGCGCTTGCTTTGCTTTACTGGCTTTAGCACGGAAACGACGAATAAAGTCATCCAAATGTGCTTTGGTCGCTTCTTGCTTCTCAAACGCTTGCTGCTGCTGCGCCATACGCTCATGACGGGTTCGAATAAACTGCTGATAGTTACCGGTATAAAGGGTGATTTTTTGTTGCTCAACGTGCAAGATATGACCAACGGTGTTATCTAAGAACGTTTGATCATGCGAAATCACGATGACCAAACCAGTAAAAGCATTAATCCACGTCTCAAGCCACAAGATAGCATCCAAATCCAAATGGTTGGTTGGTTCATCGAGTAGCATCAAGTCAGCGCGGCTCATCAAGGTCTTAGCAAGGTTTAAGCGCATACGCCAACCCCCTGAAAACCCTTCTACTGGTAGTTCGTGCTGGTTGGTATTAAAACCAAGACCCGCCATAATTTGCGCGGCTTTGGTTGGCGTACGATAGCCATCAATCTCATCAAACTGCTGATGCAGCACACCAATCTGCTCATCACTGACACTGCTTAAGTCATTCAAAGTAGCATTAATCTCGTACCACTGCTCATCACCGCTTAGCACATAATCAATCGCCGTCTGTGTGGTCGCGCCAACTTCCTGCGCCATGTGCGCTACGTGCCAGCTATCAGGGATACTCACTTCACCCCTATCAAGGGTCACTTCGGTATCGCCGGTACCCATTCGTGTCAATAACAAGGCAAATAAGGTCGATTTTCCGGTCCCGTTATTGCCCGTTAAGCCAACTTTGTGGCCCGGATGTAGCTGGAAGCTTGCCCCTGCAAACAACTCACGACCATCACGGCGAACACCAACGTCTTTAAATTCGATCATATAATTTCTTCATCTCAGCGGTAATATAAAACATAAGGCAATAGGAAAAACACTTCTCTGGCGTGTTTACTGGCGGCTATTATTTCAAACGCCTAACCGATAGGCAAACAATTAAATAAGTATTTTAAATTCAAACCTTTATACTGCTACTAATTCCCTTGTATTAACAAACAACAAAGGGCATATATAAGTACGTTATAATAGCAAACGCTACTGTTACCCTTGACAAATTAATCATTAGCCCAACTATGTTATACTAGCAAAACACTATTGACATCAGGCAGTTAAGTGCTGATATTCTCAATTAAAGCCTAGTTACTATGCTGTCTATATCGCAGTGGGTGTCCAAAAATAGCGATACCTTGCATAAAGAATAGTGCAGTTGCCGGTAGGTCATGAATAGCAGCTATGAAAAGCTACTGGCAAGTCATCTTAGCCTGTATCAATAGACGACCTCGCATACGTAAAAATAATAACATCTGATTTTAGCAATTGAGGTAGATATGAACCAACCAGCCAACCAATTTAATCCAAGCTCAAGCCAACCTGTCGATCCAACGGTTCTGAACCTGACTGACAGTGCGGCGCAAAAAGTCCGTCGCCTGCGTGAAGAAGAAGGTGATAGCAACTTGATGCTACGCGTCTATGTGACGGGCGGCGGCTGCTCAGGCTTTTCTTATGGCTTTAACTTCGCCAATGAGCTCAATGAAGATGATGCCAACTTCGATAATAACGATGTGACCTTGGTCGTTGACTCATTAAGCTATCAATACCTGCAAGGCTCTACCGTTGATTATACCGAAGGCTTGGAAGGCGCACGCTTTATCGTGACCAACCCTAATGCCACGACCACTTGTGGCTGCGGCTCGTCATTCTCGATCTAAATACTTGCTTTGGTATATCTTAATATCCAATGATTGGATAAAGAATTGTTTTGCTATGGCACTTACCCGATTGGTAGGTGCTTTTTATTTCAGATATTTTTCCTGTAAAAATTTGGGTGCATGGGCTATTGATAAAAATAGAGTTGCCCTCCATAAAAGCTTTCAAGAAAATAAGCACAAACGATCAATTAAAGTCACAACTTTCTTAGGGCTTTACTGCTATTTTATGGCTAGATTTTCTGCCAAACAATGTGGAATTCACCTTCAGTAAAACTGACCGTATTTGTAATCGTGCGTGGTTTTTAGCCTGTCTTTGGGCTAAACTGAAGTCACTATTCTCTATTTTCCGATTAACCATTGATGGTTTTTTAATCAATAATAACCAATAACAACAGATGATCCTTATGAGTAATTTTGCGAGTAGCTTTGTCGATTTTGATATTCCAAACTGGTTTGCCAGCGAGCATTTAGCAGGCATGTTACGTGGTATCGAAAAAGAAGGATTGCGCGTGAAGCCTGATGGTTACTTAGCACAAACGCCGCATCCTGCCAAACTCGGCTCCAAGCTGACTCATCCTTTTATTACGACGGATTACTCTGAAAGCTTACTTGAGCTGATTACCGACCCCAAGTCATCACCAAAAGAGACGCTAAATATGCTGCGTCAGCTGCATCTATTGGTCTATAAAGGTATGCCTGAAGATGAGCTGATGTGGCCGCTGTCTATGCCTTGTATGCTGTCATCAAATGATGAAGATATTCCGCTGGCGGACTATGGTAGCTCTAACACGGGTAAATTGAAAACTTTGTACCGTAGTGGACTTGGTGTTCGTTATGGTCGCCGGATGCAGACCATTGCAGGTTTACATTATAATTTATCATTTGGTGACGATTTATTCACTGCGTGGCAAACACAAACGCCTACTGCACAATCTCTGACATTAACAGAGTTTAAAAACGATAAATATCTGGGTCTGATTCGTAACTTTAAGCGCCTGACCAGCTTGGTGCTGTATTTATTGGGCGCAAGTCCGAGTGTTTGCCCTTGTTTTGTTTCAGGGATTGAGCACGACCTTGAGATGTTCAATAATTCAACCTATTATAAACCAACTGCTACCAGCCTGCGTATGGGCAAACTTGGCTATACCAATAGCGTGCAAGAGCACCTTGATATCCGCTACAACAATTTGCCCGAATATGTCAAAGGTCTGCGCCGTGCGATTCAAACCCCGCACGAAAGCTTTGAGAAGCTTGGCTTAGATGATGAGAATGGCAATCCTATTCAAATCAACAATCATATTTTACAAATAGAAAATGAATACTACAGCCCTATTCGTCCTAAACAAATAGCCATGAGTGGCGAAAGCCCAACTGAAGCACTTGAGCGTCGCGGTATCGCTTACGTTGAGTTTCGTGCGATTGATTTGGACCCTTATAGCGATATCGGTATCCGCTTATCTAGTGCTTGCTTTTTAGAAGTGATGGCGCTTTATTGCTTGCTTAGTGATTCCCCTGAATTAATGCCTGAGGAAGAAGATGCGCTCGCTATCAATCTTGAGCGCGTCGTTAATGAAGGTCGCCGTGACAATCTACAAATCCTTAATAATGGTGCCGAGCAATCATTAGAGAGCTGGATGCTGATGCATCTAAATCGTATGCAGCCGTTAGCGGCACTACTAGATGCACACTATGGGGGCAATGATTATCGGGCAGCAGTTGCCTTGATGCAAGGCAAAGCTGGTCACTCTGAGTCAACTATTTCAGCGCAAGTGAACTCTGATAGCAAGCGCTTGGGCAGTTTATGGCAGTTGGGCTTTACCTTAGCGCAACAGCACCGCGACTCGTTATTGCAGCAGACCCTCAGTCCAAATACCCAAGCAAGATATGAAGTGCTGGCCGAAAAATCCATCTTACAACAAGCGGAGATAGAAGCAGCTGAAACAGAAGATTTCATGGATTTCTTGCAGCAATATCGTTAATCTTTCATATCTTTCTGTCCTTTATTAACAAGCACTTTATAAGAGTATCTGCCCCATGCTACAGCTAACCACTTACCGCAATCTGCAAGTGTTTTTAGTCATAATGACCGCGATAGGCATGAGCTTTGCACTATTTTTCTTACAGCGTTATATGGGGTTTTCACCTTGCCCACTTTGTATTTTTCAGCGGATTGGTCTGATGATCATGGGCGGGTTTGCTTTAATCGCCGCTTTGTTTCATCCAAAATCGATGGTTATCAGACTACTACTTTGGCTTGGTAGCTTAGCGGGTATCGGCTGGGCGGCGATAGTCGCAGGACGTCATGTTTGGCTACAGCATTTACCAGCAGATCAAGTCCCGTCATGTGGTCCGGGTTTGGATTATTGGCTTGACACCTTGCCTATGCAGCAGGTATTAAAAGAAGTATTTGCGGGCTCTGGTGAATGCGCCTCTATTGACTGGACGTTTCTGGGCTTAAGCATCCCTGAACAATCCTTGATTTTATTTAGTATTCTGATACTGACCCATTTGCTTATCTTGTGGCGTATCGTACGTCCTGCTACTCCTAAGCCTATCGCTCGATAAATAACGCACGGCGCGCTATTCATAGTTTCTCCATTTTTATCACATAATTTAACGAAATCAAGCTCGCAACGCGGGCTTATTGTCGTTACTCTAGTCGTTTTCGTTCTATGTGGTTTTTACGCTGATTTTAGAGTCAAAATGACATCAGTTGTAATTAGCAATATTGTTTAAAAATCTGCTCTGTGGTAATACTATGATAAATTTTTCGCCTGTATTTTCTGCTTCCTCGCTTAACAACCGCTGTCTACGTCTATTATTAGCCGTACCGGTCTGTATCGCCTTGGTGAGTTGTGACAGTGCATCTTCTTCTACAAATAAAAATACCCAAGGTGCGCCGATTAACAGCGACCAAAGTAACGTTTTGAATAATGATGAACCTGCCTTAGAAGACAATAGTGCTAAAGCATTAGCTAATGAAGACAGTGATCAAGAAGGACAGGCACTTATTGCAGCAGCAAACTCGAATGATAACTCAGCACGTTCACCGATGATTTCAGCAGCAAATAGCGACAGTATGTTGCAAGCGACCTTGATGGGCGATTATGGTGGCGTTGTCCCTTGCCCATCTTGTGGCAGTATCGACCTAACTCTAAACTTATTCGCTGACGGTTCAGTATTGAAAACCAGTGTTTTTAATCAGGCCAAAACGCCGCAACCGCCTTTGATAGAATCCGGTATCTATCGTCAAGACAATGATGTAATCACTATCGTTTATGAGAAAAAAAATATCGAAACCTATCAAATTCAAGACAATCACTTGATCATGATGGATGAGTATAAAAATCCTGATGAAAACTATGCTTTAGCACGTCAATAAATGCGTGAATAGTAACGCCATACAGCATCTTTGAGATGACACTAAATCCGACTACTTTATAATTTTGATAACGCCTATTTACTAGGCGTTTTTTATTGGTCAATGAACCATGATTACTTTACAATGAGCGCTTGCCTGCTGTGCTACGGTCGTTGGCTCAACATAAAAGAGTATTGGCTTAAATAGTGCTAAGATAAATATTAGCTCAGCCAAAATACAGCAATCTCTTTTATTGGCTTACGTTAGATTTTCATTCCTCTTATTCAAGCTCGTACGGAACGTCTATGCATATTCATATTCTTGGTATTTGTGGTACTTTTATGGGCTCACTGGCATTGCTAGCGCGCGAGCTTGGACATACGGTCACGGGCTCAGATGCCAACGTTTATCCTCCGATGTCCACCCAACTTGAAAACGCGGGCGTGACCATTGAGCAAGGCTATCTGGTAGAGCATTTGCAACCAGCACCAGATTTAGTCGTCGTTGGTAATGCCATGAAGCGCGGTATGGATGTCATCGAATATATGCTGGACACAGGTCTACGCTATACCTCTGGACCCCAATTTTTATCTGAGCAAGTGTTGCAATCTCGCCATGTCATCGCAGTGGCAGGTACTCACGGTAAAACCACGACGACGACCATGCTCGCGTGGATATTGCATTATGCCGGTATCGACACTGGGTTTTTAATCGGTGGTGTGCCACTTGTTGATACTGCTGATGCACACTTGCAGCAAGTCTTTGCTCACAGCAGTTATTTGGGTGCTGACAAAATTGATAATGACGATTCAGCAAATACTGGCTATTTCGTTATCGAAGCAGATGAGTATGATTCTGCATTTTTTGATAAGCGTTCAAAGTTCGTACATTACCGTCCGCGTACGGCTATTTTGAATAACCTTGAATTTGATCATGCGGATATTTTTGCGGATCTTGATGCTATTCAGACCCAATTTCATCATATGGTGCGCATGATTCCAAGCACTGGCAAAATCATTATGCCCACAGCGACTGCCAGCTTAGAGGAAACGTTAGCGAAAGGTGTTTGGACACCCGTTTGGCGGACAGCAGTATTGGACGCAGCGGCACATAATACCTATGCAACAGATAATACCCACGCAAAAGATAAGCATGTAAAAGATAGTAGCGATTGGCAAGCTGAACTTATCAGCGAAGATGGTGGTAAATTTGCGGTTAGTTTTGCGGCTGATATTGCTGATAAAGAAGCCACGGGAGTCGTCGATTGGTCGATGAGCGGCATTCACAATGTGAATAACGCCTTGGTTGCTGTCGCAGCGGCTTATAACATCGGCGTCAGTGTCAAAACTGCTTGTGCGGCGTTATCAGCATTTGCGGGTATTAAACGTCGGATGGAGCTTATAGGTAATGTAAATGATATCTTGGTCTTTGATGATTTTGCTCATCATCCAACGGCAATTACCACTACTTTGGATGGTGCTAAGAAAAAGCTAGCTGATAGACGACTTTGGGCAATTATTGAGCCGCGTAGCAATACCATGAAAATGGGTATCCATCAAGACAGCTTGGCTGAGTCCGCTGCTCTCGCCGACCATACATTGTGGTATGAGCCTACCGGACTTGAGTGGGGTCTAAAAGAAGTCATTAATAATGCCACTATCGCAAATCCAGATATTGGCAGCCAACAGGTACTCTCTAGCGTGGAAGATATCATTACTCATATTTGTACATATGCCAAGGCTGGTGATGCGATTGTGATTATGTCTAATGGCGGCTTTGAAGGTATTCATCAGCGTTTATTAACCGCTTTAGCTAATAGTTAGTCTGGCTCTATAACCCTGTAGAATAACAGGCGTAGCTGATTAATAATGAGCTACGCTTTTTTATTTCTTTTTATACCTATAAAAACTATTTCTACTTTGATAGAGACATACAGTCATTTCATTATCGACTTTACTACCTTTGTAACACCCCGTTTACCTATTTCCCCTGCTAAATAGCAAATATCGCTTTTTCCTCACAGAGCCCATACATAGGTAACATTTTTTGCTTATTTCTCAATGTCGATAATGTTTACAATGGATTCAACAAAATAAGTAAACCATTATAAATGATAGACACTTTAGGAGAATTGATATGAGCTTTATTTGGATGATTATTGTTGGTCTGGTTGCAGGTTTATTGGCACGTGCGATTAAGCCAGGTAGCGATCCTATGGGTTGGATTATGACCATTGTATTGGGTATCGTTGGTGCGATGCTTGGTGGTTTCGTTGCTGGCCTAATTGGTATCAATGCTGATGGCGGTTTCACTGGTCTAATCTTCTCAGTAATTGGTGCGATTATCTTACTGTTCATCTATGAGATGATTATGAGTAAACGTCGCGTATAATTGGACACAGCTAAATAGCTAATATACTTCAATAACGTATACACAAAATAAAGGTCTTGTGCAATCAAGGCCTTTTTTATTGCTTCAAATTCCTCTATCCATACATTATTACTATATTTTTCTTATATTTATCAGTCAGGATATCTCTCTTTAGCTATTGATAAGCATTACTTTTGTCCCCATTTATCTTATAATATCAAACCTATTTTTTATCTTTATCATTGAGGTGAGCCTTATGGCGTTACTCCCTATTTTAAGCTATCCCGACCCGCGTCTGCGTACGATTGCAACGCCTGTCAAGGAAGTCACTGCTGAAATCAAAACCTTAATCACCGATATGATTGAGACCATGTACGAGGCGCAAGGTATCGGTCTGGCTGCAAGCCAAGTGGATCAACATATCCAGCTTATCGTGATGGATTTATCAGAAGACAAAGACAGCCCAAGAGTGTTTATCAATCCCAAAGTAACGCCATTGGTTGAAGAAAAGCAGCCGTATGAAGAAGGTTGTCTGTCCGTGCCAGACGTCTATGACAAAGTTGAGCGCCCAAATAAAGTGCGTATCGAAGCCCTAGATGAGAATGGCGATAAGATTGATGAAGAAGTAGAAGGCTTACTTGCCGTTTGCATCCAACATGAAATGGATCATCTGAATGGGGTGATTTTCGTCGATTATTTGTCGCGTTTGAAACAGACACGTGCGCGTGATAAGGTGCGTAAAGTCCTTAAAATACGTGAGAAACAAGGCGAGCAAATGGCGGAAAAAGAGCCACAGCCAGCAAACTCTTAATCTATTTCTTTGATAAGTTGATTGTCACATACGTTTATCATCAAGTGGTTTTTTTATGGCTTATGCTACGTTTTAAACGCTGTCTGTTTTAGATACTGCACATAGCGAAGCGATAAGGCGACGATTGAACGCTTAGATTTTAGCGTAAAGAGTTTGGCTTTTCTTATTAGTTCTGGTTAGCATCACTCCTTGTTAGCTTCATTCCTTGTTCTCATTAAATACTGTTTTTATTAAAGGTCTTACTATGATTAAAATCGACCAATATTTTGACCCTGCCGGCTGGCAGAAATTTACTAAAGCGGCTGAAGGTCGTGAAACGCCATTTTTAGTGGTTGATCTTAATCGCATTAAAATAAAATATCATGAAATGGTTGGTTTTTTTCCTCATGCTAAAATCCATTATGCGATGAAAGCAAGCCCTGCTGTTGAAGTCATCAATCTGCTTGCTGAGCTTGGTTCAAACTTTGACTGTGCATCGATTTATGAGCTTGATCGCGTGCTTGACTGCGGCGTTGAGCCCTCACGTATCTCTTATGGTAATACCATCAAAAAGCCTGAACATGTCAAATACGCCTTTGAAAAAGGGGTTGATTTGTATGCGACCGACTCAGAAGCAGATTTAAAAAACATCGCAAAATATGCGCCTGGCTCAAAAATATTTGTACGTATCTTGGTACAAGGGTCAGATACCGCTGAATGGCCATTGTCACGCAAATTTGGTTGTCACCCCAATATGGCGATTGAACTGTTGATTCAAGCGCAAGAATTGGGCTTGGTACCTTATGGCATCTCATTCCATGTGGGCAGTCAGCAAAAAGATGTTGCCGCTTGGGATGATGCTTTAGCCAAAGTTAAATATATGTTTGATTGGATGAAGAACGAAGAAGGCATTAAGCTTCAAATGATTAATTTGGGTGGCGGCTTTCCGGCAAACTATCTGAGCGAAGTCAATCCTATCAAAGTCTATGCTGAAGAGATTCAAAGCTACTTAAGCGATGACTATAGTGCTGAAGATATGCCAGAGATTATTTTAGAGCCCGGTCGCTCATTGGTTGGCGGTTCAGGCGTACTGGTTAGTGACGTGGTATTGATTTCTCGTAAATCGCATACTGATCTGACACGTTGGGTCTATACCGATGTGGGTTTATTTCAAGGGTTAATTGAAACCTTAGGTGAAGCCATCAAGTACCCTGTTTATACACCTAAAATGGAAACCTCAACCAGCGCGGGTACGGTGGTATTAGCAGGTCCTACTTGTGACTCAACTGATATTATGTATGAAGAGGCAGGTTATCAGCTACCAGAAGAGCTGGAGATTGGTGATAAGATATTTTGGTTAACTACGGGTGCTTATACCAACTCGTACTCATCTATTGAGTTCAATGGTTTTCCACCGTTAGAAGTGGTCTATGTTGACTAATTTTTGACAAATAATCGTTACTATAAAAAGCGCGGCATTGTGAATAACAGTGTCGCGCTTTTTATGTTTATTTCGCTATAGTATTTATCATTAGCTACTGTACTAGTAGCGATATTGGCACATCATTGCTACGGCTGTTATTTTGGTTGCCACCATAACCTGCGGTCTGATTTTGGCTGTTTTGAGAGATTTTCCCGATAGTTACCCACTGTCCACGTGGCACAATAATGGTGCTATGCAATCTTTGCCCTTGCACGCTACTATTGTAACCATAGCCATTATAAGAAGGATTGGCGCGCACGAGCTTTTCTTCAACTTGGGTCAATTGTACTTCGACTTGTCCATTCGGTAACAGTCTTGGCGTGACCGCAATACCTTGGCTCGTTGGCAATAAGAGCTGCTGCTGGATAATAATCCTTCCTACTGGACGGTTGTAAGATGGATAGGTTGGATAACTATTGGCAGTATAGGTTTGATTTAGTGCGTAGAGTGTATCAGTGCTGATGCTTGCCGCGCTACCCGATAAGGTTTGGATTTGGTATAAGTTGTTATTTTGCTGATGGCTATTACTCTGGTTGATAATCCCTACGCCTTGAATACCGCTATTACTAATAGTGACCTGCCCTTGCTGAATATTACCCTGAGCACTGCTATTATTGCCGACACGCACAGCGACCGTCAATGCTTGTGGCTGACGGTCAATCTGTGCCAATAGCTTTTGTACTGCCTGATAGTTGCTGGCAGTGGTACGAAGCACTAGCTTATCTTGATAAGTCGACACCGTGCCGCCGTCGCGACTAGCATTTAACTGCTGACGAACGGAAGGTAGCAATGCATCACCGCCATACGTATGAATGACATAGGTTTGATAAGCAGCTGCTTGTACGACTATTGGCACTACAGTTAAACTTAGGATAAATGCTATCTGGCGTCCATAATTTATGGTTTTGACAGTTTTTATCATAGCCAGCTTTCGACCAAAAATCGCTATTAGATTTTCACTAAACTTATTCATAATTGACCTCTAGCAATAGTTAAACGCTATCAAAAGCCATACTCAGTAGCTATCAAACCATGAGAAAAAAACCTTAATAATTCAAACCTTACTCGTTAAAGCCTAGTCATTTAAACCTAAGACATCCTGCATATTATATTGTCCAGCCGACTGCTGAACAATCCACGTAGCGGCACGCACAGCGCCAGCAGCAAAAGTCATTCTTGCGCGCGCGCGATGGGTAATTTCAACAACTTCGCCATCCGCAATAAACATCACAGTATGATCGCCGATGATTTCACCGCCACGTATCGCATGAATACCAATCGTACCTGCTTCGCGCTCACCAGTTTGTCCTTCACGACCATAGACAGCGACGTCTTTTAGATTCTGTCCACGTGCTTCTGCCACAGCTTCTGCCATCATGTAAGCAGTACCTGATGGCGCATCGATTTTATGCTTATGATGCGCCTCAATGACCTCTACATCAGCATCAGTGCCAAAAGCTTTGGCAGCCATACCTAGTAACTTTAATGACAGATTAACGCCTGTTGAATAGTTACCCGCATAAACGATAGCCACTTGCTCACTCGCTTTTGCCAATACTTGCTCTTGCTGCTCATTAAATCCTGTCGTGCCGATAACCATGCCGACGTTGTGCTCAGCACAGACTTGCATGTTTTGTTCAGTAGCAGCAGGCAAGCTAAAGTCAATCAATACATCAATCTTATTAATCACTTGCTGTAAATCATCGACAATTTTTACATCCAATCGACCGACCGCAGCAACTTCACCCGCATCGGCTCCAACCAAACTTGAGCCTTGACGCTCAATCGCTGCAATTAATGTCGTTTGTGGATTGTCTTGTATCGCTTCGATAAGCATACGTCCCATCCGACCACCTGCACCGATGACACCGACATTAATCATTTTTTTATTCTCTGGCTGACTCATATAATTATCCTAAGTACTTTATTTTTAATACGCTGGTTTTTAAATTTATTAGGCTAAGTTTAGCAAATATCAGCTTATGAATGGTTTTTTATAGCACCAATAAAAAGCTCGATAGTTTCACGTGAAACTATCGAGCTTTTATCAGTTATCCATTCAAATACAGAATGCTGTTAGTCGAACAAATCGCCAATCTTTTTAAAGAAAGATTTTTTATGTGGTGACTGCTGATGCTTACTATCACCATCCAGTGTATCTTGGAATTGACGTAGCAAATCTTTTTGCTCACGAGTCAGATTCACTGGTGTTTCGATGACCACACGGCAGATCAAATCACCTTTCATGGTCGTACGTACTGGTGTCACACCTCTACCACGGACACGTAATAATTTACCACTTTGTGTGCCTTCTGCAACCTTGATTTTCACTTTGCCATCTAAGGTTGGGATTTCAACTTCTTTACCAAGTGCTGCATCAGTGATACTAACTGGTACATCCATATACAAATCTGCACCTTGACGGGTAAAGACGTTGTGCTGTTTGACACGTACTTCGACGTATAAGTCGCCGTTTTGTACGCCAGCGCCGCCCGCTTCGCCTTCGCCTGCTAAACGGACGCGATCACCATCATCAACGCCTGCTGGAATAGAAACTTCTAGCGTGCGTGACTTGTCTTTGACGCCATTACCATGACAGTCAGAACAAGGGTTTTTAATTTGTTTACCAGTACCGCCACAATGTGGGCAGGCCTGTTGAACGGCAAAGAAGCCTTGTTGCATACGAACTTGACCTTGACCATGACAAGTTTGGCAAGTCACGATATCAGAGGCATTTTTTGCGCCTTTACCATCACAAGTATCGCAAGGCGCAGGAGCTGTAAAGCTGATTTCTTTTTTGCAGCCGCGTACCGCTTCTTCTAAAGTCAGCTCAATCACATAACGTAAGTCTGAGCCGCGACGCGAACGCCCACCGCCGCCGCCACGTGACTGACCAAAGATATCACCAAAGTTGCCAAAGATATCACCAAAGATATCTTGGAAGTTCCCACCACCGCCACCGCCGAAACCACCACCGCCCATACCATTTTCAAAAGCAGCATGACCCATACGGTCATAGGCTGAGCGTTTTTCTTCGCTACTTAATACTTCATAAGCCATCGATGCTTCTTTAAATTTTTCTTCAGCATCAGGGTCTTCAGAGTTACGGTCTGGATGGTATTTCATGGCAAGCTTGCGGTAGGCTCGCTTGATCTCTTTGTTATCAGCGGTCTTACTGACACCTAGTATTTCATAAAAATCGCGCTTACTCATGGGCTCTCCTATCGTCTTCACAGTCCACCGCTTGGTTGCTTTATCGTTCAATACTGCTCATCATCGCAAAAAATGTTTCACATGAAACCTAGCGGAAGACAGAGAACAGTGATGACAATCGTATAAATCTTACCAGCGAATACAGTGGGGTGCTGCTTAGTCAAATCAATTATTAAAAGTTTGCGCTATTTATGGAGATGGCAGCACCATTTATCAAGTTGGCAGAAGTACAAAGTGTTAATTAGACTCTTTAGTTAATATTAAAAAGAATTCATTAAGCAATGAACAAAGGTTTTTATACCTACATAATGCTCAGCCATGCTAGTATTTATCGCCATATAGATAGCGGTAGTCGAGTCCGTTTAAAGCATGAATGCCACTAAAGGTAATGCTCTTTTATTTTAAGCCAACTGTACTCGAACATTACTCTTTAAAGTCCTATTTATACTCATCGCCATTACGCTTGTATCAAGGTATCGATTTTATGAAAAAGCTGATTATTTTATTGATTGTCATTGCCGTTACTATTTATGCAGGCTCGCCTTATTACAGCGCTTATCAGCTTAAAAAGGCTTATGATGCCAAAGATGGTGCGACTATCGCGGCAGCTATCGACTATGAGCAAGTACGCCCAAGTATGCAAAACCAGCTCACTGAGCAATTTGCCGTGACCATGACAAAATACCCATTGGTCGCTGAGCTTGGCGGCGAGCCACTAAAAGAGGCAGCTAATGGTTTTATTATGCAAGCAGTCGCTGGTGCCATCACACCGCAAAATATCGAAAAAGTCATCAATACCCAAGGTCAAGCCAACACTGCCACTAAAGAGCTGGCGGCAGCGTGGGCAATCGCTAGCAATAAAGTAGATTTAAAAAATCTCATTCAAAATCTGATTATTCATCGCGGTGATGTTAATGCTGTGGTCAAAAATCAGATGCAGAAAATCATGGAAAAGCAGGCTGATGAGCTTGAACAGCAGGCAGCCCAAGGGACTGACAGTGACAAACCCCAATTAAGTTACTGCGGCATCAATTGCTTTACCATCAGTGGTCAGGTAAAAGGCTATCCTTTGACTATAGAGATGCAGCGTGAGGGTTTAATTAGCTGGAAAATCGTCGATATCGTCTTGCCGCAATAGACTTACTACCATCAACTGTTATATGAATAAAAACCCGCCCTATGAGCTATATTCATAGGGCGGGTTTTTATTTCTTATTCAATATGATATCCATCATAACTATTATAGAAATATCAACAACTTATTTTACTCCCAAGAATTCTAAAAACTCAGGACTCTCAAAGCTCGCTTGAAACAGTACACCATCTTCACGATAAATAGCAGGAGTTGCCATGACGGCTAAACCTGCCGCTTTTTCACGATTGCCTGCCACATCATCAGTTTTGCAAGGTGCAGGCGCTGGTGTCATCTTGCCATGTAGCATCGCCTGATCAAGCGCTTTACGACGACTTTCCTCATTACCTTGGCACCAGATACCGCGCATTTGCTCAGGCGATGCTTCATAAATCGGATAACCAATGGTTTTTATCGTCACGCCTTTGGCATTAAGCATCGGCATCTGCTTATGTAATCTGCGGCAATAAGGGCAATTGACATCCGTTGCTACGTAAATTACCGCTTTTTCAGCACTGGTGGCAGGATAGGTAATTAGCTGCTTAGTATCCAATGTAGTTAGGACAGATTGATTTTTAAGCTTTTCAAAGCGGTTATCAAGCCCAGTAAACTGACCATTTTCGATGACTGATATCTCACCATCGGTGATGTACTGGGCGTCATCTGATAACAAGAACGGTACGCCCTCTAAAGTCGCACCCCAAATCACACCCGGTACTGCAGTGTAAAAGAACGGTGTTTTGTTACTCATGTTCTTAAGCGCGCCCATATTTGCCAATATGTCAGATTTGATACTGGCACTGACAGGCTTACCTATTTGCGCGCTGGTGCTACGCGCTAGCGTTTTGGTCACTACCCGCTTGCTTGGATTCTTTTGCAGCTCGCCTTGAATGACATATTTACCATCTTCAGTAATATGTAGTGGCAATTGCTCAGCCAAATTGACTTGATACATATTGGGTAATTTAGAGGGTACAATCGAGGTTATCTGCGTTTTGATACCTGCTTGAGTCAGCAATTGGCGCAAACGGCTATCAACAGATTTACTGACTGTACCAATAGCTTTCGTATTCTGACCAACTTGGGCACTGTGGTTAACCTTTTGGCTGACTGTTTTATTGGTCATATCGGCAGTGTTCGGCTGCGCGCAAGCAGTGGTTGCTAACAACATAACGCCAATCAAACTTGCGGATTTTAATACAGGGAGTTTCACAGAGACCGTCCTATCTGGTTTTTAATAATGATCGTTATTCACTAATGCTTATTTAATAAAAGAGCAGTAAATAACATTATGTAAAAATATAGATTAAAAAAGATAGGCTGACTGTAGCACAAGGAGGGTTTTTTCAAAGTATTAAAGACTTAATTTTGCAAAACTGCTACTGAGCTTTAAGAGATAGGCAACACAGGCAGCCACTAATGCTAATTGACAGAAATAGCTGAGTAGCAGAATGCAAAAAGCAGCACACTATTGAGTGGCTGCTGATTTTGAAGTAATTTTTCTAAAACATAATTTTATAACCTAATAGGCTATAACTCTAAAATTTTGCTACTTCTTCTGGTGTTAAGAAGCGACTGTCGCCTTTTTCTAACCCGTCTAAAGTAATATGACCGACACTAGCACGATGTAGCTCAACCACTCTATTGCCGAAATAGCCCATCATACGTTTTACTTGATGGTATTTACCTTGCTCTAAGGTTAAACGCGCATGAGTTTCATCGATGAACTCGAGGGTCGCAGGCTTGGTTTCTTCGTGATCACCTTCTAAAAGGATGCCTTCAGCCACTTCTTTAATAGCATTGGCTTGAGCGTTACTATCCATAGCATCTGCTAACGTCAACTCGTAGACTTTGGCGTGCTCGTGCTTTGGGCTAGTTACGCGATGTAGCCAGCCGCCATCATCACTGATGAGTAATGCGCCAGTCGTATCAACATCAAGACGCCCAGCAATACGTAAACTGCCAAGCTCTGGCACCGCAATAAGGTCAGTGACGATTGGGTATTCTTTAGCCTTTAAGGTACATTCAAAGCCTTCTGGTTTATGAAGTAAGATATAGCGATTGCCAGTGGCGACCGACAATGGCTCGCCTGCCCACTGTACATCGTCATTAACAATATCGACATGTACACCGGGATCTTTAATGACTTGCTCGTTTACTGTGACTTCACCAGCGTGCAGAATTTTTTTGGATTCTTTACGCGACAGCTCAGTGGCTTTACTCAGAAATTTATCTAGACGCATACGATTTGCCTACCATCCGTTTTGGGATACTCACTCTCAATCAAAGACCAACGATGCATGCACGTGCACGTCTGTTGTTGGCTATCTTCAATGGTCAGAAGTGGTACTATAATGAAAAATGAAATTTACACTGCGCCAAATACGGACAACAGTGAAAGTTAGACAAGTTTACCATATCCAACCTAAGCCTGATGAAATATGAGCTATCAAACGCTAAAACGTGCCGTCACTGCACGCTTAGAAATCAAAAAATCTGCCTTTATTACCTATGCTTATCCAGTGACCTCGCGTGAGCAGGCAATGTTTCATGTGGAACAACTACGTGAGCAATATGCTGATGCCCGTCATCACTGTTGGGCTTATATTATTGGCGATCCCAATAACACCACCAGCGCAGGCTTTGACGATGATGGCGAGCCCAATGGCACCGCAGGACGACCGATATTAAACGTCTTGCAACATAAATCTATCGGCAACGTCATTATTATCGTTGTCCGTTATTTTGGTGGTATCAAGCTCGGTGCTGGCGGTTTGACCCGTGCTTATGCAGGCTCAGCGCAAGCAGCAGTCGATGAGATGATACTAAGCTCTTATGTTCCTATGATCATGGTACAAATACTGGCAGAATTCGCCACCGAAGCCCAGTGCCGCTATGTCGTCGAGAGTCTTGACGGCAGCATCGAAAATGTCGCCTATAATAAGCAGGTTACCTTGACTGTGACGCTCGCTGAGGCAAATATCGAGCACTTAAAAGAAC
Source organism: Psychrobacter sp. LFX-11D (assembly GCF_904846475.1). Classification (NCBI taxonomy): domain Bacteria; kingdom Pseudomonadati; phylum Pseudomonadota; class Gammaproteobacteria; order Moraxellales; family Moraxellaceae; genus Psychrobacter; species Psychrobacter sp. LFX-11D. The sequence continues at coordinate 245,695 of NZ_CAJHAV010000001.1, forward strand.
GTCTTGCGATGGATGGACGCGTATTAGATAAGTCATAAGAATTAAATGAGTAATCATGCGTTCACTGAAAACCATTGGTTTTGACGACGACCTTGGATATGATAAGGCACTGATTTTCAAAGACGATTTTTTAACAAACATAAAATAAGACTGAAATATGCCAACCTCTAAGTCGACAAAACCATTCGCACCTGCCCCTTTTAAACCGCCGTTTTGGCTCACCAATCCGCACTTGCAAAGTATTTTACCGAAGTTTTTTGCGCCAAAAACACCGAATTACCGACGCGTGATTAAACAAGATTCACTTGGCGAAACTGATATCGCTTATGACTTTTATGATGCTCATCCTGTCCAAGATTCAGAAAATGGCAAACTTGAACAAACACCATTAATCGTACTATTTCATGGGATGGAAGGCAGCAGTGATAGCCATTATGCGCGTGCGTTAGCGTATCAAATGCACGCGCAAGGCTGGCATTTTGTCGTCGCTCACTTTCGCAGTTGTGGTGGTATTCCCGCTAATGGCAAAGTGTTCTATAACGCTGGTGACACGGGCGAGGTGCATCATATGTTAGAGAACTTACACGAGAATTACGCCCATATTTATGGGGTTGGCGTGTCACTTGGCGGTAATGCCTTGGCAAAGTATATGGGTGAATATGGTGATGAGGCGCTATGCGACGGCGCTGCGGTAATATCTGCGCCAGTTGATATGTCGTCGGCTGCTATTACGATGCATAGCTTTTTGAGTCATCGTATCTATACCCCTTATTTGCTCAACCCGATTATCAAAAAAGCCTTGGCAAATGAAATTACTGCAGACAAGATTGCTTCTATCAAAGCGGTAAAACGCATTAGCGATTTTGATAATATCTTCACTGCGCCTAGGCATGGTTACCGCTCTAATAATGATTACTACCACTCATCCTCTGCCCTACCTTACTTAAGGAATGTCACACACCCGCTGTTACTTATTAGCGCCAAAGACGATCCCTTTATTGGTTTTACTGCTACGCCCAATGATGTCTCAGACAGTGTTACCATATTAGATACGGTACACGGTGGTCATATCGGCTATTTGCGTTATCGTACAAGCAATAGCAATGTAAAAACTCCAAGTAAAAAATCAAAGTTTGATATCAACTGGATACCTGAAACCGTGAGTGCCTACTTTAATCATATTGGCCTGCCATCTAATAAAACTAGATAAATTATAAAATAAAAAACATCATTTTTATCTTTAAGTATTTTGAGACTGCTTTATGTATCCATTTATCCGTTACGCCAGCACCATCGCCCATGCCGCGCTGCAAGTGAAAAAAGGCAATACTTTGACGTTCAAAGAAACCAGTGAGATTACTTTTCGCTGCCGTCTGACAGATATTGATAATTTCTTAGAGATGAATAATGGTCGCGTGCTGACCCTTTATGATATGGGGCGTACCGACTTTGCAGTACGGAGCGGGCTTGGCACGCAACTGCTTAAGCAGCGTTGGGGCTTGGTCGTCGCTGGTAGTACCATCCAATATCGCAAACGCATCCGTGCTTTTGAAAAAGTCACCATGAAGACCAAAATCGTCGGCTTCGATGAGCGCTGGATATATATTGAGCAATCGATGTGGGTAAAGGGCAAGCCTTGCTCGTCGGCACTACTACGTACAGGCGTCACCAAAGGCGGTAAGGTCATCGAGACGGCACGAGTACTGGCAGCTTTAGATCAATCGGATTGGCAGCTACCGCCGAGCGGCTATGTGGCAGAATGGATTGTCAGTGATGCCGATCGTCCATGGCCGCCACAATCTTAGGTTTTTGCTAGGCTTACCTCAAAATAAGGACTGCTTATTTAACCATTTGCATCGCAGCGCTTCGTCAAAATCCGCTTGTTATGATCAACTTCTTCATAGACAGCTATTCACAATCAGTTAACCTTATAACTACTATTTGCTAACAATACATTATATAAATAAATATAATCAATGTTAGGATAGTAGTGAGTTTTATACTCAACTGAATACTATCTAATTAGAAACAGTCTAATAAAGGAAAATAATATGGTTAATAATACGGATTATGTCGGTACGCTGTTTGATAATAGTGAGTCAAACCCAAGCAAGATCACCTTAGCTTTTACTATGGCGGGTGTGGCGCTTAAAAAAGGTCACTCTGCATCAGTCATATTGATGGTGGACGCGGTGCATTTGGCATTGCCGAACGCTTTAGATAATGTCGATATTGGTGATCCCTTTGAACCTGCTGGCGAATTACTAGAAGCCTTTATCGAAAAAGGCGGTCAAGTATTGGTTTGCGGCGCGTGTATGAAACATGGTGGCGTAGAAGAATCAGCCATTGATAAGCGCTTCACGGTCATCAGTGGCGATGATGTGGTTGAGCTGCTGATGAATGCAAAAGGTTCTTTGCAGTTGAATTAAGCGTTTAAGCTAGGTAATTAGTATATAAAAATGGGTCAGTTTTCTTAATTATCTTTTTGATAACTTAAGAGCTGACTTATTTTTTGGCGTTAAATTCTAGATTTCTGACCTTATTCCCAGTTTGAATGATAAGTATTGGCAACAGTCTTATAGTCAAACCTCACCTTCTATATTCAGCAACCAAATACACATTATCTAACACGCACGCCATCTAGCTTTGCTAAAGTAAGTCATGCAAACCTCCTCATAAAATAAAATGGAAGCCTGTCATGACCTTACTGAATACCCTTGATTTGACCTATCCTATTGTTCAAGCACCGATGGCAGGAGCGACCACCCCTGAGCTGGCGGCGACGGTGAGTAAGTTTGGTGGATTAGGGTCATTGGGGGCTGGCATGACGGCGCCAGACGTTTTAAATAGTGAAATCAACACCATTAAATCGCTCACCGATCGTCCTTTTATGATCAATCTGATGGTGTTATCAGAGCATGAATCTAGTGCTTTAGATAGCGAAGTCCCTGCTTGGCTAAATAATTACTATCAAGAGAAAAATATCGAATTTACTCTACCGAAGCACCCAGCGCTAAGCTTTGCAGAGCAGCTACAAGTGCTCTATGACAATCCCGTTCCTGTCGCCAGTTTTACCTTTGGCATTATCAGCGCTGAGCAGGTGCAGCGTTTGCAGAGTCTAGGCACACGGGTCGTCGGTACTGCCAATCATCCATTGGAAGCAAAAGCATGGGCAGATATTGGCGCAGATGCGGTATGCGTGCAAGGGGTCGAAGCGGGTGGGCATCGCGGTGGTTGGTTGCCGCAAAGTGAAAACGATCCATTGGGATTATTGACGCTAATAAGTCAAACGCGTGCCTGCACCGATATTCCTTTAATCGCGGCTGGTGGCATTATGAACGGACAGGACATCAAAGCGGTTCAAACGGCTGGTGCTGAGCTTGCGCAAATCGGAACAGCATTTTTGACCACAGATAAATGCGGCATTAATGACATTTATAAGCAAGCGCTACTCGATGCCAGCCAAGATGGACGCAGCTCTGAGACGCGCTTAACCAGATTATTTTCAGGGAAACAGGCTCGTGGTTTATTAAATGATTATTTGCATGATTTTGCTCAATTCGAGAGCGCGCATGAGCTACCACCTTACCCACAATTAAATGCGATGACCAAATTTTTGCGTGCCCATGCAACCAAAAACCGCGATGCCGAACATCAATCTTTATGGGCAGGACAAGGTGTCGCTTTGGTTAGACAAGAGCGCACGGTTGAACTGCTAGAGCGATTGGTAAGAGAGAGTTAGTTTGATCGACGTAGGCTGATTTTTAACTCAGCCTACAATAGAGTAGATACAGTTTTAAAAGAATACAGTGCTACTGGGATTAATTATTCGCAGCCTCTGTCTGCGTAAGCACGGTAAGCAACAAAATTTGATACCAGTAGCACCTTATAATGTTTGTATTTCTTTTATTTAGGACTGACTACAGCTTATAGCTAATCAAACGTTGGATCATTTACGCCTTCAAATATCATATGTAAATGACTAGTTCTTTAACCCTTCACGAAACGCTTTATAATCATTCGCCGTATCTTTCACCGCTTCTATCATCGGTACATGACCGATTTTTGGCATCGTAATCACTTGTGATTGTGGGATGATTTCTTTTATTAGCGTCACTGTTTCAGGCTTGATGACCTTATCCTCCTCACCCCAAACGACTAGTGTTGGAATATTATATTCAGCGATAACCTTGGCACGCTGCTCAACATTGTCTTCAACTATTTGCGCGAGTATTTTGGATTCTACTGCTTTATTAGCGATACGCTCTTGCGCGAATACGGCTTTTACAGACTTAGGAATATAAGGCGGCTTAGACATAACAAAGTCATACATAGCATAAAAGTCTTCCTTCTTATCGACCAATAGCGGATTGTTCTCAAGAGTTGCACTTTCTAAGGATTTCGGCACACCCACTGACCAAAAGCCCGCACTATCTATCAGCCACAGACTTTTGACTTCTTTAGGATACTTCGCAGCATAAGCAACACTGATAGCGCCGCCCATTGAGTTGCCACCGACATGAATGTTAGATGCCAAGCCTTTAGCTTGCAGTAGCTCGTGTAAACGCGTCGCTTGCGCCTCCGAGCGATAGTCAGCCGCCATCGGTTTACTAGAGTCACCAAAGCCTAGCAAATCAGGAATGATCAGATTATAGTTCTCTAACTGCCGAGCGATACGAGTAAAGTTGTCTTTATTACCGCCAAAGCCATGAATCAATAATAAAGGCTCGCCCGCGACATTACCGTTTTCTGCATAGACTATTTTATCGCCAGAGCTTAACGTAAATGACTGAGTCGTAAGGTCTGATTTTGAGCGTTCATACTGAATAATCTTTTGGGTGGTATTTATCGCCAAGGTATTGGGCGCTGTGGTACAACCGAATATTGAAAGACTTAGTAGAGCAGCAAAACCTAGGCGTTTTAATAGCATCGAAATATCCTTTTTGAAAACTAGAAAAATGAAGTAAGAAGTAAAAAGCATCATCCTAGCACAAGAGTATTTTAAGTTTCAGCACTTATAATAACCACCCTCCCCCTATAAATTGCTCGACAATCGCCTAAAAAAATGACAGGCAAATAATAATAGCGTTTGCCGAGGGGTTACAGCTCTAATAAAGACCGTAGACGCTTTCTGGTTTATGATAAGCGCTTTTGTTTAGTCAGCCCTGCATAGCGCAAAAGGATAAACATTGAGTAAAACAGATACCTCCATTGGTAAACGGCGTGACCTCACCCAAGGCTCGATCCCTAAAACCATGCTCTTATTTGCATTACCAACCCTTGGGTCATCTGCATTACAGTCATTAAACGGCTCGATCAATGCTGTCTGGGTAGGTCGATTTTTGGGTGAGGAAGCGTTAGCAGCCACAGCGAACGGCAATATCTTGATGTTTATACTGATCTCCTTCGTGTTTGGTTTCGGTATGGCGTCTACTATTTTGATTGGTCAGGCAATGGGCAGCCGTGATAACGCTATGGTTAAGAAAACCATGGGCACGGCGCTGGGCAGCATTATTCCGATAAGCGTAATAGTGTCGGCAGTAGGGTGGATATTTGCCCCGATGCTGCTTGAGCTGCTTGGCACGCCGGCAAGTGCTGTAGAGCTTGCCCTAACCTATCTGCGCATGATTTTTATTGCGATGCCTGTCACACTCACGTTTACGCTGATAATGATGGCACTGCGCGGGACGGGCGATTCGACGACGCCGCTTTGGTTTATCATTATATCGGTCGTGATTGATCTGATTTTGACGCCGACGCTGATTTTGGGTCTAGGACCATTTCCCGAGTGGGGCATATTTGGCTCGGCTTTTGCAACAGCCGTCGCAAATACGCTAGCGCTCATTGGCATGTTAGCCACTATGTATCTGCGTGGCTCTGTGCTGACGCTTAAGTTGCCGGAGCTTCGCTTTTTGCGCGCAGACCGAGACATCCTGAAGTCGATGTTTTCTAAGGGGTTACCGATGGGTCTACAGATGATCGTCATCTCTTCGGCAGCATTGACAATGTTATCGCTGATTAATCGCGAAGGTGTACAGACCACAGCCGCTTACAGCGCAACCCAGCAGCTTTGGACCTACGTGCAGATGCCAGCAATGGCGCTAAGTGCTGCGGCCAGTGCGATGGTTGCACAGAACATCGGTGCCAATCAATGGCACAGAATCGCAGGGATCACACGCTGGGGACTGATTTTTAATCTGGCATTGACCGGTTTTATTATTGTGCTACTGACCATTTTTGATGAGACCATTCTGGGCTTGTTTCTTGGCAGTGACAGTGAAGCGGTGCCGATTGGGCGTCATATTCAGCTAATGGCGACATGGGGTTTTATCTTTTTTGGGATAGCACAGGTTTTGTTTGGCACTATGCGTGCAAACGGTTATGTGATTTGGCCGCTGATTGTCATGGTCATTTCGATGTATCCAGTGCGTCTTGGATTTGCTTTCGGGCTTTATCCTCTACTTGGAACCGATGCCCTTTGGCTATCCTTTCCAGCAGGCATGGTGGCAACTGCCGTGATGGGAGCAGGACTATATTTGTACGGCGGATGGCGCAAAGGCAAACACTTGCCTGCAGAGGAAGCTGCGCAAAGGTCCGAGGAGTTTCGCGCGCATACAGGCACCAGTGCGTCGTTTCGAGATCTTGTACCGACGACTGTATGGAAGCTGTCACCTTTGCGCCGTATCACAAGGTTGCATCGACGACTTCATAGAAGACTTCATCTTCATAGACTCCGTGTGATAAAAAAGAATAAACGATAATGGCGTTATGCATATATCTATGCATAACGCCTAGTCGAGCGGCTTTTACTCATTAGCATGGGCGAGTACATTATTCATCATACTTGCCTATTACTGCAAATACCGAAACTGGTTTACCTTTAACTAAAATTTTCATTACCTAATAAAAACTGTACTGCTGCGGCTGCATGAATAGCGGTGGTATCAAACACGGGGATTGGACTATCTGCTTGGCTAATTAACAGTCCAATCTCGGTACAGCCTAATATCGCGCCCTCAGCGCCTTGTGCCGCTAACTCATTAATCACTTGCGTATAATATTGCCGTGAGCTGGCAAGCAATTGTCCTTGGCACAGCTCATCATAGATGATGCGATGGACTTCGACACGCGCATCGGTATTTGGTATCAGCACTTGCAAGCTGGCATCAATCAGACGCTGTTTATAAAAGTCCTCAGTCATGGTGAATTGTGTACCGAGTAAAGCAATCTTGGTTAAACCTTGCTGCTTAATCGCGTCTGCGGTCGCATCAGCAATATGTATCAGTGGCAAATTCGTCGCCGCTTGTACCTGCTCTGCTACTTTATGCATGGTATTGGTCGCAATTAATAAACCTTGGGCACCAGCCGCTTGTAAGCGCTTACCACTGTTTACCATGATATTACCCAACTCTTCCCACTTGCCTTGGGCTTGTAACTCGCCAATTGGCGCAAAGTCGACACTATGAATCAATAAGTCTGCTGAATGTAAGTTGCCAAGCTTAGCCTTGATACCTTCATTAATCAGCCGATAATAGCTTTGGGTACTTTCCCAACTCATTCCGCCGATGATACCTAAGGTTCGCTGCTTTTGAACGGTCATACTATTACTCTTTATATGTATTTCAATCTTACTTATCGTAGCAAAAGTTCAGCTTTAATTTGCCAATATTTAGAACATTCTCATTATTAGAAAAGAAATAACGATCATTAAAATGTAACGAACGTCACTATTAATAACAACGATTTTATCCACTCACTAGCATACGCTATGATAGTCAATAACGACGCCTCATAATGCTATTCATCATCGTTCATTGAGCCTCACTATTATCCTGTAGGAAAATTCAACATTATGGCAAACTTCCCTATTATCAGAATACGCGCACGGCGTAAGTACTACCGTCTTATCTTTACTGGTCTGATGGCGCTGATGATGTCACTTATTATCTCATCCGCTTTATTACTGGTTAAAGTAGGGTTCGTCGATGGCTTCTTTATGGAATTAATGCACTCGTGGGTGCTGGCCTTTGTCTTTGCGTGGCCGAGCGCCTATATCTGTGCGTATCTGGTACAAGAGCACGTGCTTAGTCGGATTGAGTTTTACTAAGTCATACGATAATAAGTACATAACAACGTTCCTTAACCAAACAAGTACTGATAACTGGTAAGCAGAGTTGTTACTGTTGATGGTTGCAAATCAAATCAATTCACTTCTTAGACAAATATCTAAAAACTAAAAAAAGGATTTATCATGCGTAGCGCAACTTATGATCATTTTGGCAAACCCACTGAAGTACTCAGCATCGGCGACCGCCCTACTCCAGAGCCTAAAACCAATGAAGTCCGAGTCAAAACGATACTCGCCTCTATCCACAACCATGACCTACTAACCATTCGCGGTCAATATGGTTTTAAACCTGAAATGCCTGCCATCGGTGGTAGTGAAGCGGTCGGTATCATCGATGCAGTAGGCAGCGATGTTAAGAATCTAAAAGTCGGTCAGCGTGTCGCAGCCGCCAGTGTACAAGCGACGTGGGCAGAGTATTTCGTCGCTGTGGAAGATATGGTATTCCCGATGCCCGACAGCTTAGATGACGAAATGGCAGCCCAATTGATTGCAATGCCACTGAGCGCGCTGATGCTGATTGAGTTCTTAGAACTAAAAAGCGGTCAGTGGGTTATCCATAATGCTGCCAATGGCGCGGTCGGCAAATCGCTCGCCATGCTAGCCGCTGCGCGTGGTATTAACACCATTAATGTCGTGAGAAGTGGCGATGCTATCAAGGAATTAGAAGCACTGGGTATCAAGCATAATATCAACACCTCAGATGACGACTGGAAAGATCAAGTAAAAGCCATCCTTGGTGATGAAAAAATCAGTGCTGCGGTTGATTCTATCGGTGGTGAGTCTAGTAATGATCTGCTGGCATTACTGGGTCATGGTGGCACATTGGCCTCGTTTGGCATCATGTCAGGCAAACCAATGGTGCTAAATCCAACCCACATTATTTTTAAACAAGCGACGATTAAAGGCTTTTGGGGCAGTAAAATCAGTCAAGAAATGAGCGTTGAGAATAAGCAACGCTTGGTTGATGAGCTGATCGAGCGTGCTAACAATGGCAATTTAAAACTGCCCGTTGAAGCGACCTTTGATTTGGCTGATATCTTAAAAGCAGTTGACGGGAAAATGCAGTCAGAAAAAAACGGTAAGGTACTGTTAAAACCTTAAGATTCATTTTATATCTTAAGGTTTCGAGCATTTTTCTCTACTCACAAATGGATATCTACATAAAAAATCCAATTAGGAATAGCCTTATGTCTAAACAAACAACGTTTAAAGCTTTGGTCGTCGAAGAACATGCTGATGGCACTTTTAGCAAGAGCATTCAAGAACGCAGCGTCAGTGACTTACCTGAAAACGATTTATTAATCGAAGTACATTACTCATCACTAAACTTCAAAGATGCCATGTCGGCATCAGGTAATAAAAGAATCACCAAAAACTATCCGCATACCCCTGGTATTGATGCGGCAGGCGTGGTGGTCAGTGATAAGTCTGGCACGTTTACCGCAGGGCAAGAAGTCGTCGTCTTTGGTTATGATTTGGGCATGGATACCGATGGTGGTCTCAGTCAAATGATCTCTATACCTGCCGATTGGGCGGTCGAATGCCCGTCTTCATTGACGATAAAAGAAGCGATGATATATGGTACTGGCGGCTTAACGGCTGCATTGAGTATCCAAAAGCTAGAGAAAATGGGGGCAAAACCTGAAGATGGTCCAGTCGCGGTCACGGGTGCAACGGGCGGCGTCGGTAGTATCAGTATCGCGATTTTAAGTCAGCTAGGCTATGACATCATCGCCTTCTCTGGCAAACCTGAGCAGAGCGAATATCTAAAAGGGCTTGGTGCAAGTGAAGTCCGTCATCGCGATACCATTAACGAGGTCGGAGATAAACCTGCCGGTCGCGAGCTGTGGGCAAACGCTATTGATACGATTGGCGGTGATTATTTGGCGAACCTACTTAAGCAAACCAAAGCTGGCGGTGCAGTGACCAGTTGTGGTTTAGCAAGCGGCGCTGAGTTTTCAATGTCAGTGATACCTTTTATCACCCGCGCGGTGTCATTATTGGGTATCGATTCGGTTTATATTCCACTAGCAGATAAAAAGGCTATCTGGAAGCGTGTCGCAACCGATATGAAGTTGCCTAATTTAGAGAATTATTGCGAAGAGATTACGCTTGAGCAAACGCCTGAATATTTAGATCGCTTTATGGCGAGTAAGACGGTCGGGCGTTATGTGGTGAATGTTCGGGGTTAGTTTTTTTAGAATTTGGGTTTTTATATAATAGCAGCGCTTTTTATGAAGAGCTGCTATTTTTATTAGTCAGTTGTTAGGTTACTGTCTATATTACTAAGACTCAAATGAAGCCTTTTAACACAGTTTAGTTTTGCTACATACATTTTTTCTACTTCTAAAAAATGTTTTTCGATCATAGTAATTCGTCAATGTTAAGTCACTCAAAGCGTTGTTCACGTTGATTATGATCTTGTGCCTCTCTTTCTCTCTCTTTCTGTATCCATTGATTAACTAATGCTAATTTCTCTTCAATCAATTTCTGAACCTCTACAGAAGCATGGTTGCTTAATTCGGAAAAAGCTTTGGCTCTTGATTCTAAAATGTCTGCAAGAGAACCTGACCAACCACTTGGCATTATCTCGTCATATATAATTTCAACTATTTTGTCTTTATCCTTAGCTATATGAAAAAAAGCTTTTATATGACTGCTTAATTCAACAGGCCTTTTATCCACTGTTGGGAAAAGCGGTTCTTCTATTGGAGTATATATACTAAGTAATTTTGCCACTCGTTGGACTTTAGCCTGATCATTATTACACCAGTCTAAAAGACGTTGAGCAGGTACTATATTGAGTGAAACTCCATCATAGTGGTTGAAAAATTGCTGATAAATCGAATCATGTTCTGACAGCTGATTATCATTAGATAGTATGGTTTCGAGCACTAGCTCTGGAAAGTTATTTAATAGTACAATCATAAGTGGTTCGATATCTTTACTAGATATACGATACTCTTCGATATTTTCTTTGATTAAACCTAATAATTCGCTTATTTCATTCTGAGGTGCTAATGAATATAAGCAATAATTGGCTACACTTTTCAAAGAATGACTGCGTAAATTTCTTAAACTACCTAGGGAAACTGCTTTCCTGATAACCTTACGTCCTGCTGAAAAAATAGTAGCAGTTGATTGATAGGTATCTTTCTTATCTCTAAAAAAACGCATACTGAGAATTTCTATAGCTGCATATATACCTTGCTCCATACTTATTATTCTATCTAATAGCTCGGATAACTCATTGTCGTTTATTGCTTCATGAGTACGACCATAGGCTAGAATCGTGAACTGAGATGCACTAATCTCCTGCTTAGTCGCTAAATCGATAAGCTTTTGGATACTCCATTCTTCCAATGGCGTACTACAGAGCAAGTATAAAAAATGTTCTTCTAGGTTACTTATCTCAAGAGCAGACTTTTGCATAATACGTGCGAGATTAGGATCGTGTTCGTATACCTGTTTAATAAATCCATGTAGCACAGAAGAGTTCAAACTTTCAACTGGCATAGTTTGGATAAGATTAATTAGATACTTAAATGTTTCTACTAAGTTAGAACTTCCTAAAGCAAGTCCCTCACCAAAATGAATAAATGAATCAAATCTTTCTTGCCACAAATCAATTCCTAGCCCTTTAATAAGACTAGTATCTTGAGCAGCTTCTTCTCCTAAGGATTTTACTTTCGCGATAATCTCTTTTCTATGGTCAGAAGGACTTTCGTTACCGCCATATATTATATGATCCCAAGTATTAGAAAATATATAGGCATGAATCTCTGTATTGATGTCTTTTGGAACAGCAATTTTTTCTAGCATTTCCAAACGAATAAGTGATTTACTATTGGACTCACCTGTTAGATTATCTATAGTACTTTTAATTTCTTTCCATAGCTTAGGCCAAACCCCATCTCGTGCATAGTTTCTAACAATATCCTCAAGCTTGCTACAACATCCAGAACTAATCCAAAGTCCGTTAAAATTGGAGACAATGAGCTGTTTTGCTATATCAATATGTACAGTATCATCTGACTGCAATAACTCTTGTAAAATATCTATCAAGCCAGAATACCAGTCCCTCCATTCTTCCTGATTAGAAGGTTGCCACCCCATTCCTCTTTTGCGCGCCCCAAATTCAAATGAACCAAATGAATGCCAAGAAGATGTCTGCAAGGCTTTATTGAGTAGCACCTTTGCAATCTCATAGTATCTGGGATTAGATGATTGAAAAAGATCTCTAATAAATGCTTGTCGTTTACTCGGTGTCGCTTCTGTCCCTGATAAATACAAAGAAAATAAGTTTTCCATCCAGTTAACAATGCTATTGTTTCTCTCACCATGTTTCTCAGTCTCAGCAAACTTAAGTAAAAGGTTGGCAGCACGATTGAAATACTCATCATCGTAAGCAAGTTGACGTAAGAGCCCAACAAACTGATTAAAGTTAGGGTTATTTCGAGAGGCAAACTCAGCGTTTTGGCAAGCTTGTTCGAGTATAGAGAGTGCTGCCTGAGGAATAACGGTAGCAATATAGCTAAAACATTTTAGGTGAATAGGACTATATGTAGAGGGATTATATAATGGCGCATCTTCTTGTATCCAACTTTCAGCTAGTCCTTGAGCTTCTAAGCTGTCATGCAAATAACTGATTCTATGAGCACAAGACATAAATAAGCGCTCATTTTCTTCTTTAAATAGCTCAGCATTAATCTGAGATATGGGAAGGTTTTCGAATGCACGTCTAGCAAGTTTGTTAGAAATGGCATGAGGAAGGACAGCCCGCCAATTACCACGCTTTTGAGCAATATGCCGTCTAAGTAACTCTGCTTGGTGACGGTACAGGGTCTTACTTTCGATACCTGAAATACGACCTAACGCTAGCAGTTCATTATTTTCATTTGAAATGTCAAAAGAGTAAATTAGAGAGAGTGTTTCTGCACTTTCTAAAAGACTAACATCTACTTGTTTTCTCTGGTGAAAAAGTCTCTTAAATAACTCTTCATCTGATAATTGACTTAAATTTTCGTTAATATCTACTTGATCAGCTAAAGCTAAAGCAACTCTTGCATTACCTCCAGAAAACTCTGCAATTTTATCGGAGTTCGTTTTGTTTAATTTAGGAAAGCGCCTTTGCAAAAGTAGTGATACCGTACCTTCACTAGCTGGTTCAATATGTATAACATGAGTTTCTTCTGGTTTGTCAGTAGAAATATCATATTCAATTGATAGCAGTTTGATCTGCGTGTTACTTGCCATTACTTTTTTCTGTAAGGTTCGATGAACTTCAGGAGGGCAGTTGTCAAGAATGATGTAAGTATCGCTATCGTTAGCAATAAGATAGTCAATCATTTCCGATGCTGAAGGGGCTAGATCATTACCTAAATCTGCATAAATCGTATTAGTATATGGAAGAGGCTCATTTCCAACTTCTGATTCAAATAAAGCTTGAGCAAACCGAGTTTTACCGACGCCTGAAAGGCCTGTAATACGAATAGCACTACCACTAGAGTGAAGCTTTTCTCTAACTACATTAATACCTTCAAGTACTGTTAACGAGTTTTGATTACCTGAACTACTATCGCTTATACAACGATGATCATCAGTAATAAAATCATCTTCTACAGCGATCGGTGTTGCAGCCCATCTACCAAATGATGTCCAACCAGATAAGGGTTTACCAATTATTTGGCGAACCCATAGAGTCACACTTGGGTAAATATGCAACCATGACAAGATGCGACTTCGACCATAGAAGTCGAGCTTTAAATCATCTTTGTTAGTTAGAGAGCCGACAGCTTCTTGCATACTGGCTAAGCGATCTTTCAGCATCTTATCGGAACAATCATCTTTACCACTGACAATGATATAAGCGCCTTTTTTATCAGCAATCTCTGACAAAATCGGTTTAGGATTAGTCCCATCTAACATTTCTTTATGACAAGCTGCCTTCCCCATCGAATGCTTTTTGACTTGAAAGCCGGTACAGTTTCTTGGTATAAAGTTAGGTTGACTTAATCGGCTATTACTATCAACGCTCACATCAAGTCCGCCATCGGCTGCTTCCTGTGCGCCTCCCCAAGTTACATCAGCTAAGGGCAATTGCTGCTGCAAAAACTCAGCTTCGCACAAGCGTCCAATTAGTTCTCTTAAGTCGCCATCATTCAATGATGTAATGTCTTCAACAGTGAGTTCCAAGCTTTTCATCTTATGCTTCTCATTTTCCAATTATTTAATGGCATTCTTTTTTATTTATTATATATAGAATTTAACCTTCCTGAATTAAATTCTATATATAAAAAAACACCCAACCAAGTTGAGTGTTTCTTTACATCAGCTAAAAAATAAATAGGATATTATTCCCACTCAATCGTCGCTGGTGGCTTGCTCGATACATCATAAGTCACGCGTGATACTTCCGCGATTTCATTCATAATACGATTCGATACCGTTTCAATCAGATCATACGGCAGATGAGCAAAGCGTGCGGTCATAAAGTCAACAGTTTCAACGGCACGTAGCGCAATCACCCACGCATAACGGCGACCATCACCGACCACGCCGACCGATTTGATCGGTTGGAATACCGCAAATGCTTGCGCGGTCTTCTCATACCAGCCTGAGCGTTCTAACTCTTCCATAAATATCGCGTCAGCAGAGCGTAGGATATCAGCAAATTCTTTGGTGACTTCGCCCAAAATACGCACGCCCAAACCCGGTCCTGGGAACGGATGGCGGTTAATCATTTTAGCTGGTAAACCTAAGGTAATACCCAATTTACGCACTTCATCTTTAAACAAATCACGTAACGGCTCAACCAATTCAAACGCCAAATCATCGGGCAAACCGCCAACATTATGATGGCTCTTAATGACGTGGGCTTTACCTTGATGCGACTTCGCTGATTCAATCACGTCTGGATAAATCGTGCCTTGCGCTAAGAATTCGATGACTTTACCATCGCTCTGCTCGCTGACTTCACGGGCACTATTAGCAAATACATCGATAAAGGTTTTACCGATGATTTTACGCTTGGCTTCAGGATCAGACTCGCCAGCCAATGCCGTTAAGAATAACTCTTCAGCATCGACACGAATGACTTTTACGCCCATGTTTTCAGCGAAGATTTGCATCACTTGGTCGCCTTCGTGTAGACGCAAGAGACCCGTATCGACAAATACACACGTTAATTGGTCGCCAATGGCTTTATGCAACAATGCTGCGACGACTGAGCTATCTACGCCACCTGAAAGACCTAGTAACACTTGCTTATCACCGATTTGCTTTTTGAGTTGCTCAATACGCATATCGATGATGTTATCAGGCGTCCAGCTACCCGCGCAGTCACAGATTTGATGGACAAAACGTCCTAGCAATGCCTGACCTTGTGCGGTATGCGTCACTTCAGGATGGAACTGCAAACCATAATAATGGCGCGAATCATCTGCCATGATCGCAATCGGGCAGCTTGGCGTGCTGGCAACGATATCGAAGCCTTGTGGGGCATCGACCACTTTATCGCCATGACTCATCCAGACATTTAGCTTCGCTGCTGCGTCTTCGATACCATCAGTCAGCGTTGATTTGCCATCGATATTGATGGTTGCTGCGCCAAATTCATGGATATCACTGGCGTGAACTTTACCACCGAAACGCTCTGCCATCGCTTGCATACCATAGCAGATACCTAATACTGGTACGCCTAGATCAAATACAGCATCGTTGATGCGTGGGCTGTCATCTGCGTGGACGCTCTCAGGACCACCAGATAAGATAACGCCTTTTGCGCCAAAATCGATGATGCGCTGAGTGTCGATATCATAAGGGAACATCTCACAGAATACACCTGAATCACGGACACGGCGGGCGATAAGCTGGCTGTACTGTGAGCCAAAATCGAGAATTAAGATGCGATCTTCTTTAATAGTAGGAACGTTGGCAGCAGTTGTCATAACGTAGTGTCCATCAATAAATAAATTGGTGCGCTATTTTAACAAGTTTCACGAATGTAGTGGCGGTTAGATATACGTTTATTATTGTCTATTTTTTAATGATTCTACTAATGTTTAGCATATATCAAATAATCAGATCATTTGTGATATGCTAATTCGATAAAAAAAATATCCTCATTGCCTGATTATGGACAATGAGATAGCCACAGTAGCGACACTCAAACCGTGATTATAAATAGATAGGTTAAATTTACTATGAGCAAAATTAAATCCTTTATGCGTAAAACGTCTAAAACTGCCTCTATCTCAACGACCTCTCCTATTGATAATACCAGTTTAGATACGCTCTCAAAAATAGATACGTCCGTCACTACACCTGTCAACACACCTATAGAACAGACGCGCTGGAATGGTTGGGGCAATATCAGTATCAATAAAAAAGTCTCGCCACATGGGGCAAAACTGATCAAGTCACACATTGGTAAAACTAAAAAACTGTCTTCTGTCAGCTTACAAAAGGTGCTCAAAACCGTTCCAAAATCACGCTTACCTGCTGCTATGATTGAGCTTGATACTGTATCTGTCGATAACGAAGTAAGACTCAGACACGCCCGTGGTCAGAGCTTTCCGGATTGGATAGCCATGCACGGCGGCGACTTTGAGGTCTTTCCTGATGGCGTGGCGCATCCGCAATCAACCGCTGATGTCGAAACCTTATTAAAACTAGCAAGCGAGTACGACCTGATCGTCATTCCTTTTGGCGGTGGTACCTCAGTCGCTGGTCATATCAATCCGCAAAAGGGTTCACGCCCTGTATTGACTATCGCTATGAGTAGGATGGATCAGCTGATTGACTTGGATATAGAGAGCCAAATTGCTACTTTTGGCGCAGGGACACAAGGTCCAGCAGTCGAGGCACAATTAAATGCCCACGGTTACCGTTTAGGACATTATCCGCAGTCATGGGAATTATCGACGCTTGGCGGCTGGATTGCAGCACGCTCTAGCGGTCAGCAGTCATTGGGTTACGGACGTATCGAGCAGATGTTTGCTGGTGGTACTTTGGTCACGCCGCAGGGTGTACTCAATATCGCTGATATTCCAGCGTCAGCAGCAGGGCCTGATCTGCGTGAAATGATGATGGGCACTGAAGGTCGCGCCGGTATTTTTACCGAAGTCAAAATGCGCGTGCAGTCGCAACCGGAAGAAGAGCTATTCAAAGTGGTATTTTTGCCAAATTGGGAAGCGGGTAAAGAAGTACTCAGACAAGCGGTACAAAAAAACATCCCCTTATCTATGCTGCGTCTGAGCAATGCGGTCGAGACTGATGCTCATCTACATTTGGGCACGACGCCCAGTCAATTTTTGGCAATCAACACCTATCTAAAAGCCCGCGGATTAGGTTCACAAAAAGTCATGCTTACTTATGGCCTATCAGGTGATAAAGCACAGAATGCGCTGGCACTGGCGCAGTTTAAAAATCTGTTAAAGCAGCATGGTGGTATCAGTGGCAAGCTTGCCAATCTGATGGGTAAGATATGGTCACATGGGCGTTTTAAATTTCCATATTTGCGCGGTACTTTATGGGAAAAAGGCATCATGGTGGATACCTTTGAGACCGCGACCAATTGGCATAATATCGACGAGCAAATGCAGCAGATGCAAGCAGCGGTGCAAACTGCACTGGCAGACGAAGGCGAAGCCGTGATGGCATTTACGCATATCTCACACGTTTATAAGCAAGGTGCTAGCCTTTATACCACCTACTTCTTTAGAGCGGCACAAGATCACGCCAGTACCTTAAGTCGCTGGCAAAGAATCAAGCATGCTGCCAGCTCAAGTCTGGCAAATGGCAAAGCGACAATATCGCACCAGCATGGTGTCGGCCGTGACCATGCCCCTTACCTCACTGCTGAAAAGGGTAAGCTAGGTATTCAGGTTACCCGTGATATGCTTAAAAGTCTGGACCCTGAGCAGCGTATGAATCCGGGTGTTTTGATTGAATAATAACTTTACTCAAAAACCTTGTTTATAGTTATAGTGAGTTCAGTATTAAAGCGATACAGTAGGACTGGGATGAATTTTACGCAGCCTCTGTCAGCGTAGTCACAGCACGCCAGAAAAATTTATACCAGTACTGCGTTGGAACATAACGTGTCTGTTTTATTTGGAATTGACTATAGTTTGGTTTAAGAGCGTTACAGCGCGGCTGGCATTGATTTTTCGCAGCCTCTGTCGGCGTAGGCACAGCACGCAAGGAAAATTAATACCAGTCGCGCATTATAATATAGTGTATTTATTTTATTTAGTAACGACTATGAATTAGATTATTTGGATAACATACATAGTTGAAATTAAGTAACAATTAAAATGAGTCGTCTATGAACCGAGCTAATCAATATCAACAACGCCAGCAAGCATTAGCACCACTGTCTCGTTCTGAACCATGGGATATGCTCATTATCGGTGGCGGGATCACTGGTGCTGGTATTGCTCGCGAAGCAGCAAGACGCGGCTTAGCAGTACTATTAATTGAGCAAAAAGACTTCGCTTGGGGCACCTCCAGCCGCTCAAGCAAAATGGTACATGGCGGGCTACGTTACATTGCCTCGGGCGATTTCAAGACGACACTGCACAGCGTACGCGAGCGTGAACGCATGCTGAATGAAGCAAGTGGCCTCGTTAATGAGATGCACTATGTCATGCCCCATTACAAAGGCAAGTTTCCACCGCCATGGATATTTAATAATCTACTTAGGGTATATGATAAGCTCGCGGGTAAGCACTACTTTAAGTACTTTAAAAAAGACGCCTTTCTTAGCCTTAACCCTCATATTAAACAAGATAAGTTTTTGGGTGCCAGTCAATTTAGTGATGCCGTGACCGATGACTCACGGCTCGTGATGCGGGTATTGGACGAAGCTATTCATGATGGCGCGCACGCGATTAACTATCTTAAAGCAGAATCACTCATAACCACTGAACAAGGCTTAGTGGTGGGGGCTACTCTAAAAGACACCTCTCCCCAACATAGCACCCATACTTACGACGTTCAGGCCAAAGTCGTGGTCAGTGCCACGGGCGCTTGGGCAGATACGTTACGGATGCAAGCCAGTCAGCAAACGGAACAAACCTTTCATAAGCAAATTCGTCCATCGCGTGGCAGTCATTTGGTAGTCAGTCAAGAGCGCCTACCGCTCAATCAAGCCTATACCTTTTTGCATCCTGTCGATAAAAGAGCAATCTTTGTCTTTCCGTGGGAGAACCGAACCGTTCTTGGTACTACTGATTTGGACCATCCACCCTTAGATGATACAGAAGTCGGCATTACCAATGCCGAGGTGGACTATCTGTTGACCGCGACCAATGATCTTTTTGATGATGTAGATATTAGCCGCAAGGATGTCATCAGCTCATGGGCAGGCGTGCGTCCACTGATTTCTGATGGCAATGATGGTAAGCGCGTCAGTCCTAGTAAGGAAAAACGCGATCATAGCGTCTGGTTGGATAATAATCTGGTCACTGTAAGCGGTGGCAAATTAACCACCTTTCGCCTAATCGCCCTTGATGTACTAAAAGTCTGTCAAAAGGTACTCGAACTCGATGAATCAGCTACTCAAGATAATGTATTATATAGCAGCCAAGTTTTTAGCAAGCAAACCTCAACCAACCCTAAATTTACTGCCCTGCCGCTACCATTACAACAGCGCTTAAAAGGTTTTTATGGCCTACAGCTCGATACTTTGCTAGAGCTGGCTCATGACGATGACTTGGCTTATGTGACTGATAGCAATACCATTTGGGCGGAGATTCGCTTTGCTGCTCGCTATGAGCAGGTTATTCATTTGGATGATTTATTACTACGACGCACGCGCTTGGGTCTTATATTGCCCAATGGTGCGATGACCCCGCTAATCAGTCAGCGAGTCAAGCAAATATGTCAGCAGGAGCTAGGCTGGGATGAGCAAAAATGGCAGCAAGAGTCTGACCGTTATCAAGCCTTATGGCAACGCTACTATTATCTGCCTGCGGCTTAGCGCTTTTTTATATCCTAATTTATCTATACTAAACTCATTGTTGAAAAGATATGGCGGAACTGGGTTAATTTTTTCAGCCTCTGTCGGCGTAGGCACAGCACGCAAGGAAAATTAATACCCGTTCCGCTTTATACTCTAAGTTAGCTTCAATCTATATTCCCACATAGTTAAGGATGACTATGACCGACAACTTTGATGCGCCTATTTATTTCTTAGCTATCGACAATGGCACCCAAAGCGTTAGAGCGCTTATCTTTGATCAATTCGGCACCGAGATAGCCAAAGCACGCGTCCCTATCGAGCCGTATTTTTCTGAGCAGCCTAGTTTTGCCGAGCAACATGCTGACTACTATTGGCAAAAATTAAGCGAGGCCTGTCAGCAGTTGTGGCAAAATTGCGATATCACGCCAGCGCAAATTGCCGGTGTTAGCCTAGCCACCCAGCGCTATACCATGATATGTTTGGACAAGGATAAACAACCGCTACGCCCAGCCATTGTGTGGATGGATTTGCGTCGCGGCGAGAACAATGACATAGGCTTTCTAGGTCCACTCACCAAAGTCATCGGTATGGGCGAGCTGGTACAAGAGGCGCAGCAAAAAGCACGCTGTAATTGGCTTGCGCATCATGAACCAGAAATTTGGGAGAAAACAGCCTATTATGTCAATTTATCCGCGTACCTCACCTATCAGCTCACAGGCGAGATTGCCGACTCTACTGGTCATGCCTTAGGCTATCTGCCTTACGATTACAAAACGCAAGCATGGTTTAAGCCAAACAACATCAAATGGCGACTGTTCAGTTGCCGGATAGAGCAAATGCCCAAACTTATACCACCTGGGCAGCAGCTCGGTAGTATTACTGCTAAAGCTGCCGCCGCTACTGGTATTCTTGAAGGCACACCAATGATTGCTGCCGCCAGTGATAAAGCTTGCGAAGCGTTGGGTTCCGCCGGACTTGCCGCCGATACCGCCTGCTTAAGCTTTGGCACTACTGCGACTATTAATACCACGTCGAGCCATTATATTGAGATACTCAAGCACATGCCCGCTTATACCGCCGCCGCGCCAAATTACTACAATCATGAGTATATGATTTATCGCGGCTTTTGGATGGTCAGCTGGTTTAAGGAGCAATTTGCCCAGTATGAAGAGCAACTGGCAAAAACGCAGGGTGTTGATACTGAAAAACTACTCGACAAGGCAGTCAAAGACATTCCAGCAGGCTGTATGGGTTTGATGATGCAGCCGTACTGGTCGCCCGGTGTTCGTCATCCGGGTCTTGAAGGCAAAGGTGCGCTTATTGGTTTTGGTGATGTACATACGCGAGCGCATGTCTACCGCGCTATTTTAGAAGGGCTGGCTTATGAGCTAAAGCTTGGTTTTGATACCATTGAGAAGCGTACAGGCAAAGCCATTAAACACCTGCGTGTGTCTGGCGGTGGCTCCCAAAGCGACTCCGCCATGCAGCTAACGGCAGATATCTTCGGTATGCCCGCCTATCGACCGCATACTTATGAAGCCTCAGGCTTAGGCGCTGCCATCAACTGTGCGGTGGGACTTGGCGTTTATCCTGACCATTTAACCGCAACTCAGGCCATGACCCATTTGGGTGATGGGTTCTTACCTATCGAAGCCAATGTCCAGCTCTACAAACGTCTTTATAATGAGGTTTATCTCAAAATGTATGAGCGCTTAAAGCCTTTATATCAAAGCATTCAAGATATTACGGGTTATCCAGCTAAGTAATATAGTCAGTTCGATATAAAAGAGGCATGTTAAAAATAGCGTTATGTTGGGATAAACTTTCCTCGCTTGCTGTGCCCTTTGCACTCCAGAGGCTTCGCAAAATTTATCCCAGCAGCACTGTATTCTTTTTAAATTGAATCGACTATATTAAAAACATCGCTATTTAATGCTGTTTGCATACGGTTTAGCCCTTCTATCAGCAGCGCTCTAGGACAAGCCACATTAAGGCGCATTTTAAGATGGCCTTCATCACCATATTTAATCCCTGCACTCAGCTCAACCTTAGCAGCTCTCAATTTGTCATAAAGCATTTGATCGTCTTGCGCATATGCCGAACAATCTAGCCAAATCAAATACGAAGCTTCTGGACGCATCACCTTAATCTTAGGTAAATGCTCTTCTAAAAATTGTAGCGTTAAGTCAATATTGGCTTCAATATAAGTCAGCGCCTGCGCCAACCACTCACCACCTTGCTCATAAGCACTACGCATCGCCGTATAAGCGAATAAATTTAGCTCATGCTCGTCACTCAAACGCTGCTGCTGGTTAATTTTACTCAGTAATCCGCTGTCTTTAGCAAATATCATCGAGCCTTTGATACCGGCAATATTAAAGGTTTTGGTCATCGAAGTTAGGCTGACTACTTTGTGTTCATAGTCTTTTGCTAGGGTTAAAAAAGGCGTAAATGTATACCCACTCAAAGTTAAATCTTGATGAATCTCATCACTCACAATGGCCACATCGTGCTTCTTGCAAATACAAAGCAGCGCTTCAAGTTCATCCGCCGTCCATACCCGCCCGCCCGGATTATGCGGATTACAGAACAAATATAGCTTAACTTTATGCTCGATAATTTTGGCTTCGATATCAGCTAAATCCAGATGATATTTACCATCTATTTCCTTTAATGCAGAGGTCACCAGCTTACGACCATTGTCCAAAACCTTGGTCATAAAAGGCGTATAGATAGGGTCATTAATGAGTACCGCATCCCCTGCCTCGGTAAATACTTTCATCATCAGCACCAAACTTGGCACGACACCCGGAGAGAAAAGAATATCCTGCTTATCCAGCCACAAGTCATAACGACTGCCATGCCAGTCGATAATCGCTTGATACAACGGCTCGGTCGGCACGGTGTAACCCAATATGCCATGCTCCGCTACTTGCTCAATCGCCGCTAAAATAGGCTGGGCGGTCTTAAAGTCCATATCCGCGACCCACAGCGGAATTGTCTCATCGGTATAATGCCATTTAAACGACCCCGTATCACGTCTGTCTATTATTTTATCAAAGTTGTACAACACCAGCATTCCCCTTTACGATTGCTTTATATTATAACTGTTCATTCGTCGGCTTAAATGATATTTAAAAATATAACATCATCATTATTTGAATAATGGCTAAAAATTAGTGTTACATTAATGTTGCGGACTCTACATATGATCAAATTATTTATGCCAGAGTACGCTGATATTGCAAGGATTGTAATCTATCAGCTTTTACCCAAACCCCCTACTAAGCCAAGATGGCTTGTCTAAAAGGATTTAGCATGATGAAAATGGACTTTTTACCAAACTTAGCACTCAAAACGTGCGCCCTTACTTTAGCCATCGCTGCCACCGCTTCATGCACGACTATGGCAACAGGCGCTGACTATCAAGTTTCAAATACCCAAACCACTACGAACAGTACTGCCATTACTTTAGGCAATAGTGCTATGTCTAGCGGCACTAACGACACGGTTGCTATCGGTAATATGGCCAATGCAGGTCTGAACTCAGCAACCGCTGTCGGTGGTCAAGCCAATGCCGCAGGTCTAGGCTCAACCTCTATCGGTTGGCAATCAAAAGCCACCGCCGAACGCGCGCAAGCCTTTGGCCATCTAGCCAATGCTAGCGGTGTTCGCTCTACCGCAGTCGGCGAAGCGTCAATCGCTGGTGGTACTAACGATACGGTCGCTGTCGGTAATAAAGCCAATGCAGGTCTAAACTCCGCAACGGCTGTTGGCGGGGAAGCCAATGCCGCAGGTTTAGGCTCAACCTCTATCGGTTGGCAATCAAAAGCCACTGCTGAACGCGCGCAAGCCTTTGGTCATCTAGCCGATGCTAGTGGTGTACGCTCTACCGCAGTTGGTGAAGCGGCAGCCGCACAAGGTGCAAACTCGGTAGCGTTAGGCAATAAATCTATGGCTGGCGGCATGAATAGCATCGCTATCGGTAACGGAGCAATGGCAGCCAAAACCAACCAAGTGGTGTTAGGCAGCGCGGGACAAGTGCAATCTAGTACGGCAGCACAGTCAGGCACAGTCAGAATCGTCACTATCGATGACAATGGCACGTTAGGCACTATGATGGTTGACTACTACAAATCGGCTAAATAATTATAATTGAGCGGTTAACACTGACGCTGGTGTAGTTATAGTCAGTCATACTAGATAAAACAAAAACCTCGCAATTGCGAGGTTTTTTTGGTTGGTATGTTTGGTTTGCTTGATTGTGTTTTGAAGTACCGCTTTAGATTTCGTGGTTATCAAAGCTGTTATGAAGCTGGAGCCAATCCTGCCATTCACTATTATCGTTTAATTTATAGATTGTCTAGCGTATGGTGTAAATTAAATAGGCGTTATTAATCTAACAGTCATAACCTCTATCATTGATAACAACATTAATTCCAAAAAAAGCAGAAAAATCGTCTACGTGTTTATCTAATTGATTAACATCTAGTACTTGATAAATACGAATGCTATTTTTAAAACCAGCTATCCTAATCTCCATCCAACAACCACCCCAACCTTTCGCAGGACGTAGATTGTCAATCTGTATACTTTCGATTTTATTAGGTAGTACCAAGCAAGACTTATCACCTTTGAAACCTATTACCTTATTTATATTATCAATCCATAAGATATTATCTTCATCATACTCAAGTAATGCAGTGATGAAGCTTGGTACAGGTTTTATACAGTAATCATAATAGTGATGATATTGCTCAATTTTAAGCCCATAGCTCATATAGTGAATTTTGCTAACAGTGCCTTGATGCTGATAATTACTATCTAGTAAAATAGGATAAGCATAATCTCTCTCATTATAAATATCTAAGCGAGTACATCTATCAGGTATAGAATAATTAAGGACGTAGAAGATATCTTTTATGCACAAATTAAAAGAGTCTTCATCCATAACCATATTATCGGTAATTTTTTGCGCGTATGTCTCATATTTAGAGAGCATTCCTGCTAGCTTTGAGTAAGTGTCTATATACCTTACTCCTTCTCTAATGTCGACTATATAATGCTGGATTGGTGACTCTAATGAAGTAGAGTTCCATAAAATCTTTGCATGATTAAATTTGATATGACCCACTATAATAGGTATATCAAAATAATAAAATTGTACATCATTTATATCTGTTTCTAGATGTCCTAAATCAAGAGCTAATAACTCAGAATACGTTGTATTCCATGATATACAGTATGAAGAGTCTTTATCTACAGTGAAGAAGTATAGAATATCTGGAGAGATATAAGGTGAAAGCTCTTCAAAGTCTGGTTGCCAATTTTTCAAAAAATACTTAGACCATATCGCTATTATTTTTTGCTTCCACATAAATGAGACCTTATGTTTCACTTACCCTTAAACTCAGCCTCACGTCTCTCAACCATCGCCATCGCACCCTCTTTGGCATCTTCTGAATGAAACAAATGCGGCAGATAGCCATGAATATTAGCTAATGCTGCTTTTGCGCCATTACGACTGGCATCTTGCACTGATGACAATAACCCTTGCACCCCAAGCGGTGCAGCGTTGCAAATCTCTTTAGCGATAGTTAGCGCGCGCTCATATTCTTCTCCATTTGGCATCACTTCGCTAACTAGATTCAACCTATCCGCAGTCTGCGCATCAAAGTTTTTACCAGTGAGTAGATAAGGCATGGCTTTTTGCCAGCCCGCAGCCGCGACAAAGCGTACGGTTGCACCACCAAACGGCATGATACCGCGCTGGACTTCCATTTGCGCAAAGTTGCAGTTATCACTTGCGATAACCACATCACTATTGAGCATCAGCTCAATCCCAGCGGTAAAGCAAGTGCCTTGTACTGCGACGACCACGGGTTTACTGCGTAATTTTCCACCGATACCCCAAGGATCGATTTCGTCAGCAGTAAACTCAAACGCGCCTTTATCCCATTTGTCTTGTAGCTCCATCAAATCAAGCCCTGCAGTGAAGTGCTCACCGTGAGCGAATATCAGCGCACAGCGAAGATTGGCATCATTTTCGTATTGAGTGAGTGCCTCAGATAATTG
This sequence comes from Psychrobacter sp. LFX-11D, assembly GCF_904846475.1. Lineage (NCBI taxonomy): Bacteria > Pseudomonadati > Pseudomonadota > Gammaproteobacteria > Moraxellales > Moraxellaceae > Psychrobacter > Psychrobacter sp. LFX-11D. The sequence goes on from NZ_CAJHAV010000001.1 coordinate 271,866, forward strand.
CTTAATCATATGACTGTCAAAGGCATTACGTTTATCAGCGCGATTGAGCCCGATCAAGCAGATGTAATCTTGAGTTTCATAAGTAATGCGAGTGTCATTGCTAGTAGAATTACTATTATTACTTTCCGTAGTCATATTTTTATCCTTATTAGAGCGATCGTTTTATGGTTTGTCACATGGCGAATTAACACTGCTAAAAATCATGTAACTTACTTTCAATATAGACATACACTACGTGCAACGCAAGCAACGTTTTAGCATGAGCATCAATAGCTGGTATCAATATCAGTTGACCTCATTTACGCTAATGTGCAACTATTATCCAACTCAAGACATGACTCAGAGCATTTTATGGAATTTTGGCACGGTTTTTTGCTTATCACCAGCGTCCATCTACTCGCTGCCGCCTCTCCGGGTCCTGACTTTGTTTTGGTCTCGCAGCAAACCTTGGCTAAAGGGCGACGCACGGGTTTGATTTGTAGCCTTGGTATCACCTTGGGTCTTGCCGTACACATTATTTATTCGGTGCTAGGACTGGCAACGCTGATTGCCCACTCGCAGCCTTTACTGACCGCTATCAAATGGTTAGGAGGTAGTTATCTTATTTATCTAGGATGGCAAGGTATTCAAGCCAAAGCTAAAAAGCCAGCAGATTTAGCCCTTTCCGCAGAACCAACAGATTCAGGCGCTCACGTTTCACAAGATATGCTTATTAAGCAAACGACTTCTACCAATCATACCGAGCTTTCTGATAAAGCCATTTCTAATAAAAAACCGCCTACCGATACAAACTCAACCGCTGCTATTCTGCGTCGTGGCTTTTTTTGCAATGTATTTAATCCAAAAGCGCCCGTCTATTTCGTGGCGATATTTACCCTCGTTTTATCACCCGATATACCGCTGTGGCAATTGGCTATTTATGGCGTATGGATGATGGTCTTGCAGATGGCATGGTTTAGTACCGTGGTGATGTTACTGTCTATCCCTGCCATTCATCGTCGCTTTCAGCGTTTTGAACATTGGATCGACCGCGTATTGGGTACAGCGATGATAATATTGGGATTAAATCTGATTTTACGTAGTCGATAAGACGCTAGTGACTCGTGAAATCTGCTAAAATGGTGCATTATATTCAAACATCAAAGCCCGATACTATGACCAGTAAGCCTATGAACCGTCGCCCGACCGCCAACAATCAACGAAACAGATCGCCTGAAACTGCCAAAAAATTAGGGCAGCTACATCCGCGCAATCCGCACCAAGGTCGTTATGACTTTGAAGTATTGACTCGCGCTTTGCCTGAGCTTGCTAAGCACACCATTACCAATCCCAAAGGCGAGTCGACGATTAACTTCTCAGACAGTGCCGCCGTGCGCGTCCTTAATCAGGCACTACTAGCAAATTATTATGGTGTGAAGTTTTGGGATATTCCGGAAGGTTATCTCTGTCCACCGATTCCGGGACGTGCCGATTATATTCATTATATTGCCGATTTACTCGCGCAAACGACGCATGTTAATAAAGAAAATACGCCACCGACTGGCAAAGAAATCCACGCCCTTGATATTGGCACCGGTGCCAGCGCGATTTATCCGATTATTGGTAGTCAAAGCTACGGTTGGCGATTTACCGCCTCAGACATTGATCCTATTTCGGTCAATACCGCTGCGCTGATTTGTGAAACCAACCCAAAGCTAAAAAGTGCCGTTAAAGTCAAACTACAGACTGAACCTAAATTTATTTTTAAAAATATCATCGGTCGCCAAGATTACTTTGATGTGGTTGTTTGCAACCCGCCATTTCATGCTTCATTAGAGGAAGCGATGGAAGCCAATAGTCGTAAGCAGCATAATCTGCAACGACATCGTGGTAAGAATGAGAACGAACAAATCAGCCGTAGCTCAACCAAGTCTGGCAATGCCGCACAGAATCTAAACTTCGGTGGTCAGCATAAAGAGTTGTGGAGTGAAGGTGGCGAGATTGCCTTTTTGACTAAGATGGTAAAAGAGAGTCAATACTTTGCAGAGCACGTCGGTTGGTTTACGACACTGGTATCTAAGTCAGAAAACGTAAAACCTCTGCAATTACTGTTGAAACAACTTGGTGTCGCCCAAATGCGTATCATCGAGATGAGTCAAGGTCAAAAAAGTACGCGTATACTTGCATGGCGTTTTAACACTGATGAAGAGTAAATAATAGTTAAGATTATAAATAGTTATAGTTTCACGTGAAACAAAAAAGCACCCCTTTGATCATCAAAGGGGTGCTTTTTATTGTAGAGAATTAATCCAAATAATGGTGCTTATTAACGGATAAACATAACCTTTATACCAATGGCTATCAATACCAATCCACCAAGTATTTCAGCTTTGTCCTCAAGCCACGTTCCAGAAGACTTACCTAAATAGATACCAAAAAAGCCAAATCCAGCAGTGACAATAGCGATGATGAAGCACGCCAGCCATGCATTAAGTGCCAGTAAATTTAGAGTAAAGCCTGCTGCCATGGCATCAATACTGGTGGCAATAGCCAGTGTAAACATCATGCGATGATTGATTTTTTCTTGCATATTTCTATCAAAACCGTCTTCTAATACCGCTTCAATCTCACCATTAAAAGCTTCATATAACATCTTAGTGCCAAGCAGAATAAGGATACCACCGCCAATCCACGGTGCAGCAGTCGCTAACCAGCCTAGCAATACTGCACCCAATAGATAACCAATTAGCGGCATAACGCCTTGTGCGATACCAAAATACAGTGCTGCATAAACCGCTAAACGTAAAACATAAGCGGACGATTGTTTTTGGGACTTAGCGCCTAAACCAATTGATACCGCAAACGCATCCATTGCCAATGCTATAGCAAGTAAAATAACTTCGATCATTTCTATATCCATTATTTAAAGCATTTATTCAATTAAGTTTCACGTGAAACAAGCTTAATATTAAAAAACCACCGCATTGGTTGCCAAAGCGGTGGTTTTTCATTGATTCACAATATTATGCCATTTAGATATCTAAATTAGAAACCGTTAACGCGTTCTCTTCGATAAAGATACGACGCGGTTCAACATGATCACCCATCAAGCAGGTGAACATATGATCCGCTGCGATAGCATCTTCAATATTGACGCGCAGCATACGGCGGTTTTCAGGATCCATGGTAGTATCCCACAGCTGATCGGCATTCATCTCGCCCAACCCTTTATAGCGCTGAATCGCTAGACCACGACGCGCGTCAAGCATCATTTGCTGCCACAAATAATCGAAGTCACGTATTGGGATGTCTTTGGTTGTACCCGCTGTTGCGTCACGGCGAATAAAAGCATCTTCATCAAGCAAGGTATTCCATTCAGCTGATAAACGCAGCAGCTTAGTATACTCACCCGAATTGATAAAGCTGGCATCGAGCAAATAATGATGGGCCAACTGATGCACATAGACCGTAATACGTGGCAGCCATTGTGCTTTTGCGACTACCGCTTCAGTGTCAGAGCTATCACTTTCTTCAACGGCAACGACAGGTTTCATACCCAGTAAATCAGCGGCAGCGGCATCCATATTTTTAGGTTGCGGTGCATGGATATTCACCAGCTCAATCTCAGGACTTAAGTCACTACCAAAGTGCTCAAGCTGGGTCTGTAGCGTGTCTTTCCATGCTTGCATTGCATCTTTATCATACGTCATATCAGTACTAAGTTTTGGCGTATGCGTTAGGGCATCCAACAAAACGGCTGGATAACGAATCTGCAAACGGGCTTTAATAAGCTGCGTTTGGTTATAATCATTTAGTAGTGTCTCTAACGCTTGACCAGTAATTGCAGGGGCATCAGCACTAATATGCAGCCTAGTATTATCAATCGTTGAAGATAATAAATATGCTTTAAGTGCCTCATCGTCTTTTAGATACAGCTCTTGACGACCTTTTTTAACTTTATATAGCGGTGGCTGAGCAATATAAATATAACCACGCTCAATCAATTCAGGCGTTTGACGGAAGAAAAAGGTCAATAGCAAGGTTCTAATGTGCGAACCATCAACGTCCGCATCGGTCATGATAATGATTTTATGATAGCGAACTTTATCAGGATTATATTCGTCAGGACCAATACCGCAACCAAGCGCAGTAATTAGATTACCGACTTCTTGTGACGATAACATTTTATCAAAACGCGCACGTTCAACGTTTAGGATTTTACCTTTTAAAGGCAAAATTGCTTGCGTTTTACGGCTACGACCTTGCTTGGCTGAACCGCCAGCAGAGTCCCCTTCCACGATATATAGCTCTGATAATGCAGGATCTTTTTCTTGGCAATCCGCCAATTTACCCGGCAGACCTGCGATATCTAATGTGGTCTTACGACGCGTCATCTCACGCGCTTTACGAGCGGCATCACGAGCACGAGCGGCATCAATGATTTTACCAGCAATCAATTTACCAGCGCTTGGATTTTCTTGCAGATAATCATTAAATTTATCGTGCATTGCTGATTCGACCGCAGATTTCACTTCACTTGATACCAGTTTATCTTTGGTTTGACTCGAAAACTTAGGATCTGGAACTTTAACAGATACGATAGCCGTCAAGCCTTCACGGGCATCATCACCAGTCGCAGCCACTTTCTCTTTTTTGAAGAGATTTTCACGATCCATATAGGTATTCAAACAACGCGTGAGTGCTGAGCGGAAGCCAGATAAATGCGTGCCGCCATCGCGCTGTGGAATGTTATTGGTAAAACAAAACACTTTTTCGTTATAAGTATCTGTCCACTGCAACGCCACTTCGACACTGATACCATCATCTTGATTACTGATAAAATGGAACACATCATTGATGCCATCTTTACCAGCATTAATATAGCTGACAAACTCTGACAATCCACCTTTGTGTTCAAACTCATGACGCTTATCAATACGCTCATCAGTCAAAACAATACGTACGCCAGAGTTTAAAAATGACAATTCACGTAAACGCTTGGCTAAAATATCATATTCAAAAATAGTACCGGTAAATACGTCATTGCTAGGGTAAAAACGGATTTGTGTGCCAGTTTGATCTGTCGCTTCCATTTGCTGAATATCGCCATCAGGCACACCATCAGTATAAGTCTGATGATAATGATAACCTTCACGCCAGATATTCATCTCAAGCTTTTTGGATAATGCATTAACGACTGAAACGCCAACGCCATGCAGACCGCCCGATACCTTGTAGCTGTTATCATCAAACTTACCACCAGCATGCAGTACCGTCATAATAACCTGTGCGGCAGACACACCTTCTTCTGGATGAATGTCGACAGGGACACCGCGACCATTATCCATCACGCTGACAGATTCATCTTCGTGGATAATGATATCAATTTGATCACAATGACCAGCAAGCGCTTCATCGATAGAGTTATCCACCACCTCAAAGACCATATGATGCAAGCCAGTACCATCATCGGTATCACCAATATACATACCAGGGCGCACGCGCACCGCTTCTAGTCCGCGCAGTACTCGGATGTCTTTCGAGCTGTAATCAGAGGGTAATACCTCAGGAGCGACAGCGGCGGCAATAGTCTCAACTGCGCTGTCTGACGTTAATTGCTGGTGGTCGGTAGGTAATGAGTCACTCATGTGCATTCCTTGATCTAGCCATTATCAGCTGTTTATCATCAGCTCACCACAGTGGTGATACTTAATGATGCTATCTATAATATCGTCTTGTAGTCATATTCTGTCTTTATTAAGGTTGGCCCAAGCTTTTTAGAAAATAATATAGAGGCAAAAAACCAGATTGAAAAATATGTCAGGTCTGCATACTCTATTTGATCCATACTGCGATTATTCTTAAAACTATAAAGTTTAAAAATATTGAATCAAATTCATTGTTATCAATAACTTAAGTCCTTACAACCAATAATAAAGATCCATATAAAACGGTAAGATAACTTGCTAAGAATAGGACAAAAATAAAGCTCTATTTTAGCATTTTTTTGTCTGTAAGTCACTGTTTAGGGAACGATTTCTAAGTATCAGAATGCGGTATAGAACGAGGGTAAAATATGCAAGAGGACGGGCGCTTAAGGACGTAAAATAAGGATTAATAACGCAGATATCAATACCCTAGTAAAAGCTACTGAGCTGGTAAAATACCTCCTTGTTTCATGTGAAACACTTGAGATTTTTCCCAATATTTATGTACTAAAGGTAAAATACTGTCTGTCAAACTGGTCACAAATACCTGGCATGGTAGCTGTGCTAATGTTGATAATAAAATCTCTATCGCCTTATCATCCAGCTCTGCGGTAATATCATCTAGTAATACCACTGGTGTAACACTTAATTTAGCGTCACTGTTATGTAGCTCGCTATTACTTTTAGCATTAAGCAACAATGGTAATTGTGATAAACGCAATGCCGTAATCAACAGTTTTTTCTCTCCACGAGATAAGATATTAGCCGCCTGCTCTTTCAAAATAGGCAGTTTAACAGTCGGATCCGCTGATAAAGGTGGGTTTAGATTCTCATCAGCTATCTGTCTTGAGCCTATCGAGCGCCAATGCACGTGAATATCAGCACGATGATTACCAATACGGGTATAACCCAACTGCAAATCCTGCTCTAGGCGTTCATCAAGCTGTATGTCGAGCGCTATACCAGTATCATAGCCTGCATTGTAGCTTAAGCTCAATTGTTCAGCATAAGCAGGCAATAACTGTGCAATGCTCTTAGAAAAATAAGGCTGCCAAGCTTCAAATATAGCTTGACGGTAATGATGAATCAGCGCTGCATGACTGGCCAGCCCCTTATCCCAAGCCTTAAGCTCAGCGAGCTGAACCTGAGTTAAATGACGCCGTTGCTTTAGTAAACTATTGCGCTGTTTTAGAAGACGTTGATAAGCAACCCACTGGGGGTGAAAGCCTTGTTTCATGTGAAACACTAACCAATCCAATAGCTGGCGACGACTGGCACTACCCTGCTCTAGCATGTCCATCGTTGATGGGTCTATAAGCAATGTTGGTAGCTGCTCGGTCAAGATGCTTTGGTTGTAAACAGTGGTTTGATTTAAACGCAGAATAGTCGTCGCATCTGCTTTCTTTTGGATAGCTAAGGTACGGCTGTTATTGAGCTTAGCATGTATAGTGGCAGACTCTTGATAATGTTGGATGTAGCGTTTAGGCTGATGATGACGGAAACTTTTGCCTCTTGATAACAAAAATATAGCTTCAAGTAACGAGGTTTTACCACTGCCATTAGCGCCGATAATAACATTACAAGCTGCAGGCGATAAATTGATGTGCGTTAAATTGCGCAAGTGAGAGATTTGTAGACGTTCAATCATAATACCGACAGCCGCCTATAAATCCTGCTTGTATTTTAGCAGGCAAAAGTTTAATTAAAATATAGAATTTTAAGCTTAGGAAGCTTAAATTCATCGATATGATTAGGGTTAAAATCCATAACAATTATAACTTTAAACCCTAATTATCTATCATTTAAAGAATAAATTATATGCGCATTGGCATAATAACGTACTGATGGAACTCATCATTTAACTGATTAACCAATACCGATGCATTTGACTGGCTCATATGCATTTGCAAGTCGCCTTGGATGACACCTAGCACGTCTTGTAGATAAGCAGCATTAAAGGACAACTCCATCGGCTCACCTTGATACTTGGCTTGAATCATCTCCACCGCTTCATCTTGCTCTGCATTATTGGCGCGTACTTCTACCATACCATCACTGGCAAAGTTAAATACTACGCCACGAGACTTCTCATTACTCAAAATCGCGACACGGCGCAGCACATCCATCATTTTCTCTTGATTAAATAGAGCAAGTTTGTCTGTATTGCTAGGCATCACACGGCGATAATCAGGAAATTTACCATCAATCAGACGCGCGGTAAAAGTCACCATCAAATCCTGACTAACCTGCCCTGCACTATCAACGTCACCAAATGGTAAGCTCACTTGCAAAAATTCACGACCGAAACTCAACGTGACGGCATTGTCTTTATCACCAAGCATTTTGCCCAGCTCGGTAGCCAAACGCTCAAGCTCAATTACAGCCTTACGTGGCAAGATAGCCTGCATACTTAAATCAGCACTGACTTCAATAACACTACGTGCTAATGCCAGTCTATGACCATCGGTTGCAACCGTCGTTAACTGCTGCTGTGATACATCAAATAGCATACCCGTTAGATAATAACGGACATCTTGAATAGCCATCGCAAATTGGGTCTTATGAATCAAATCAATAAGACGACTACGGCTAATCGTCAATGGCGTGATATTTTCAGGGTTACCCAAACTTGGATAGTCTTCGCTAGGCAATGTACCTAAGGTAAAACGACTTTTGCCACTGGTCAATAAGCAGCGTTGGTTTTCTTGAGTTATCAGACTGACTTGTGCTTGAGCAGGCAAAGATTTACAGATATCTCTTAATTTAGTGGCAGGCAATGTCGTCGTACCTGCTTCAACACAAGCTCCAGCAGGCAATTTCAACGTCGATGTCAGCTCTACTTCTAAATCAGAAGCGGTCAAAACAAGCTCTGATTCAAATAGCTGTAGCTTGATATTACCCAAAATAACCATATTATGGCGTTTATCAGCAGCCTTGGCGATCAAGTTAATGGCTTTTAGTAACGACTCTCGATTAATCGATAATTGCATGCTTAGTTACTCTTATTTGATTGATTCTTTTTGTAAAAATAAAGAATATTGACTTAATATACCCTGTCTACTGACGATAATCTATTAGGGGTCTGTATACGCCCGTTTTCAACATTATAAACCATATCTATCTACTAAAATATAGTGATAGTAGAGCCTTCTAACCAGCTTGCAGCATCAAAGCTAGGGTCTTGTAATCCTTGTCAAACGCTGGATCGGCGGTACGTAATTCATTCACTTTATCACAAGCATGCATCACTGTTGTGTGGTCGCGTCCTCCAAAAGACTGCCCAATCTCAGGAAAACTCTCGCTGGTCAACTCTCGTGATAGTGCCATCGCTATTTGGCGAGGTCTAGCAATACTACGCGTACGCTTGCGACCAAGCATATCTTTAATCGTCACATCATAATATTCAGCGACCACTTTACGAATATTATCCATATTGACGGCTTGTACGCGCATGGCAACAATATCTTTTAAGGCATATTGCACCATTTCAAGGGTAATAGGGGCGCCGGTTAAGTTAGCATTGGCAAATACTTGGTTTAAAGCACCTTCTAAACGTCTCACATTAGAAACAACATTTTGAGCGATGAATAACGCACATTCTTTAGGAAGGCTCATTCCATAAGAGGCAGCTTTCCTTTGTAAGATTTGTACGCGCGTATCAATTTCAGGCGGATCAACTGCGACCGTTAAGCCCCAAGAAAAACGAGATCTAAAGCGCTCGTCAAATTCAGTCATTTGTGATGGATGACGATCGGATGCCAAAATCAGCTGTTTATCACCACTAGTAAAATCTGCAAACAATGTTAAAAACTCATTACTACTTTTAGTCTTTCCAGCTAATACATGAATATCATCTACTATTAATAAATCTACTTTTTTTATTTTCTTTTTAAAGTCTTCTATTTTATTATTTCTTAATGAATAAACCAATTGATTAATAAATTTTTCAGAAGTGAAATAATAAAAAGTTTGATTATTTTTCAAATAGCGATGTGCTACAGAATGCATTAAATGGGTTTTCCCCAAACCAGAAGGTCCATATATAAACAAAGGATTGTGACGGTTTTTTGATTGACGTTTACCAAGCTCGTAGCACGCCTTATAAGCAAGATTGTTAGACTTACCTGTGACAAAGGTTTCAAAGGTAAAATCAGGATTTAAATAATTTAAGGATTTCGCATCAGCAGAGTCAACGGCTTCCGCATGACGCATATTGGCATCGATATCTGCTTTGGCATTATTATGATGAATCGTTTCAAAATCATGATTTGAAGGGGTAGGGGAGAGGTTATCTTCTGAGAATAATGATCCCGATTGCAGCGAGCTACTATCATCGATATCGCGACCAGCGTTATCAACACGTACAATAACTTCTTCAATACTTCCCTGACTATGCTTAGCAACCAGCTGCTGAATATCCTCTAAGTGGTTCTTTTTGATGTAAGTTACAAAATAATCATTAGGTGCAAGAATGATTAAGGTGTTGTTTTCTTGATGAGCTGATAATGGCCTTAACCACATGGTAAACACGTTATCTTTGACATGATAACGTAAGTCGTTTAGGCATTTATCCCAAATGTTTGCTGTATCTATCATGAATATCAGTAGCCCTATAGTTCAAAGTATTAGCATTTTTTATTGTAAGAATGGATCGAATTAGGTCTAAAAAGGCGTTGAGGCTTACGTTAAACAACCTATTACAAAGTACACTAACATCTTATATCTTATAGGGGAGTAATCTACCACAAATAACCTGTGGATAAAACCTTGTTTTCTGGGGATAAGCCTGTGGATATTTTTGTGTATAAGTAATCATATTAAGTTATCCATATTTCACCCACAGGTTATACACAGGGTTACCCATAGCTTAAATTTTTGATTATAAAGGAAAATCAACACTTAACCACAGAAAAACAGCACCCCAATAACAACAATATCTATATATATTAATCAATTAATTATTATAAGAATCAACCAAAATTGTGGATAACTTTAAAAATCATCGCCAATAATACAAATTGTTTTAAAACTAGATAATAAGATTTACAGTAGTGATTTTATCAAGTACGCAGAGGATGACTAACTTCTTAGATGAGTTTTAAAAACTCATCAGCTTTCTACAAAAAGTAAAAAATCGAAGAGCGATATCACGTTGCTTTAAAACGTAGTGAATAGTTTATTGACCCACATCCTATGCAATGATATAATCCTCCGTTATTACGAATTTAGTCCATTATTTTGATAGGTGAGTTATGAAACGTACATTCCAACCAAGCGTGATCAAGCGTAAACGTACTCACGGTTTCCGTGCTCGTATGGCAACTAAAAAAGGCCGTCAGGTCTTAGCTCGTCGCCGCGCTAAAGGACGTCATCGCCTTACTGTATAATCAGTAGATTGCGATAAGCATGGCTCATAGTGCTTGTTGTGTTTCTATTATTTATAGATTGCGATAGTCAATCATCACAACTGACACTTAGCCATATATTAAAAGCGCCCACATCGGCGCTTTTTTTGTCTCTATATTTTGTTATTATTTCTACTATCGTTATCATCTCTTATACTAGGTTGTACTATGTCTAATACTCCTCCAACGACACTAAATGCTCGCTTTACTAAAGAGCAGCGTTTACTCACGCCTGCAGCCTTTCGTGAGGTCTTTGACGCGCCTGAGCGTAAGCTACATCAGAGCCATCTGATGGCGTTTGTGCGTACTAATACTCATGAGCAGCCACGAGTCGGTATGGCGATCACCAAGCGCAAAGTCCCTACGGCAGTTGCGCGAAATCTAATCAAACGTCAAATACGTGAACAGTTTCGAATAAAAGCTTCTAGTTTAGAAAATAAAGATATTGTTTTTATTGTTAAAAGTTCCGTTAAAGGCTTAAGTAATAAAGAAATAAAAATGGAAGTAATTAATATTTTTAAAAAAATAGAAAAAAAATAACATGAATTTTTTTATAAAAATAATAAATAAATACTTATATAGATTAATATATAATTTTATAGCTTTTTATCAAAAAATAATAAGTCCTATATTACCTGCTCGTTGTCGATATTATCCAACCTGTTCAAACTATGGTAAGCAAGCTCTAGTTTGGTATGGTGTTTGGAATGGGAGTTTACTGTTATTAAAACGCATTAGTCGCTGTCATCCATTAGGGGGACATGGAATTGATTTTGTGCCTCTACCTTTGGCTTCTTATCGTTATCAATACTTGTCCCGTAATCTAGTAGCTCATGGACAGTTTCATGGTTTTTATGTTTATCGAGATAATCATGGCTATGTTACTCGCCTAAATCATATGATGAAATTGACCTAAGACGTAAGCTTTACTAGGCGTTTCAGCATATCTACCTAGTTACCCACAAGTTATCCACACTGTTGGTATCATTTAGAATCGTTTTTTAGTAAAATGATGAACATTTTATGTGATTGACTGCTGACATTACCGTTCACTATCTGGGCCAATGCTGTGTGGTGGTCATAACACATGCCCTAGTTTTTTTATTCCCTAATTTTTTAATCTAGGAAAGGTTTATGCAAAAGATATTTCGGGTGATGATCATCATTGCGATGTTAATCACCGCTTATCTGCTGATTTTGGCATGGCGTGATGATTATGCAGATGCCCCAGCTGTAGACACGGTGCCAGAAACTGCAGCTTCAGTAGGAGCCGATATTCCTTCTACTAGCGGTGCAGCAGGTGATATTCCAGTACAGACGCTACCTGTCGACAACGGTACAGTTGATAGCGCTGTGACTGCTACACCTGCTACTGATGCAGGACTAATCACAGTCACTACTGATCGTTATGACATCAAAATCAATCCAGAAGGCGGTGACATCGTTTATGCTGCGCTAAAGCAGTATGATGCGACCCTTGATAGCGATAAGCCTTTTGTATTGCTAGAAAACAACAGTAACCGCGTTTACGTGGCTCAGTCTGGTCTGATTGGTCAAAATGGTATCGATACTGCAGAAGGTCGTGCCAAATACAGCCATACCGCTAACAATTACGTGATGGAAAAAGGCCAGCAAACGTTATCAGTGCCGCTTACGTATAAAAAAGATGGCGTGACAGTCACTAAGACTTTTACCTTTACACACGATAAATATCCTATTGATATCAGCTATAAGATTCAAAATGCTTCTACAGCGGCGTGGCAAGGTCAGATGTTTGCGCAGCTAAAGCGTGATGATAGTAAAGATCCCGGTATGTCTGATAAAGGTGCGCTTAGTATGGCAACCTATTTGGGCGGCGCTTGGGGTACACCCGATGATCCCTATAATAAGCTGAAGTTTGGTAAGTTTAATGATGGTGAATTGACCACAACCAGTGATAAAGGTTGGGTTGGCATCGTACAGCATTACTTTGTGTCAGCATGGACGCCTGAAAACTTTACTGGTAAATTCTTTAGCCGCGAAACCGGTGATGATTACTTTATCGGTTTTAACAGTCAGCCTGTCAATGTTGCACCAAACAAGCAAGTAACCTTAAATGCGACGCTATACGCAGGACCAAAGGTACAATCTGAGCTTAAGGATGTAGCAGTAGGGTTAAATCAGACGGTCGATTATGGTCTGTTATGGCCAATATCAAAGATATTGTTTGGTATTTTGGATGGCATTCATAAAGTCATCGGTAACTGGGGCTGGTCAATTATTCTATTGACTATCTTAGTGAAGCTGGCATTGATGTGGTTCTCAAACAAGAGCTATTACTCAATGGCGAAGATGCGTGCGATTGCACCGCGCCTTGCTGCATTAAAAGAAGAGCATGGCGACGATCGCATGAAAATGTCGCAAGAAATGATGGCAATGTACAAAGAAGAAAAAGTCAATCCAATGGCGGGTTGTTTGCCGATTCTAATGCAAATGCCGATTTTCTTAGCCTTGTATTGGGTACTGGTTGAGAGTGTTGAGCTACGTCATGCACCGTGGATTTTGTGGATTCAAGATCTATCAGCGATGGATCCGTGGTTTATTTTGCCACTATTAATGGGTGCATCGATGTTTATTCAGCAGCAGCTTAATCCACAGCCAGCTGATCCGATGCAAGCGAAAGTCATGAAATTCTTGCCGATTATTTTCACCGCGTTCATGCTGTTCTTCCCAGCAGGTCTAGTACTATACTGGACTGTGAATAACTTATTTAGTATGACGCATCAATATATCGTCAATAAAAAAGTAGAAGAAGAGCAAAAGCTTCGTACGGTTAAGGTACTGGATTAATCATTTAATAGTTTAGAAGTTCAAAAAACCATCGCTACGGCGGTGGTTTTTTTATGGCCTTAATGTCATATCTGGTATGAATACCTACTTAAGACTACGCCATAGTCGCTGCAGTCAAGCTAGATGATATTGGAAAAGACTTACAATGAGGAGATTACGCTCTTTAAAGATTGTTTTGTCAGTGTGCGTTAAGCCGTCTATAATGGAGTTTTTAGTTATTGAGAGTGCTTGTGTATTCCCAAGAGTTGGCGTTAGCCGCCCCTGAGTCATCAAAAAATCTCGGTTTTTCGAGTCTACCTACCATTGCCGCTATTGCTACACCGCTTGGACGAGGTGGGGTTGGGGTTATTCGTCTGTCTGGCACACGTGCGTATAGCATTGCTTGTACGCTGACAGGTAAGTCAGCATTTAAACCGCGCATGGCGAGCTTCTGCCGATTTTATCAAGCAGATGGTACGGTTATCGATGAAGGGTTGGTGCTGTATTTTAAGGGTCCGCACTCGTTTACTGGCGAAGATGTGATTGAACTGCAAGGTCATGGCGGCATGATTTTGCAAAATCAGTTGTTGGCACGTGTGTTTGAGTTAGGGGCAAAACAAGCAAGTGCTGGAGAGTTCTCTTATCGTGCCTTTGATAATGATAAGTTGGATTTGGTACAGGCAGAAGCCATTGCAGATGCGATTGATGCTACCAGCGCCGCCGCTGCTAGCAGTGCTATTCGGTCACTCAGCGGCGAGTTTTCACAAAAGATTAATCAGCTACTTGAGCAGTTAATTCATCTGCGTCTGCATGTTGAAGCAGCCATCGATTTTCCTGATGAAGAAGACGTTGATTTTTTATCAGATGGGGTCATACAAGGTAAGCTTGAACAGACACAAGAAAAAATCCAGCAGGTCTTGGCGACTGCTAAGCAGGGACAATTATTACGTGATGGTATTCATGTGGTATTGGCAGGTAGACCTAATGCTGGTAAATCAAGCCTGCTCAATCGCTTGGCAGGGCAAGAGCGTGCTATCGTCACTGATGTGGCGGGTACAACGCGTGATACACTACAAGAAACCGTTGTCCTCAATGGTTTGACGCTACACTTGACTGATACGGCAGGCCTGCGCGAGACAGAAGACACGGTCGAGCGTATCGGCATTGAGCGCGCGCGGACAGCGATTGCTCAGGCAGATATGCTGTTAATGGTTTATGATGTAACCCGTGATCTTGAAGAAGAAAGTACCCCATTACAGCTCGCTGAGCAGCTATTTGGCGAGCTACCAGAAGCCAAGCGCTTGTTAATTATCGCTAATAAAAGTGATTTATTAAACAATAATAGCAGCAAAGAAATAACCTCTATTTCGCAACAACAGATTCATAATCGCGGTTACGAGCAAGTTAACGTTTCATGTGAAACAGGCGCAGGTATTGATGATTTAGTCGAAACTCTGTGTGCCAAAGTAGGGTTTCATCCACCCGAAAATAGCCTGATTGCTCGTACGCGTCATTTAGATGCATTAAGAAGAACGGCCGAATATTTAGCAGAAGCTCATGAGCAGCTAACCGTTTTTAAAGCGGGTGAGTTAGTCGCTGAAAGTTTGCGTCAAGCTCAGCATAGTCTGGGCGAAATTACCGGGGAATTTAGTGCAGATGATTTGTTGGGCAAGATTTTTGGCAGTTTTTGCATTGGTAAGTAATCTTATTTACGGTTATAAATTTGAATGATGTAGCTGTAAAGATGGGATTATGACTCGTTTAATAGTGCTTCATATAAAGACAAGGAAAGCCGTATGCATTGCCCTTATTGTAATGCGTCAGAGACAAAGGTAATCGACTCGCGTCTTGCTGCTGAAGGTGCGCAAGTGCGCCGCCGACGATCTTGTAATAGCTGTCAAGAACGCTTTACTACCTTTGAAGTGGTCGAAGTGGTGATGCCGCGTATCATTAAATCAAGTGGTAAGATTGAGCCTTATGATAATGATAAACTACGACGCTCAATTTTATTACCATTACAAAAACGTCCTATTACTATCGATGAGCAAGAAGGGATGATTAGCCGAATTGAAAAGCGTGTACGGCAAATGGGTGAGCGTGAGGTCAGCAGTAAAGTCTTAGGTGAAATCATTATGAGTGAGCTTAAAACGCTTGATGATGTTGCGTATGTGCGCTTTGCTAGTGTTTATCGTGACTTTCAGGATATTGATGCTTTTCATCAAGAGATTGCCAATATACGCCCTAATGATAAATAACATTGAGTTAAGGTTTTGATGCTTTCTTAAGCCTATAATTTTATGTGACTTCATGAAACCATTGATGATAATATCTCATCATTTATTAAGCCCTTTTTTATGTCAAATTTAGACCATTCTCAAGATGCGAAAGACCGCTATTTTATGATGCTTGCTATCGAGCAAGCAAAGCTTGGCTTGTATACCGCTCGACCCAATCCTGCTGTAGGGTGCGTCATTGTTCAAGCAGAGGAAGTTGTCGGTCAAGGCTTCCATCCTAAAGCCGGTCAGCCGCATGCTGAGGTATTTGCTCTAAAAGATGCTGGTATAAGAACAATTGGTGCTACCGCTTATGTCACTTTAGAGCCTTGTAGTCATACGGGTCGTACGCCGCCTTGTGCAAAAGCACTGATAGAGTCTGGCGTCATACGGGTTGTCGTTGCTGGGCTAGATCCAAACCCACAGGTGGCAGGTCGCGGTGTGAAATTGTTAGAACAAGCGGGTATTGAGGTGACGGTTGGTATCCTTACCGCGCAGGCAGAAGCGTTAAATAAAGGTTTTCTAAAGGCCATGCGTACCCAAATGCCTTATGTCAGGCTTAAGATTGCGACCAGCCTTGATGGTCGTACGGCGATGGCGACAGGTGAATCAAAGTGGATTACAGGTCCAGCTGCGCGCGAAGACGTGCAAAAACTGCGTGCGCAAAGTGGCGCTATCATTACTGGTAGCGAAACGGTTATTGTCGATAACCCTCAGTTAAATGTACGCTCTAACCAACTAAGTATAGCAATTGAACAAGTTCCACATCCTAAAGTGGTGATACTTGATAGGCGAGGTCGTTTAAAGCATGATCTACAGTCTGACTATCAGTTATGTCGTCGCCCAGATACCCTGTATTGGCGTGAAGATAATTTAAGAGAGTTATTAAGGGTATTAGTCACTGAGTATCAGTGTTATGACGTATTGATAGAAGCAGGTGCCAGTGTTGCTGGTAGCTTCTTACAACAGCAATTGGTAGATGAGTTGATTGTGTATCAGGCGCCATGTCTGTTAGGGCAAAAAGCGCGAGCGATGGTTGAAATTAACCCCTTATCGCTAGCGCAGCAGTTGCGTTTTGATATTCAATGTCATGAACAGCTTGGTTCTGATCTAAAATTGACCTTATTACCCATTTAATTGTTAATTATCTATCCACATTTTTAATGCAAGATATGATGGTTAGGAATAAATAATGACTACTAATATTAGTTTCACATGAAACTGTGTATAACTTTGTTCCACATGAAACTTTTGATTTTGATTAAATGTTATTTATATAGATAAATTATAGTAAAATCAAATACTTGCATAGTAGCGATTAGATATATAAATATTGAGTCAAAACAATATTAATTGTGGATAACTTGTTAATAACTAAGGCTTTTAAGCTTGCAGGTAAGTATTATCCATTACTTATCCACAGTTTATCCCGAAATATATGTGATATAGCACGTTTATTGCTGAGAAAAGCTATGTATAACGACAATAAAATAATGAGAAGAGGTTGATATGTTTACCGGAATTATAGAAAGTGTGGGAAAGGTTAAGTCGATGCAACCTACAGGCGGCGACATTCGCTTGACTATAGAGTCTGATGGCTTAGATTTTAGCGATGTGAAGCTTGGAGACTCTATAGCTTCTAACGGTATCTGTCTGACGGTTGTAGATTTCGGTCGTAATCATTACTCCGTTGATGTTTCACGTGAAACTATGGCGCGAACAGCGTTAGAAGATTTGAAACCGGGGCATATTGTCAACTTAGAGAAGGCAATGCTACCGACTACACGTTTTGGTGGGCATATTGTCGCAGGTCACGTCGATGGAGTAGGGGTCGTTAGTAAGTTGCAAAAGGATGCACGTTCTATATATATCGAAATTGAGATACCAAAAGAGCTGGCGCATTATACAGCGACGAAAGGATCTATTACTCTTGATGGTATTAGCCTCACGACTAACTTAGTGCGTGATAATATTGTTTCACTCAATATCATTCCGCATACAGCTCAAGTGACCAATATTGCACAGCATTGGTTGGTAGGAGACAAGGTCAATGTGGAGGTAGATATTGTGGCTAGGTATTTGGAGCGTTTATTAAATAAGTCGCAGGAAGACACTGCAAATATTAGCCCGCAAAGCAATATTACTGAAGCTTTTTTAGCAGATAATGGCTTTATGAAGTAAGTCATATTTGATACAACAGTCTTATCTTACTGCAAATTTTATATTAGCAGTAAGTGAGAAGTATGGAAGCTATCTTTTTTTGGCATGGTTTTGTGTAAGTGATCACTAACATCCTTTATGAGTTTTAGTGGTATTTTTTAGGGTTTAATTAGTGCTGTTAAGACGTCTTGTAGTTTATCCTTATTAATAGGTTTGGCTAAAAACTCATCCATACCTACCTTTAAGCACGCTGAGCGGTCTTCTTCAGTATTGTTCGCTGTAAGTGCAACGATAGGAATATCATCACCTTGCGCTCTAATTGCCTGAGTTGCTTGCAATCCATCCATCACTGGCATCCGGCAATCCATCAGAATAAGATCAATCTCTCGACGCTGCGCTTGCAGTATATCTAATGCTTGCTGACCGTCTTCTGCCACCACGCTACGATAACCAAGTTTGGCGAGCATTTTGCAGGCAATTTTTTGATTGGTAGGACTGTCTTCTACCACTAAAATCAGAGGTGAGATGATTTCATCAGACCTATTATCTGCTGACACTACAACGCTGTCGTTATACTTAATATCTGCTGCTTGTATGAGTATCTGTCTGGTAGGAAGTGTTAAGCGCAGTAGCTCAGAGAGCAGTAAATTCACATCTAGCGGCTTGGTTAAAAATCCATCACATCTATCCAGTAGTATAGAAGCGATACGGCGCTCAGACTTCATACTGAGTAATATCTTTGGTAGCGATACATTAGCCAATAAGTGATTTAATGTATGCTGTCTGTCAATATTGCTAGATAACGTATTTGCTAACTCTTCTTCTTTTATTTGTTCCTCTACCATATTGGCATGGATGCTTTTTTCATCTTTCATCTTTGATTGATTAGATAAAGCAAGCGTAATGCTTTCATAATAATCGTAGTCGAGGAGCAATATTGGAGCAAGTGTACGCTGGTTTTGCATCAGTTCGTCGTCGAGCTGCTGTAGGGTCACGCTATCAGTAGACGTAAAAATAGTGACTGTTATAGATAAATGGGTACATAGGCGTTTTAGATGTTCAGCGGCAAGTGGCTGATTGATGATGGCAATAAGATGCAATCGCGTTAACTGTTGATTGAGATGGTAGATGGGTTGGTAGTTTGGATTTTGGCAAGGCAGATAAAGATCAAAGGTACTTCCAATATCAGGTGTGCTGTGTAACTCTATAAAACCACCCAATAATTTAGCAAAACTATGAGCAGTTGTTAGTCCTACATCTGCTTGACTGACTTGAGTATGAATTTGGCTGGCTTTTTGCGAGTAACTCGACTGGTCTAATTGCGTGTTTCCTAGTTGAGCTGTTTGATTAAAATAACTATGAATTTTATCTCTCTGGGTTGTCTCTAAGCCAATGCCACTATCTTGAATACTAAAGCGAACCCAGTCATGCGCTGGGTTTGTTTTTTTATTGGTATTATTAGGCACTAATTTATTAGTTGCACCGTTCACTAAATCATTAACCAGAATGGTATTTTTGGCTGATAGTTGTTCTGTATTCACAGCTTCAATCGTCAGTACAACGTAACCTGAACTGGTATATCTAATAGCGTTATCCAGTAAGTTACGTAAGATTGTCTGCAGACGTTTATGGTCGGTATCAATGAGGCGAGGGCAATCAGGCGTGAAAAAGTATAGTAATTCAAGCCCATGTTGTCTCGCATCTTTTGTGACTAAATGACTGACATGTTGCCCTATTTTATAAATGTCGACAGTTTCAATATTCAAACGAGTTTTTCGAACTTCTATCTCCCCTATATCCAGCATCTCGTTGAGCATAATAAGCATAGCATGACTGGTTTCAATCAGAGTATTGACAATCTGATGCTCTTTGACAGTCAAAACGCTAGTATCAATCGGTTCCAAAGTATCAATCATAGCCTCTAATGGCAGCCGTAAGTCATGACCCATCGTTGATTTGAGTGTATTAAATTCATCGAGTTGTCGCTGTATTTCTATATTTTGTTGCTGCAGCTGTTCGTTTTGACTTATCAAATCATTAACATTATTCAGTAAGACTGTAAAACCGTGAACCTGACCATGCTCACCAAACCACGGGGTAATATGTAGCTGATAAGCTTTTTTATTAGCCAGCCCATGTACCATAAACGTACGCGTAACACGAAGATTTTCTAGTTGTTGCAGCAGTAACTGGGTAGATTCATCTTCAGTAAAAACAAAATCTGTTAATTTATAATTGCTGTCATTTTGAAAGGCAGTAGAGAATACTTGCTCAAAACGTTGATTAAAGAAGCTAATTTGACCTTGTCTCATAACCATCAGCATCGGTAGTGGGGCATGATCAACCAAACGCTCTAGGCGATGCTTTAGAGTGGTAATATGACGATGATTGTTATGCAATTGATAGTTAATCCGACTAAGTGCATGACCCAATTGCAAAAATTCAGGCGTAGATTCTTTGCTGACAAACGGTGGTGGTGTATACGCCTCTTTTGCATGACTGCTTAAGTTGTCGGTATAAAGCAGTAACTGTACCCAATTGGCGCGGCGTTTTAAGGTATATAGTAGTGCCAAAGTAAAAAACATGATGGCGGTCATTAAAGGCAACCAATAGCGATAAGATACCCAGTTAATATTGAGCGGCTTATGACGCAAAATGGTATAAAATTTATGACCACTTTTAAGCTCGATGGTCCCGACTAGTTTTTCGTTGGATAACGTATAGGTGCTATGAGTATTCTTATTTGATAATAGCGAAGTCTCAATGCTTGGAAACATAATTCCCGTAAATTCAGGTTCATCAGCTTCAGTTTGATGGTAAATGAAAGTTTGGCCGGAGGGCATCATAAAAATCAGCTGATAACTGATTCCTGCCAAAAAAGGCTTCTCTACTATCTTTTTAACGGCGGGGTTTATAGGATTATTAAGCTCGGAAATCTGATACTGCAGGGTATGAAACGTCTCTACACTGTGCTGCTTACTCTCATTCTTCATTTCATGAAACATGATGAAATAATACAATGACAACATGGCAAGTAATGTCAAAGTATAGAAAGCCAACAGGCGTTGCAGAGACTGAAATTGTGGCATAAAGGCATGACCCTAAGTCGGCATAATAATACACAGTAAATTTAAAATGGTTTCGTTAGATTTTACTGCTATATTCTTTATTATTAGCCTACAACAAAGCAATAAACAATATTGATAGCTAGCTAGTATATGACAATGTGAAAAATGAGACTGAATCTTATTGCTATTATAAAGATAATCAGGCGCATTAGTAGCGCTTGATTGTGGCTATTACAGTCATGGCACAACGCTACAAACTCCCCTATAATAGCTTTATTACTTATTAATACTGCCTAACTATGACCACACTTGCTTGTACTCCTGATGTATCTCTTAATAATGATAACTTTAAACCGACGTGTACAGAGCCGTTAAGAGTGGTATTTGCTGGCACGCCTGAGTTTGCCGCCGTGAGTCTTGAGGCATTAATCAAGCAGCAACAGGCATTGAATATCAGTATTGTAGCGGTCTATAGTCAGCCTGATCGTAAAGCTGGCCGCGGACAAAAGCTGGCGGCATCTGCGGTCAAGCAAGTAGCATTGGCACATGATATCGCTGTTGAGCAGCCAGAGACTTTTAAAAAATCAAGTATAGAAGGGGTGACAGCAAGGCAAACCTTGAAAGATTATCAACCCGATGTAATGATTGTTGCTGCTTATGGGTTGATTCTTCCTATTGGTGTCTTAAATACGCCGACTTATGGTTGCTTAAACATCCACGCCTCATTATTACCACGCTGGCGTGGTGCAGCGCCTATTCACCGCGCATTATTGGCGGGTGATAGTGAGACTGGCATTACCATTATGCAGATGGATAAAGGGCTTGATACTGGAGACATGCTTTATAAAGTCAGTGCTAGTATTGAGTCTGATGATACGGCTGCCAGCCTACATGATAAAATGGCTGAGCTTGGTGCGACCGCCATTATTACTGTGCTACAAGATTTACCACACTATCAAGCTCAGGCTATAGTACAAGATGACAGTCAAGCCAATTATGCTGAAAAGTTAGTCAAAACTGAGGGTGAAATTGATTGGACGCAGTCTGCCACTGTGATTGAACGACAAATTCGTGGCTTAACTCCTTGGCCTGGTGCTTATACCTTTTTGGCAGGTCAGCGTGTCAAAATTTTAGCCAGCTTGCCTGTGAATGCATCGCAACCAACCGATAAACAAGCAGGTACAGTTATTAGTGTGGGACGCAAGGCGATTTTAATCGCTTGTGGTCATAACGATAATATTGATATTAATATAGACGCTAATACGCTGCAAGCCAGTACTTTAGCGATCACTCAGCTACAGTTTGCAGGTAGCAAACCTGTGAGCGCCGAACAAATCTGCCATGGCAATCAGCTCAATGATGGCGACCAGTTTAGTAAAGAAGCGAAATAACTCCATTTAGATATACTTAATCCAAATCGCACAAGACGCTAACTATTAGACGTCAAGGAAATTCAATTTAATGAGACAAACCAGCACTGCGCCAAGAAACAACAAGCTCAAACCATCAAGCAACCTTATCATGAATGGTAGCGTCCGCGTTCGCGTCATTCGTACTTTACTGGCTATTCAAAATGGTCAGTCGCTTGCAAGCGTCCTTGATCCGTTACTAAACAGTTTGCATGACGGTGATAAAGGTTTTGCTCATGCGTTATTGCTAACCACGTTGCGCCAGTGGTATGCCCTTGAGCGTCTACTCGATAGTCTGGCTGATAACTCGATTGATGAAAAAGAAGTACGTACGACGATTCAAGTAGGTTTGACGCAGCTGCTCTATTTGCAAGTGGCTGACCATGCGGCAATTCATGAAACGGTTGAAGCAGCAAAAGAAATCGAATTTGCGCATGCGACGGGTTTAATCAATGCCATCTTGCGTAAGGTTGCTAAGAACCCAAGTAAGTTCCGTAAGAAGTGTGATAAAAAACACAGCTTACCGAATTGGCTTGCCTATCAACTTAAGCAAGATTGGAGTGAGCAGTATGAAGATTTGATGCAAGGTTTACGTCAACCTGCGCCGATGTTTTTGCGAGTGAATACAGCGGTTACCTCGGTAGAAGATTACCAGCAAGCATTAGTAGAATTTGAAGTTGAAGCAGATTTGGTTGAGCTAACCAGTGGTTTACAACTTGAGAAATCGTCGGCTACAGCGACATCTAATAGCATATTAACCCAAGGGTTAAGATTGCATCAAAGTACCGCAGTCAATGCTTTGCCTCAATTCGCTGAAGGCGCTGCTAGTGTACAAGATATGCATGCTCAGCTTGCAGCGCCGCTTATCCATAATGCTCTACTTAATAAACTGAGTATTAAAAACAATGATACAGACGGCGATGTAGATACAAGCAACGACGAAGTCCGTATTTTAGATGCTTGTGCCGCGCCCGGTGGTAAGCTTGCTCATTGGTTAGAATTAATCAGCTCAAATGAGTCTTCGTTGTTTCACGTGAAACAAGATAATGCTGAAACGTTGCCTGTGATTTCGAAAGTGAAGATTACTGCGATAGATAATGAAGCGCCACGTATCGAGCGCATTCATACTAATTTACAGCGCTTAAATTTAAGTCAGCACGACTTGAAGCAAGCTGAGAAAAACATCGAGCTCAATATCGTCTGTGCTGATGCGACGACATGGCAAGGGGCTGGTAAGAAAAAGAGCAAGCTCGTATTTGACGCTATATTGCTAGATTCACCTTGTACGGCGACTGGCGTGATTCGTCGTCATCCTGATATCAGTATCTTGCGTACTGAAGAAGACGTCGAACAAACCGCACTTTTGCAAGCCGATATCTTGCATAATCTATGGCCACAACTTAAGGTTGGCGGTTACCTGTTATATGTTACTTGCTCTATCCTAAAGCAAGAGAACGTCGAGCAGATGCAGGATTTCATGACTCATTATAATAATGTAGCAGCTGTTGAATTTAGCGACGGTTGCAACTGGGGTATCGAACAAGCGATTGGTCGCCAGTGCTTGCCCATTGATAGCGAAAGCGGTGATGGTTTTTATTATGCCTTGCTGCAGAAAACTGCTGAATAAACCGTTTCAACTAATAATCTCATTGTAGACAGGACAATCTAATGAAATATATCAGTACCCGTGGTCAGACAGCGCCGATGGATTTTAGTGATGTGTTATTAATGGGTCTTGCACCAGACGGTGGTTTGATGTTGCCTGAGCATTATCCGAATATTGATAGTGCGACGCTTACTGAGTGGCGCGCGCTGAGCTATCCACAGCTTGCGATGGCGATTATGCAGCGCTTTGCGACTGATATTCCTGCGACTGATTTGCAGGATATTATTGAGCGCACTTATACCGCTGATATATTTGGCTCTGATGAGATTGTTCCTGTTCGCAAGCTTGAAGACAATTTACATATTTTAGGCTTGTCGAATGGTCCGACACTGGCATTTAAAGACGTTGCCATGCAGTTTTTAGGTAATGCTTTTGAATATGTGCTCAAAAGAAAAGACGCGCGTATTACTATTATTGGTGCAACCAGTGGCGATACGGGCAGTGCAGCAGAATATGCACTACGCGGTAAAGAAAATATCGAAGTCTTTATGCTGTCACCGCACGGCAAAATGAGCGAATTTCAGCGCGCGCAGATGTATAGCCTGACTGATAAAAATATCCATAATATTGCCATCGACGGTATGTTTGATGATTGCCAAGATATCGTCAAAGCGCTACAACAAGATGCTGATTTCAAAGCGGCTTATAACTTAGGTACAGTTAACTCGATTAACTGGGGTCGTATCCTAGCGCAGATTGTTTACTACTTTAAAGCTTACTTTGCCGTGACTTCAAGTAACGATGAAAAGGTTAGTTTTAGTGTGCCATCAGGCAACTTTGGTAATATTTGTGCTGGTCACATTGCACGTGAAATGGGTCTGCCAGTTGATCGTCTAATCGTCGCGACTAATGAGAACGATGTACTGAACGACTTCTTTAATCAAGGTGCGTATCAGCCGCGTCCGACTGCCAAAACCTATATTACTTCAAGTCCTTCAATGGATATCTCTAAAGCTTCTAACTTTGAGCGTTTTGTTTATTTGTTATTAGATAAAGATAGCGCGCGCGTTCATGAATTGTTTGAAGGTGTGAAATCTGGTCAAGGTTTTGATTTGCCTGATTTGATGGAGGCGGTCAATACTCGCTACGGTTTTGCAGCAGGTAAGTCGACCCATAATGACCGTTTACAAACCATTAAAGCGCTTTATGAGCAGCATGGAGAGTTGGTTGATCCGCACACCGCTGATGGTATCAAAGTTGCTAAAGAGTTACAGCGCGAAGGTGAAGTGATTGTTTGTGCCGAAACAGCATTACCGGTTAAGTTTGCCGATACGATTGTTGAAGCAATAGGTCAAATAGATATTGCTCGTCCAGCCCATACTGAAGGTTTAGAGAGCTTACCGCAACATGTGGTGGTGCTTGATAATGATGCTGAGTTGGTTGCTGAGCAAATCCGTCAACAGGTCACGCCAAATCCTGCCTAGTCGATTTTATTTTTAGTTAATTGTTAAAATGAATATCCAGTTTAAGGTTACGCTATTGTAAAAAAGTGTTTATGATTGTGTTATGGTGGATATAATTGTAATATTAGAAATCGCGTCAGTAGGTCATCGGTTTACCAGACGCTTTTTTAGCAATCATACCTGTCACTCATATCAGTCACTAACACTGAATAGCTGCTCTATAGACGTTATGATAAGGTGCTATAAGTCTTTATTTTTCCTTAATTCTTTGTTGTTATTTTTAAATAAAGGTAAAATAAGCCAACTTAAGTAGCCTTGATTATGGCGCTAACAGCGTTACATATTGTGGATATAACCATGAAGATGAGCTTAAAAAATATCGTAAAAGCGCTATTGGTGACAACCTTTAGTGGTGCAATGCTGATGAGCACCGCCCACGCTAATAATCCACCGCCGACCATTAAAGCGGATGCGCCCAATCGCTATATTGTCAAAAAA
The DNA here is from genome assembly GCF_904846475.1 of Psychrobacter sp. LFX-11D. Classification (NCBI taxonomy): domain Bacteria; kingdom Pseudomonadati; phylum Pseudomonadota; class Gammaproteobacteria; order Moraxellales; family Moraxellaceae; genus Psychrobacter; species Psychrobacter sp. LFX-11D. The sequence goes on from NZ_CAJHAV010000001.1 coordinate 298,243, forward strand.
GGCGATACTTTGTGGGATATCTCAGGACGTTATCTGGATAGTCCATGGCGCTGGAAAGAAATTTGGGCGACCAATAAGCAAATCAAAAACCCTCATCTTATTTATCCTAATGACGTTCTGATTTTATGCGTCATACAAGGTAAAACTCTGATCGGCGTTGATACGGGCGAGGGTTGTGCAGGGATTGAAAAACAGTTAACAGGTAATGTGGTGACTACGACAGTCGCTGTTACCTCTGCTGTCAATAGCATTCCGCCGATTCCTTGGTCTGCCATTCAGCATTGGCTTGATAAGACACTGATTGTCAATCCGCAAGATTTTAATACCACGCCTTATATTCTAGCCTCTAAAAAAGGCAATTTAATTACGGCTAGTGGTGACAAGGTTTATGCCAAAGGCGTGCCACTGCTTGTAGGTCAACGTTATGGTATCTACCGTGAAGGCGAGATGTATATCGAGCCAAAAACGCAAAAAGTCATTGGTTTAGAAGTCACACAAGTGGCAACGGGATTGGTTACGTCTACGGCAACCAATGGCGTGACGAGCTTGCAGCTTATCGACAGTTACGGTAAAGAAGTTCGTGAAGGCGATCGAGTATTTGTTGAATTAGACAATGCTATCCCACCAGTCTTTTATCCGACGCCTGCAACCGTTAATCGCGGTGGTATGATTGTTCGTGTGATGGATTCTATCAGCTCAGCTGCCAAAGGTAGTGTGGTGGCAATTAACTTGGGTCGCATACATGGTGCGAAGCCGGGTGATGTGTTGACTGTTTATCAAAAAGGCGCAGTCATACGTGATATCAAGGACAATGATACACCGGTACGTTTGCCAAGTGAGCCAAGCGGTATGGTGATGGTGTTCAATAGTTTTGACAATATCAGTTATGCTTATGTACTTGAGTCTGAGCTGCCACTGAGCATTGGTGATCAGCTGTTGCCACCTCCTTATTTATAACCCTGCCTTAAGTTTTAGCGAGCAGATCTTAAATAAGCCTATAAGAGTCATACGATGATGACGGTAGCCACTTTTACTTTATCAGATGAGCAGCGTGCAATACTGGCGCTGTGGTTTGAGTTAAATGCGTCATTATCCTCTTATCATAAACTCATTCATAACTATGATAGTGCGCAGCTTGCGTGGCAAGCTGGCGTAGAGTCGTGGCGTCAATTAGGGATTCATCATAGCCATTTAACTCGTCATGAACACCCAGAGAAAACGCGCGCCAGCATCGATACCATTCAACAAGCATTGATAGAAGAGAAGTACGGTCTATTATTTGCCGACCAACTTAATTATCCTGCTCAATTGTTAGAAATCTACGATCCGCCGCCGCTGTTATTTTATCGAGGTAATAGTGAATTGTTGCGTTGGGCGCAAATCGCTATTGTTGGCAGTCGCAAGCCGACGGTACACGCACAAAAAATTACCTTTGATATGGCACAGTATCTTGCACAAGCAGGCTACGTCATTACCAGTGGACTTGCCATTGGTGTGGATAAACGTGCCCATCTTGGCGCATTGGCACAAACCGATGTAGCGTGCCAAGGTCGGACAGTCGGCGTTATGGGGACGGGCATTGATGTTAATTATCCCAATCATCATGATCGTCTGTTTAGCCAAATTATTGAGCAAGGTGGTTGCATCATCAGTGAACTATTACCGCATACGCTACCACATAAGCATACTTTTCCACGTCGCAACCGCTTGGTTGCAGGGTTGAGCCTTGCGACCATCGTCACTGAGGCAACGATTAAAAGTGGTTCGCTAATTACTGCGCGCCTCACATCCGAGCAAGGCAAGCAAGTTTTTGCAATTCCAAGTCATATAGACAATAGTAATGCTGAAGGGTGCCATCATCTAATACGTGAGGGTGCGACCTTGGTTTATCATCCTCAGCAAGTATTGGATGATATCAGTGTGCAATTGCCAAGCCAGTCTAAGCAGCATCAACTTGATCATAATTCAAAAGCACAAAGTCTTGATAAGTCAGTATTTAAGCAGTCTGCTACCATTAAAAAAACAATAAAACCTCAGGAAGTGAAGCCAGCGCCTAGTATTACTGTACCTGAGCATCTAACCACCTTGTTTGAAAAGTTGGACTGGCATGGTCAAGATTTGGATGCACTTATCCTTGTGACTGAGCTTGTGCCCGCACAATTGATTGGGCAGTTGATGGAGCTAGAGCTATTGGGCGCAGTGACGGTCCAAGGTGGACGCTATTTACGTATTTAATGATACTGATGTTTTTAAATATACTTGCAGCACTGCATTTTTTGTAAAATAAATTCACGCTATCTCTTTTCATTCTCTTTGTTCTAAAGGCATTATTTATGTCCTTATCTACACCTCTTATTACTGACTCTACTATACAAGCAGCTACTTGGCTTAAAAAGGGGCAGCTACTTGCTTACCCAACCGAAAGTGTGTGGGGCATTGGTTGTGACCCATTCAATAAGCAAGCAGTCATGCGGCTACTTAATATCAAGCAGCGTCCAATAGAGAAGGGGATGATTGTGGTCACTGATAGTCCCAGCCGCATTACGGCTCTGCTAGAAGGTTTGAGTATTGACCAACGTCAAAGGGTGCTTGATAGCTGGCAAGCTGATTCGAAAGACGCTACTGTCAAACAAGCGCATACTTGGCTACTACCTATTCCAAAAAATCTGCCGATTACTATTCCATCGTGGATTACGGGTACTCATGGTAGTGTTGCCGTACGTGTGATTGATCATCCATTGGTTAAGCAACTGTGCGCGCAAATGGTGTCAGTTAGCAATCCTTACGGTTTTGTCGTCTCAACAAGCTGCAACCCATCAGGAAAGCCACCTGCTCTGTCACTCATCGAAGCACAGAGTTATTTCTTAGGTGACAATGTAAACTCAAATGAGTGCGTTGGTTATCTTAAAGGGGAAACACTAGGCTATCAATTGCCAAGCCAAATAGGCGATGCATTGACAGGACAAGTTATTCGATAGTCTAATATTTAATAGCTAAAATTTCGTATCACTATCTCCGATTCTCATTACTCAGCCATAACGTCTACACTTGTCCCCTTGTTTTCATCGCGTGCTTTTTGTCACACTGATGAGAATATAATCAATAATAAGGATAATAAGTGATGAATATTCTAATTAGCGGTGGTTCGGGATTTTTGGGTAGTGCTTTTAGCCAAGAGCTCTTGATGCGCTACCAACAGATGGGAAAAGCGTTACAGATTACTTGGTTGACCCGTGATAGTAATCAAGCACATCCTAGTGATATCACAATGATGACCTATGATGAACTTGCAAATTCAGATGCATACTTTGATGTGATTTTAAATCTAGCTGGCGCAGGTATTGCTGATGCGCGCTGGAGTGACGATCGTAAAGAGCAATTGCTAGCCAGTCGAATGAAGCCGACAAAAGATATACTGGCATTTGTTGCCCGCAGTCATGTAAAGCCAAAATTGCTTGTTAGTGGTTCAGCGATTGGTTGGTATGGCAATCAAGGCGATAAACCCTTGACCGAGAGCAGTGGTTTCCAGACAGATTTTGCCCATCAGTTATGCGATGACTGGGAGCAACTGGCGCTACAAGCAACTGAGTTTGGTGTGCCAGTGACGCTTGTACGTACGGGTGTGGTCATCCATCCTACAGGCGGTATGCTTAGCAAGCTCTTAACCCCTTTTAAAATAGGTGTTGGTGGGCAGTTAGGTAATGGTCAACAAATCATGAGTTGGATCAGTCGTGATGATTGGGTAGTGGCAGTAACATTTATTATAGAGCAGCAGCTTAACGATAGTACTTTTCAGGTTAATGAGAATACGCGGACTGCTCGCCATACACCAAGCAATAAAGTCGCGAAAATTTATAATCTAACCGCGCCAAATCCTGTCACTAATCATACTTTTACCAAAACATTAGGCGCTTGGCTACATCGTCCGACCTTTTTTACTTTGCCGGAGTTTTTACTTAAGTTGATATTTGGTGAAATGTCGACACTGCTTATTGATGGACAGAAGGTGCTGCCGAAAGCCTTGCTTGATGGTGGGTTTGAGTTTAAACATCAAACGCTTAAAGAAGCCTTGGAACAACAAGCAGTAAAATAGTCCTCATCAAATCTGGCATAATAAATCTATAGTAAGCGCTATAGCTATTTCATAGACTAAAAAAGCGGATTGTTTCACATGAAACAATCCGCTTTTTTGGTTTTTATAAAGGGATAAAAACATAAATAGTGTCAGGTTTCAATAAACAAAAACTCTGTCTTCAACAGGTAAGAATATTGACGTACTATACGTGCGTCTTTGGCTGGTTAAATTTTGTTATGTGGCTTTTTATTATAGGTACGCAACTACTGGCGTTTATGACGAGTATGATATTTTGGTGGTTAATCAAACCAAAATCTCGCTTTAGTCGTATAAGTTTAGTCCTCAGTATTTTTGTGATTAATAATACTTTTCTTATCTACGGGCTGAGTGAGTTTTGGCGAGAGCGCTTTCATGTCTATCTGGCCGCCAGTATTTTGCAAGGCTTTCTGTTGTATGCTGGTTTGGTCACCGCTATCATTGCTATTATTTATACTCAGGTTTTTAAACGGAAGCTCAATAACGTATCCATTCGCGCGTTTGCAGTCGCTGTTTATACGGGAATTATAAGCTTGGCAGTATTTAATGCCTACTCTCCAGTCATTCATCATTTGACGGTAAAAACGGACAAAAACTTAGTCAAACCGATGAGAATAGCCTTAGTTTCTGATACCCATTTGGGTAGATGGTTTGGTAATCAGCAGATAGATAAAATGGTTGCGCTAATAGATGGGCAAAATCCTGATGTGGTGCTCATCGCCGGTGACGTCATGAACGACTCTACTGATGCTTATGATAAAACCAATATGCATGAGCATTTATCAAAATTAAGAGCGCCACTTGGTGTCTATGCAACTTTGGGTAATCATGATTACTCTGGTAATGAGATTGCGATTGCCGAAGCGATTGAGCGTGCTGGCATACAGGTGATTGATAATACAAGCGTATGGTTGGATGATGCTGTATTGCTGGTTGGGCGTTCAGATGCGACAGACCCTAAGCGTCCTGCGGCAGCAGATTTGATGGGTGACATTCAAACTGATAAACCAGTGCTGTTTTTGGAGCATAGTCCTGAAGCTTTAGCAGAAATAAAGGACTTGCCGGTTGATTTACATTTATCAGGGCATACCCATGGCGGTCAAATATTTCCTTTAACCGTTTTACTAAAATGGTTTACGCCTTTGGTTTATGGCTTTAAAGCAGTAAATGGTAGCCAGTTTTTGGTCACTTCAGGCTATGGTATCGGGGCGGTGCCATTTAGGCTAGGGACGCGCTCTGAGATTTGGTTGATTACTTTACAACCGACCTAATGCGCTTCAATATATTGTGATTAAATGAATTTAGCTCAGAATAAACACACAGTGCTTAAACCCCGCTCAAGGATTTCCTCATGCGTTACGCCTTTATTCTCACCATTATTGTGCTGCTAGAGCTTTTTAGCACGGGTGCAGCGCTCAGCTTGCAGTGGTGGCTGCAGCCTTGGATAGATTCTACAACTACATCGATTGCGGTATGGATAGGGGTGTTTTTAATCACTCATGTTTTATTATTACTAATCGTTACCAAGCTATTTTCTAATAGCTATCGCTGGATGAGTGGTTGGATGTTGGTAATGCATTTCATGATGCTGACTGCGGTAGCGACTGGTATATTGTATGGAGGGTCTTGGTTTTTAATCCCTTTGCTTGATAGTACGCTTGACCATTCAGAGACAATTACTACTGGATTACGCATTTTTGCGCTGTTGTTTTTTATAGGGCTATTTGCATATGCTTTATATAGCGCTTATATACCTGTTGTGCGTGAGCTGTCGATTCATATTCATAAATCTTTAAACAATCCATTGCGTATCGCGGTCGCTAGTGATTTACATTTAGGTCGGCTATTTGGTAATAAAGCCATTGAGCGGCTGCATATCATGCTAAGCAAGTATCAAGCAGATATCTTATTGATGCCGGGCGATATCATGGATGACAATACACAGGCATTTAACACTTATAATATGAAAGATAGCTTGGCAAAACTTGTCGCCAGTTTGCCATATGGTGTCTATGCGACGTTGGGTAATCATGATTTATATGGTCATGAGCAGCCCATTAGCGACTCTTTACGCGCGGCGGGCGTGCAGTTATTAAATGATGAAGCAACACACTTCAGCCATCAAGGAGAAGTGGTATGGCTTATGGGACGCTTTGATAATCACAAGCGTCAGCGCGTCGCAACGACTGAGCTGCTCGCACAAGTAAATAGTGCTGAGCCAGTGGTTCTTTTAGATCACAGACCCAGCGCTATCATCGAACACAGTCAGCTACCAATAGATTTACAAGTATCAGGACATACCCATAACGGTCAAATATTCCCTGCTAATTTTATCGTCAGCGTGATTAACCGTTTAGGTTATGGCTATGAAGCCATTGGCAAAGGACATTTTGTGGTGTCCTCAGGCTATGGATTTTGGGGGATACCGTTTCGACTAGGCTCCCGATCAGAGATTTGGATCATTAATCTTATAGGTACCAATATAGGTACTCAAATTTAAGATCAATAAGCACTCAAATATTAAAATTCTCATTAAGCGCTCAATAGCGCCCTTGTTTTTATAATTTCACGCACAAAATTAGCAAATCCTGTGATGATGTGCTGAGTTTCTTGCCCTAATCTTTGGTGAACGCTCATAAAGTGAATAAATCCATGCGGTGCGCCAAGTACCGTATGGGTTTGTACGGCTATACCATAACTCTTTAGCTGATTGGCATAAGCAAACGCTTCATCACGTAAGACATCTAATTCTGCCGCAACGACATAACTGGGGCAAACCTGTCGATTGTCCCCAAGCATCGGTGAGGTCAGGATATGCTGACGCGGTAACGGACTATTTTCTAAACAAGCGGCATCAAAAATGGCAACATCAGCATGGTCGAGTAATAGACCTTCACCATATAACTCCCAGCTTGGATAATCGGTCTCAATATCGGTCACAGGATATAATGGCATCTGTGCCATAGGATGTGGTAAACCTTGTAATATATCAAAGGTCTTTTGACCTTCATCACCTAGATCTAACCAAGCCTCTTTATTTGGCGTGATGATTTGCTGAGCCATCAAAGTAGATAATCCACCACCTGCGCTATCACCTGCTAATACAATGCGTGATGGCAAAGCACCAAATTCTTCACAATGTTCAGCCAACCAAGCATAGGCACTGATACAGTCTCTTACGGCAGCAGGGGCAGGGTGTTCAGGTGCTAAGCGATAATCAACACTAACGACCGGCCAACCCGTCTGTTCACAAATGGCATGACAAAATTCATGATGGGTATTAAGGTCACCAATACAAAATCCACCACCATGAAAAAACAATAGCACGGTCTCATCAGGATTACTGGTTTGCTCTTTTTTAAAGCCAAAACCATTATCAGAGGTCTCATTTTGATAGCAGCGAATGGTCATATCACTGTCGTCGGCATTGGCAATCGTTCTATCTTGCCAACTGATAGCGCTATCGCCTTTTTTATGAAACTGTTTTAAATTGCTAAGCAAGTTGTCAGAAGCCTGCTGCCATACTTTTGGTGCTTGCATAGCGACCGCATCTGTTGCAAAGCGTTTACGCAGCTCAGACATCTCTATCAGCTGCAAAGGCGTTTTTAGCTTGCTATTGACTGCAAGTATTAAGCGCAGATGGGCATCAACATGCAAATATTGCTTTGAAGTAGGTCCATCTAAACACTTTATCAAACTCTCAAGAATCGGCGTAGGTAAGCAGCCAAAGCTTTTTATGGCATAGTGCAGTAGATGCGGTTGATAGTTGGTCATCAGATGGTGCTCGAGTATCTTTTCTTTGATAGATAAGCTTTTATCCTCGCGACTATTTTGCAAGGCACTCTCTTCTAGATCCATTATTTCAGCTGATACATTGATATCAGTGCTTTTGGGATTCTTATCTTGTCCAAATGACATAAGATTTAGGGTCTTCACCGCTTTATTGAGTAAGGTGTTGACTGATAGTACTGTTGAATTAGACATAACACCTCTTAAAAATCATGGTGAGTACTTATTAATGGTAAGTACTCACTGTTAGTATTTTGCTAATATTTGGCAAATGTGTAATGACTGTTATGCAGTCAATTTTGATTATAGCAATCATAAAATAATCAAAAATTAAGTTGGGTATTCTTTGGTAATAGTTTGGGTACAAAGCGTAAAGGATTGGGAATAAATGACGACTTTTTGTACCTTTTGTTGGCTTAACTACATATTTATGGTTAATAAAGATCAGCAATGTGTATGCAAAATTGATAGATATCCGGCTGTTTTTTCTTTATTTGCATAGTGTTTTTTATTGGTGAGAAAAATTCCTTTCATTGGGCTTGAAATTTGCCTTCACAACCTTTATCAAGCAGCTATTGAAAGGTGATTACATATAGTTATATAAAGAACCAGTAATAAAGGTTAAGTAGGCAGTATAAGCCTATGAATTATGAGTAAATGCATTAGTAATAACCACAGAGTGGCGAGCGCTGCGTCAATTTTTTGTGTACTACATTGCATCATTATTACGACACTATTGAATTATGACGCTATTAAATTATGACACTATCAAGGAGTTATCATGAGCGAGCAAAATAACAACCACGAATCGATCGATCAAAATGTTTCACATGACAATGTCTCACATGACAACGTGGCACACGATGAGAGCATCTTAGAAGAGACTTTAAAAGAATTTGACCCACAAAATAATGCTGGTGAAGAAAGTGTCATCGAAAATGATATTGATCTTGATACTTTTAAAGCCCGTATCGCTGAGCTAGAAGGCGAAGTTAAACAAGCTAAGGAAAGTACCGCTCGTGCCAATGCCGAAACTTACAATGCGCAAAAGCGTATGGAGCAAGAGGCAGATAAGAGCAAACGTTTTGCACTACAGAAATTTGCCAAAGAGCTTTTGGAAGTGGTGGATAACTTGGAGCGTGCGATTGAAAACGTCAATGCAGACGATCCTGTTACTGAAGGCGTGAGACTGACACATAAAGCATTGCTAGATGTGCTGAACAAAAATGGCGTCGAAGTGGTCGAGCCACAAGGCGAAAAATTCAACGCTGATTTTCATGAAGCGGTCGGTATCGACGCTGATGCGCCAGCCGATACTGTTGGTACAGTCTTGCAAAAAGGCTATAGTTTAAATGGACGTTTATTACGTCCGGCGATGGTACGTGTCGGTCAGTAGTAAGTAGGACAGGCGCTAAAGCGGTAGTATGCTAAGCATATAACGTCGCCAATGTAGTCCTAGATGCTTATAGAGTATATAGGCAAAAGATATTCAGTCTTTAACTGTGCTAAACCTTATTATTAGTGAGGGTTTTCACAAAAAATCACACAAAAGGCATTATTTGCATGGCTATCGACTTGAAAAAATACATAAGCAAACCGATATAAAGCAACAAGTGACCGACTACGATCTAGTGATCGACGGTCTGATGAAATAAAATTTTATTTAAAAATAAATTAGGAGCAATTCATTATGGGTAAAGTCATTGGTATTGATTTAGGTACAACCAACTCATGTGTCGCAGTAATGGAAGGTGATAAAGTTAAAATCATCGAAAATGCTGAAGGTACTCGTACCACCCCATCGATTGTCGCTTATAAAGATGACGAGATCCTTGTTGGTCAGTCAGCCAAGCGTCAAGCGGTTACCAACCCAAACAACACGCTTTTTGCTATCAAGCGTTTGATTGGTCGTCGTTTTGATGACAAAGTCGTGCAAAAAGACATTGGTATGGTGCCTTACAAAATCGCCAAAGCCGATAACGGTGATGCATGGGTTGAAATCAACGGCAAAAAACTAGCACCACCACAGGTTTCTGCGGAAATCTTGAAAAAAATGAAAAAAACAGCCGAAGATTATCTTGGTGAAGCGGTTACTGAAGCAGTCGTTACTGTACCTGCTTACTTTAATGATTCACAGCGCCAAGCAACTAAAGATGCCGGTAAAATCGCCGGTCTTGATGTAAAACGTATCATCAACGAACCAACTGCTGCTGCTCTTGCTTATGGCATGGACAAAAAGCAAGGCGATAGCACTGTTGCAGTTTATGACTTAGGTGGTGGTACCTTTGACGTATCAATCATCGAAATCGCTGATGTTGATGGTGAGCAGCAGTTTGAAGTATTAGCGACCAATGGTGACACTTTCCTTGGTGGTGAAGATTTTGACTCAGCATTGATTGACTTCTTAGTCGCTGAATTCAAAAAAGACCAAGACGTCAACCTAAAAGGTGACTCTCTTGCGATGCAGCGTCTCAAAGAAGCGGCAGAAAAAGCAAAAATTGAGCTATCAAGTGCCCAAAGTACTGAAGTAAACTTGCCGTATATCACTGCTGATAGCAGTGGTCCTAAGCATTTGGTTGTTACTATCAGTCGCTCAAAACTTGAGAGCTTAACTGAAGAATTGGTACAACGTACCATGGGTCCTTGTAAGATTGCCCTTGAAGATGCAGGTATAAAAATCGGCGATATTGATGATGTCATCTTGGTTGGTGGTCAGACTCGTATGCCATTGGTACAGCAAAAAGTACAAGAATTCTTCGGTCAAGAGCCACGTAAAGACGTGAACCCTGATGAAGCAGTAGCAGCCGGTGCAGCTATTCAAGGTGCGGTATTGTCTGGTGAAAAAACCGACGTATTGCTACTTGATGTGACACCATTGACGCTAGGTATCGAAACCATGGGTGGCATCTTGACGCCAATCATTGAGAAAAACACCATGATTCCGACTAAGAAATCACAGGTATTCTCAACGGCTGAAGACAACCAGCCAGCGGTTAGCATTCAGGTTTATCAAGGCGAGCGTAAAATTGCGAACCAAAATAAACAGCTTGGTCGTTTTGACTTAACTGATATTCCACCAGCACCACGTGGTTTGCCACAAATCGAAGTAAGCTTTGACATCAACGCTGACGGTATCATGAATATCTCAGCGACGGATAAAGGTACTGGTAAAGCACAAAGTATCCAAATCAAAGCGGATTCTGGTTTATCGGACGAAGAAGTTGAACAAATGATTCGTGATGCTGAAGCCAATGCTGCTGAAGACGAGAAATTCGCCAATCTTGCGCAAGTGCGTAACGAAGCGGACGGTCGTATCCATGCGGTACAAAAAGCGCTAAAAGATGCGGCTGATAAAGTATCTGACGATGAAAAATCATCAGTAGAAGCGGCTATCTCTGAGCTTGAAGCAGCAGCGAAAGAAGATGACCATGAAGAGATCAAAGCCAAGCTTGAAGCATTAGACAATGCCTTCTTACCAGTTAGCCAGAAGATTTATGCTGATGCAGGCGCTAGCGCCGAAGGTATGGATCCAAACCAGTTCCAACAAGGTGCGGATAATGCTGGCGAGAGCAACCAAGCAGACGACGATGTGGTCGATGCTGAGTTCACTGAAGTAGAAGATGACAAAAAATAATTATACTGCTAATAAGTAGTTAAATAAAAAACGCATCCTTCAGGGTGCGTTTTTTTATTTCATTAATAAGATTGCAATTCACATGTCACGCTTTAAAAGCGCTTATCATCAGCACATCATAAGTCAAATTCACATGAAGTTGACCATCTTTATTTAATTCAGAAAACTGTTGCCAGTAATCTTGCTCAAATTGTTTTAGACGGGACTTGGTCCATGTAAATGGCTGACCACTGCTTGACTGCGCTTGATTGGTCGATACCCCTGTTAGCTTCATATGTTTAAGAACAGCGTAGGGATTGGCAAAAGGTACATCAAAGCGCTGAGTTAATAGTTTGATATTCTCAAAACCTACGACTTCTAATGCTGATTGCCACTCACTGATAGCTGGATAATGCAGCCCTTGACCCGTTAGTTGCTTAATTTGCAAAAAGTTATCTGGCGTAAAAGTATTAAAGACTAATTGCCCTCCTGCTCGCAAACGCTGGGTAGAGTGTTTTACAAAACTCAATGGGTTATCAAACCACTGTACCGCATTTGCACTGACTATTAGGCTGTGCTCTATCAAACTAGGGTTTATTGAGTTAGAGCCTTTGGATAATTCAATGGTTTCAGCATCGCCAATTATTATATTAGCTGTCGGTACTATCGATTGCAATATCGCTGCCCTTTCAGAACACAGCTCATTGATAAACCAGTGCTGACTTTGAACGTTCTCTGACAACAAACGTGTCATTTGACCTGTGCCTGCACCGATTTCAAATACGCTATCTTGCTTAGTACGAGCGATAAGGGCAAGGAGATGCTGACAGATTTGCGCTTGAATATGGGCATGCTGGTCATAATCGCTAGCAGTGGCAAAATGACGCGCGATGGTTTGTTTTCTTGTGCTGAGGATGTCAGGTGTAGCAGGAGGTTTCATGTTGTTTGTTGCATCCAAATAATTCGCTTAACGCTAAAAGAAAGTAGTTACTAAAAAATAATCGCATTATAAATGCGCTATCAGCCGCTGACAGTCCTCATGGCTAAGCGCTGCATTCATCACTAAGCGAATACGAGCAGTATTGGCAGGAACAGTAGGCGGTCTGACAGGTAAGGCATAAAATCCTGCTGCTTGTAGCTGCTTTGCTTTTTCGACAGTGAGCGCATTATCGCCTAGTATATAAGGCACGATAGGGGAGGCATAGCCTGCATCTTGATGAATTAACGACACGCGATATCGTTCGGGAATAGCGTCACTAAGCGTGGCGGATAACTGTGCCAAATGAAGGCGCTGCTCCGTTAAGCTTGGCATTTTTGCTAAAATAAAACGTGTCCATGCGTGATTAATGGGTGGTAATGCGGTGCTAAAAATGAGGGGGCGCATCTGATTAATTAGCCAGTGTTTGACGACATCATCACACATGATATAAGCGCCAATAGAGGCAAAAGCTTTACCAAAAGTCCCCACCAGATAATCAATATCAGCCAGTGTTTGGGTTTCTTCTGCCAATCCTAAACCTGAATCACCTAAGATACCGATAGCATGGGCTTCATCGATATACAGCTCAATACGAGCATCTTTTGCTTTTAGTTGTACCAATTGCGCCAAGTCAGCGCGGTCACCATCCATACTAAAAATACTCTCGGTGACAATGATAATGCGCTCAACACTTGAATCTGCTTGCTCAATAAATTTGGCTAAATGCTCATAGTCGTTGTGACGGTAACGATGATAGCTGACTAGCTTACTTTGGCTGAGGCGTATGCCATCGATAATACTAGCATGCACCAGTTTATCTGCCAAAATGAGCGTTTTGATTGGCAATGTCGTCAGTGCAGGCAAAATACCTATATTGGCATGGTAGCCGCTGTTGAATACCAGTACCGATTTTGATGAGGATGGGTTTTTCTTGTCTACAGCGTTTTGATACCATTCTTGTAGTTCAGACTCCAATGCTTGCAGATGTTCATCGTTACCTGTCAAGAGCCTAGAGGAGGTGGCACTCATCCTAGGTATGCTATCGACTGGAAATTGATTGAGTTGATTAAGGAAATCGCTCTGGAGTTGCTTATTACTGCCCAAGCCAAGATAATCGTTGCTAGCGATATTGAGTAATCGATTGCCTTCGCTAATCACATATCGCTCATGGTGTTGTAAGTTAGGTATCTGACGGTATTGATTCGCTGCTTTTAGCGCGTTGAGCGACTCTTGCAGACGATTGATAATAAGAGCAGTCATTGAGGTCCCTTTTTTTATTTAATCGCTTTTATTTAATCGTTTTTACTTATTAAAATGAGGTTCTGAGTAAATCGTCTCAAGAATAAGTAGGGATTATTGCACAAACTGAGTGGTTGTAACAAAAGATTTCATATATCGGCCTTTGTAACTTGAACATTGATAAACGCTTGCAAAACTTAACTTTCTTACCATTAAACACTGACAGAGTTTCTGACATGGTTTGTTACTATGTATACATCGTTAGCAAACAAGGCGATATGACTAAAAAGTTCACATGAATAAATAACTTGTTTGTCCACAGTGATTTTAAGGAGATACACATGAAAACTCTACAGAAAACTCTAATTGCATTAGCAGCCGGTTCATTATTAAGCATGGGTGCACAAGCTGCCGTTTCTTATGGCAACGGCTACACTGGTCAACCATACGTTGGTGCTAAAGTCGGTCAATTTGATTTAGACGTTGATGGCGCTGATGATCCAACCGCATATGGCGTATATGCAGGCTACAATTTCGATCCTAACTTTGGTATGGAAGCTGAATTTGTAGGCTCAGATGACGCAGATTACAGAGGCGGTGACATCGACGCAAAAACTTACGGCGCTTATGGTACCTACCGTTATGCTTTCCCAAATACTGGTCTATATGCTAAAGGTAAGTTAGGTGTTGCAAGAACTGAAATAGAAGCGACTGGTACTGCGTTTAATAACTTCTCTGACAGCGATACTAGTTTAGCTGGTGGTGTTGGTCTTGGCTACTCAGTAAACCCTAACTTCAGTGTTGAAGCTGAATATGACAAGCTAGGTAGTGACGCAGATCTTATGACTGTCGGTGCACAGCTAAAGTTCTAATTTCTTGATACTTAATCTCTTTATATTAAAGTATTAATTTATATTAAAGTATTAATAAGAACGCCCAAAATAAAAAACGATCGCTTCGGCGGTCGTTTTTTTTTGCTTTTTTTAAGCACAATATAGATAGTCTTAGTTTAAGGCAAATATGGATGCGCTTTAATACTAAGAAAGTTAATAGGATTAAGACATTGTTTTTATAGCGCTTTTAAAACGTCCTTGGAGGATGAAATGTGCTACATTGAAAGCTAGGATAACAAAGATAGGGAATAAAGCAATGATGGAGATTCTTTGGATGATTGAACCTTGGCATTGGCTGGTATTAGGCTTTTCGCTGCTGATTGTCGAGATGTTTGTGCCAACCTTTGCCAGTCTTTGGTTTGGTGCTGCTGCTATCATAGTGGCTGCGCTTGCATGGCTTCTGCCTGTTTCGGTATCCGTACAAATCATTATCTGGTTACTCCTCTCCGCTATCTTTTTGCTGGCATGGTTTAAGTTTATCAAACCTTTAGCGGTTGATCGTACTAAAGCAGGACTTGGCGGCAGTGTGATCGTTGGTGAAACAGGCATGATTATTGTGCAGCCACAGCCAGATAGAGCTGGTATGGTGCGTTTTAATGTGCCTATTGTGGGTGCCGCTGAATGGATGTGCCGTACTCGAGGCGAGCAAGTGGCAGTCGGTGATCGAGTAGTGGTAACAGATATCGTTGGTAATGAGCTGATTGTGAGTAGCATGACATCGAAGGCAGCTGTGAACCAAAATATGCGCGTATAATAATAAGGATAAATTATGGAAAGCTTTAGCATTGTTATGGTGGTTTTGGTTGCACTGGTAGTCTTTACCGTGTTTAAAGGTGTGCGAATCGTACCACAAGGGTATAAATGGGTGGTACAGCGCTTAGGGAAATATAGCCAAACGTTAGAGCCAGGTCTAAACCTTATTATCCCTTATGTCGATGATGTTTCTTACAAAGTAACGACCAAAGACATCGTCCTTGATATTCCGTCACAAGAAGTGATTACCCGCGATAACGTCGTGATTATCGCTAATGCTGTTGCTTACATTAATATTATTCGCCCTGATAAAGCGGTCTATGGCATCGAAGATTATGAGTATGGTATCCGTAATCTAGTACAAACGTCTTTACGTTCAATCATCGGTGAGATGGATCTTGATAGTGCCTTATCTAGCCGTGATGAAATAAAAATGAAGCTAAAGCATGCCATCTCAGAAGATATTGCAGATTGGGGTATCACGTTAAAGACAGTAGAGATTCAAGATATTAATCCGTCGCAGACCATGCAGGCATCAATGGAAGAGCAGGCAGCGGCAGAGCGTCTACGCCGAGCGACAGTGACCCGTGCTGATGGTCAAAAGCAAGCGGCTATCTTAGAAGCAGATGGGCGTTTAGAGGCCTCACGCCGTGACGCTGAGGCGCAGGTGGTACTGGCGAAAGGCTCAGAGGAGTCTATCCGTCTAATCACTGCGGCAATGGGTACGGAAGAGATGCCGATTGTCTACTTACTTGGCGAGCAGTATATTAAAGCGATTCGTCAGCTGGCTGAGTCTGATAACTCAAAAATGGTGGTATTACCCGCTGACATTCTAAGTACCGTAAAAGGCATGGTCGGTGATAAGCTTAAGGTTTAAGCAGCTGTGCTTTGACCACATGCTATAAGCACCACGTATAAAAATAGCCAGTGAGTATGCTAAGCACTGGTTATTTTTTTGCCTTTAACTTATCTATCATTTTTTATGAAATACCGTATTTTGAATACTAGAAATATTGAGATAAGGAAAATGCTAATGACTGAGCAGAAGCTAAATATAGAAATAATCTCAATTGTGGATTTTCCGCAAGGCAGTCCATTACCTTATAGCGTGCTTGACGCAACGCATACTAATGCTGCCTATCCTGAGAAAAATCTAGAGATACGCGGTGGCGGTTATGGTTCAGATGCGGCGGCACATCCAAGCAATGCCAATCAATTCTATGTACTTACCGATCGAGGTCCCAATGCGGACTTCGATGGTATTGTAGGTAAAGGCAAGCAGTTTTTAGTGCCCAATTATACGCCGTCTATTGGACTGTTTGAGTTGCAAGCGGATGGCAAAATCATCAAGGTAAAAGAGATATTGCTTAAAGATAGCAATGGCAATCCTATCTCTGGACTACCGAATCCAAGAGCCTTTGGCGGTACCAATGAAGTACCTTATGATATTAATGGTCAACCGATGACGGTGAATCCAGATTTACCGTTTGATGAAGTGACCAACCCTATTAAAAGTGATATCAATGGCTTAGATCCCGAAGGACTTGCCGCGCTCAAAGATGGCAGTTTTTGGATCAGCGATGAATATGGTCCACATCTCGTCCACTATGACGCGGATGGGGTGGAAATTGCCCGTATCAATCCTTTTGCGCATGACGAACGTAATAATGTGATTATTAACGGTAAGCAGGTGTTATTACCGGCAGAGTTTACCAAGCGCCGCGCCAATCGTGGTATGGAAGCATTAACCATTATGCCAGATCAGACTACGCTTGTAGGTATCATGGAGTCCTCTATGGACAATCCTGACAAATCGGGTCGTGGCTCTAGTTTGGTTCGTATCGTCACTATTAACTTAGTTTCAGGGAAAATAGAGCAATATTTATATCGTCTTGACGCAGCAGAGCATGTAGCGTCAGGGATAGTCGCTATCAATGAACATGAATTTTATCTCATTGAACATGACCGCAAGTTTCCATTACAAGATAAATCGGCAAAAAAACTCATTTATAAAGTCGATATCTCTCAGGCAACAGATATCGAAACCATTATCAGTGCTGATAATCCACATATCATCCAACAAGATCATACTTTCGGTTTGACTATTGACGGTCAAACGCTCGAGAAATTGATAGCAGAAAACGAAGCAAGCTGGCAACTACTCGAAAAGCTAGCTATCAAGCCTGTTAAAAAAACTTTGGTCGTCGATGTGCTTGCTACTCTAGATTATCCGCATGATAAGCTTGAAGGATTATGGTTACGGCAAGACGGCTCGTTAGGTTTGCTCAATGATGATGATTTTGCGCTGACAGATACCGAGATAATCAATGCAACAAGTACCGTTGAGCAAAAATACCTAGATAAAGATAAAACCATAGAGGATGCCAATCGACTGTATCTTGTGATGCCTACTGCATAAAGACGGTCTCTAATAATAAGACATTACATTTATCACTAACCAAAAAAAGACCTCAATCGAGGTCTTTTTTATTATTTATATTTTAGAGGCTAATGATTTAAATAACTTTTGAGAAGCGGTTTTTATGTTTTTTATCCAGATATTCATCGAATACCATGGCTACATTACGACCCAATAAACGACCTCTTGGTAATACGCGAATGCCAGCAGCATCCATATCAATCAAGCGGTCTTCTTGCATTTCACCAAGCTGTTGAATCTCATGAATAAAATAGGTAATAGCATCGATGCCAAATTTCTGATTGATGTCTCTAAAGTCCATATAATCGTGACACAGTAAATTCATAATCACGTATTCGCGTAAGCGATCTTTGATAGAGGTTTTAATCACGTTAACCGCTGGCATGATGGTAGGGTTATTACGTGCCGCATCGATATTGTCTTTATATACTTGCAAATCAGTATGGTTTTGTAGGATATAACTGCTGTTGGCATCGGCAATTTGACTGATTGAAGACACGCCAACGCCCAATAAATCACAATCGCCCATGATGGTATAACCCTGAAAGTTACGATGCAACCTGCCTTCACGCTGGGCGATGGCCAGCTCATCATCAGGTTTGGCAAAATGGTCAATGCCAATATATTGATAATCGGCTTCAGTTAAGGTATTGATGGTATTACCGAGCATCGTGAGCTTATCAGATGGAGTAGGTAAATCGTCCTCTTTGATTTGACGCTGCGCCTTAAAGCGTTCAGGCAAATGAGCATAATTAAATACCGACAAGCGATCTGGCGACATCTCGATAATACGGCGCACGGTTTTATCAAAGGTTTCAGGCGTTTGATGTGGTAAGCCATAAATTAAATCGACATTGATAGAATGAAAGCCTAATTCGCGCGCCTCATTTAATACATTTTCAATAAGCTCTGCTGAATGTACACGATTAACGGCAATTTGTACGGTCTCGTCTAAATCCTGTACGCCTAAGCTGACGCGGTTAAAACCTAAATTACGCAATACTTTTAAGGTCTCGCTACTGAGCTCGCGCGGGTCAATTTCGATAGAGTAATCACCTTGATCTTCTGGTAAAAACTCAAACTGGGTCTGCAAAAACTCCCACAGTTGTATCAACTCATTGTCTTGTAAAAAGGTTGGCGTACCACCACCGAAATGTAGCTGTTTAATCAGTGGTTTTTTACCGTCTTCTGGTGGCGTTAATAAGCTACGTTTATGTTTAATTTCAGCAATTAGATACTCTAAATAATCGCCTGCATCGCTATTCTTTTTGGTGACAGTTTTATTGCAAGCACAGTAATAGCAAAGATGGCGACAAAACGGGATATGGAAATAAAGTGATAGCGGTGCATGAGCTTCGCGCGCTTGCAGGATTTTTGTCTCAAGCCCTTCTGGTATCGATGAAAACTCTAAAGCAGTTGGGTAAGAGGTATAGCGTGGTCCCGAACGATTATACTTATTAATGATATCTTGATCGAATGCTGGCAGCTGTTTGCTGGTGATGCTGCCACGAGTACTGGCATAGGGATTGTCCGGCTGCATAACAGGACGCACTGTAGTGGGCTGCTCACTCGCGTTGATGGCGTGTTCAGGTGTGCTATTGATAGCAAGTTGTTCTGACATGCGAGATTCCTCGTTTGACTGTATCGACCGCTATTTTGCATAAGAAAATTATGGCTTTGCTAATAGCTGTATTTCTTACGAAGGCTAATAAAAAGCGATTGAAATAAGTAATGACTAGTATAACAAATCACAGCTTATAGTGGCATGGACAGCGAGGTTAGTTATACAGCGACGTTAATCATATAGCTATAAAGTTGTATAGTTAGGTGATGAAGAATCTCGCTGACAATATTTTTTAAGTAAATTATTAATAAATACGCAACATTTGCGCACTGATTAATAATCCTCTATGATCGATAAATCTCTCTATAGGAAAGGCTTATGTCGTTTGCTCAAGTCTATACCCGCTCGGTAGTCGGGCTGCACGCACCTGAGGTCATCATTGAAGTACATTTGTCGCAAGGACTGCCAGCATTGACCATTGTTGGTTTGCCTGAAGCGGCGGTACGTGAGAGCAAGGATAGAGTGCGCTCAGCGATACTCAATTCTGGATTTCAGTTTCCTAATAGACGTTTGACGATTAATTTAGCACCCGCCGATTTACCAAAGGATGGTGCTCGTCTTGATTTACCTATTGCTATCGGTATTTTGGCAGCCAGTGATCAGTTAGATCCAACGGTATTGTCAGGGTTTGAGTTTATTGGGGAGTTGGCGCTCAATGGTGAGCTGCGGCAAATAAGCGGTAGTTTGGCGGTTGCACGAGCAATGAAAGCTGAAGTATTGGCGACGCAACTGTTAAAAGGTAATGAGAAGATGATGTCGTCAACACGGCAACTCATTGTCCCAACCATCAATGGGGCAGAGGCTAGCCGTGTGGAAGGAATAACCGTATTGGCAGCGTCAAATTTAAAGGCTGTATGTAATCATTTGCAATCATTTACCGATAGCAGTTTTTTGGATGAACGCTTAATCGAAGTAGAACCGAATCAAATCCAGCAGCATATAGGCTATCAAGTAGATTTGGCAGACGTAAAAGGACAGCATCATGCACGGCGTGCCTTAGAGATTGCAGCGGCAGGTGGTCATTCATTGTTACTTACAGGACCACCGGGTTCAGGCAAAACCTTGATGGCGTCACGCCTGCCAACTATTTTGCCGGATTTGAGTGCAGAAGATGCGTTAGAAGTTGCCAGTACGTATTCGGTTGCTGATAGTGATTATGATTATGGCACACGACCTTTTAGACAAGTTCATCACACCATATCAGCAGTGGCATTGGTCGGTGGCGGTTCACGTCCCAAACCGGGTGAGATTACCCTTGCCAATAAGGGCGTATTATTCCTTGATGAGTTGCCTGAATTTGACCGCACAGTATTAGAAGTACTGCGCCAACCACTAGAGGCAAAACAAATCACTATTAGCCGTGCCAACTCACAGATGACCTTTCCAGCAAATTTTCAACTGGTGGCAGCGATGAACCCGTGCCCGTGTGGCTATGATGGTGATGGCTCAGGGCGTTGTCGTTGCAGAGCTGAGCAGATTAAGCGCTATCAAGATAAGCTATCAGGTCCGCTACTTGATCGTATTGATTTGCATATCACCGTACCAGCATTACCGATTGCGGATCTGCAAAATGCTCAGGCGGGAGAAACCTCCGAGCAAGTACGTACTCGAGTATCGGCAGCACATAATCGCCAATTAATACGACAGAACAAGGTCAATAATGAGCTGAGTCCTAGTGAAATTGATAAATATATTCAGCTAGGGGCGGGCGAGCAGCAGCTATTACAGCTCGCTCAGCAGCGCCTTAATTTATCTGCTCGTGGTTACCATCGGGTACTACGCGTTGCACGAACGATTGCTGATTTGGCGGACAGCGCGGATATCACGAGCGCCCATGTATCTGAAGCGCTCAGTTATCGTAGTAAATGATAGTTTTAAGATTTAATTATAGTAGATACACTTTTAAAAGAATACAGTGCTACTGGGATTAATTATTCGCAGCCTCTGTCTGCGTAGACACAGTAAGCAAGAAAAATTGATACCAGTAGTACCTTATAATTTTTGTACTTCTTTTATTTAAGACTGACTATATTTGCAGGCTAACTCTTTAATAAATAGTCCACCAAAGCGCTAAAATCATCAAAGGCTTCGGTAGGGTTGAGCTCACGAATATCTTGCCCATAGTTATAACCATAAGACAATGCTAGCGTGTCCATATTGGCATTTTGTCCCGCTAAGATATCATTTCTTGAATCACCAATCATGACCGCTTGTTCTGGATTAACATTCAACGTCTCACAGACATGTAGCAGTGGCGCGGGGTCTGGTTTTTTACTAGACAAGCTATCACCGCCAAGCACTTCGCTAAAGATGTCTTGCCAGCCAAAGGATTGCAGTATTTTTGGTACAAAACGAATCGGCTTATTGGTGACCAATGCCAGTTTATATCCTGCTGCTTGTAGCTTTCTGAGCCCACTATCAACATCGGGATAAGCGACAGTTTTGCTGCCACTGATATTTTTATAAGCATCAAAAAACACTTGCTCAGCATGGTCGATGCTTTCTTTAGTTAATTCACCCTCTAACACCTCTATCTTACCAACCAAGGCGCGCTCAACAAGCATTCTTGAGCCATTACCGACCCAGTTACGAATGCTATTGAGAGGATAGGGCGTTTTGCCAAGGGTAGTCAGCATCGCATTGGTCGCATCCGCTAAATCTGGCACGCTATCAATAAGGGTACCATCAAAATCAAAAATTAAAAGTTGCTTATCCATTATTTCTACCCGTTAAAAGTTCTGCATTTTTTATTCATACTTGTTTGGTGGTGATTACCATAGCATAAGAAAACAGTAAGCCTTAATTTTGCTATCCTATTCAATATCTTTATAGCGCTCTCGGTGTTCAGCTTTCATCGCTAAATAATCTTTATTTTCACGGCATAAATCCCATTTTTCTTTAAAAATACGTGCCGACTCTGCTTTGATAGGGTCTTCGGTTTGCCGAGGCAGCTCTTCACGTCCATGAGCACCGCTTTGACCTTTTTTATCATCAGGGACTGCCCCTTTATACTTTTTACCGCCTTTATGATTGGCATAGCGGCGGGCACGGGTAAAACCCATTTGAATAAATTTGCGTGCCATATCAGCGCCTACAAAGTCATTGGCTGCTAGATAATCTAAAAACATCTGATAAATAGTATCGCTACTCTCAAGCGCAATCTCAGGGGTGGCAAAGCGCCAATGCGGTAGGATTTCAGACTTATAAGGTTCTACCAATAATACGCCTTGTTCACCGCGACCGACACGGTATAGCTCAGGCTGCGCGCGCAAATCTAAATTTTTATAATCCAAGTCATAATCAAATTCTCTCATTATCTTACCTATCGGCTATCCATAGATGCCTTAGTATAAAGAGACTACACGATTTAAATGTAGCATAGATATGTTATAGATAAGTGAAAGTGAGCATTAACAGAAGTGAGTCATGATTGCAGGCATAAAAAAAGCCTCAAACAGTGATGTTTGAGGCTTTTTAGAATACTTTAAACGAATGGTGGCTCGAGGCAGGTTCGAACTGCCGACACACGGATTTTCAATCCGTTGCTCTACCGACTGAGCTATCGAGCCGTCTTCGTTGAGGCGCTATTAAACTAAATATAGCGCTTACTGTCAAGAGGTTTTTGCATTATATGTAATAAAAGGGCAAAAATAATGAACGATTCATCGAAATAAGCCTATTTAGGCTAAAATTAATCCTTGACGCGTAGTAGCTCGTATTCAGTCATAATACGATGAATCTCGGCATCAACCGCAACAAATGCACGCACGCCTTTTTTGACTTCAGCATCATAAACCAGTTTGATAAACTTAGCATCAATCGCACGACCGCGATTTTGCAGATGTACGGTGAGATACTGCAAGCGTTTGGCATCGGTCTGCCCATCATCAAAGCAAGCAACTGCGGCGATAGGCTTGTCATTAAACATACCGACATACAGCGTTTGACCACGTTTAAAACCTTGCTCAATAATAGCCAATACGTCAGCACCATCAGGCTGGCTATCATCGGTGTCATAGAGCGCCTCTAAGCGCTCGGCTAATTCGTTTTCACGAGTAGGCTTTTTGATGAGTGGCGCATCCAAACTATTGATGGCAATGGCTTCTAAAGGCATGTTCAATTCCTATAATTTAATACAGCAAGGCATAATAGAATCAGCAAAGGTGACGATTGATAAAACTGAAGCTATTATTTTAGCAGAATACGAGAATTTTGTGCGTGGTTTACTGCTTGGTCATGGCAGTAAATGGTAGGGTTTGCTATGATGAAGATAGACAAGGTTCTGTGTGCATCAAGCCTCATATTTTGGCTTGTTGAACAGGCTTTTTGAATAAGCATTGAACTTATTTTTAGCCTGATTGTTTTATTATCTATTTTAGACGCTAGTAAGAATATATTGGGCATTTTTCGCCCTATTTTATTGACCGCTTTTCATTTATAGAGAGTAGCCATGACCGCCAATTTAACGACGACAGCCAATATACCCAATACAGCTGAGCAAGATCCTACGCAAAAACTAAATTTACATGGTCGCCCTGAACGTATCGCGACTGTTGAGCGTATTACTGCTGAGACCCAAGTGACCTGTACGGTCAATCTTGATGGTACAGGGCAAGGTACTGTGGACACTGGCGTCCCGTTTTTGGATCATATGATTGACCAAATCAAGCGTCACGGTTTGTTTGACTTAGACATCAAATGTACCGGTGATACTTTCATCGATGATCACCACAGTGTTGAAGATACAGGCATTACGCTTGGTCAAGCATTTAACAAAGCATTAGGTGATAAAAAAGGCATCCGTCGTTATGGGCATTTTTATGCGCCACTAGACGAAGCATTGACGCGAGCAGTGGTTGATTTATCCGGTCGTCCAGGTTTACATATGGATATTCCCTTTACGCGCTCGCATGTCGGCACTTTTGATGTCGATTTATTTAGCGAATTCTTCTACGGTTTTGTGAATCATTCGTGGATGACCGTGCATTTAGACAATCTAAAAGGCAAAAACAGTCATCATCAAATCGAATCTACCTTTAAAGCCTTTGCTCGTGCCCTGCGTATGGCGTGTGAATACGATGAACGTGCGCTAAATACATTGCCATCGACCAAAGAGGCGTTTTAGATGAGTCGTGCCACAAAAATTGCACTATTAGATTATGGTATGGGTAATTTGCACTCAGCCAGCAAAGCATTGTCAGCGGTCGGGGCAGAAGTTTCTATCACCAACGATCCAAAAGTCGTCGCGGCAGCAGATAAGATTTTCTTCCCGGGTGTTGGTGCTATGCGTGATTGTATCGCTGGAATGCATGCAGCAGGTATTGACGAGGTCATACGTCAGGCGATATTTAATAAGCCTGTTATGGCTATCTGTGTTGGCATGCAGGCGTTATTCGAGCAGTCTGCTGAAAATGGTGGCACGCCTTGTTTGAGCATCTTAGATGGCACGGTACCCGCTTTTGATCCAGCATGGAAAGATGAAAAAGGCGCACAAATAAAAGTACCACATATGGGCTGGAATACTATTAGTGGTATGGATTTTGAGCATCCATTGTGGAACGGTATCGAAGACAAGGCGCACTTTTACTTTGTACACAGCTATTACTGTGAGCCAGCAGATAGCTCGCAAGTGGCTGCCATTTGTGATTATGGTCAGCCGTTTTGTGCCAGTATCTTGCAAGATAATTTATTTGCCACCCAGTTCCATCCAGAAAAAAGCCATACCGCAGGTTTGCAGTTATTAAAGAATTTTGTAGACTGGGATATTTAAAAATAAGTATGACTTAGTTGCGCAGTCAGGTTGGCAAAGGCACAATCTGAGCGAGGAAGGAGCACAGTACTGCTTTGCTCTCGCGCAAAAGAGTTTGCATGGTCGCAAACTCTTTTTTATTCTTATTTTAAGCTTAATGACTTCCTACTCTCTTATATGTGGAATAAATAGTGGACTTTTATCTCTTTAAAAACGGCGTCGTGAGTGCCACAGGATTAGAAAAAGATGCCCTACATATCTATGTGGGCATCAGTGTTTATCTATTGAGCGTTATTTTGCTGCGTCCAATCTTCAAAAAATACAGTATCAGAGCGTTTATCGCTTTAATTATGGTGACCTGTATTGCTTTATTAGGCGAGTATTTGGATAACCGTCAGACCATTACCGAGCTAGGTCTCGCAGGGATAGAAAGCGCAGAGCTGATGGCAAGTATCCACGATATTATCAATACTTGTATGCTGTCGTATGTGCTTTATGGACTTACCATGTGGACGAAGATTTTTCAGTCAATCAATACAGTCAAACCTATGATCAAACGACAGAAAAAAACGGACTATTCATAAGTCCGTTTTTTTTACTATTTAACTATTTTTATCATTGAAGTTATGATGCTTTGTTATTTTTAGCTTCATCATACAACTCACGCACCACTTCACCAATCACTCTAATACCATCAGTTAGCGTCTGCTTGTCAGCCGCGATACTCATACGAATACACTCGTGCGCATGCTGATAATCGCTAACATCGACACCAGGGAAGAAGTACTCGCTTGGCACAATAAGGGTGCCTTTTTCTTTTAGGCGCTCGTACAGCTCAAGCGTACTAATCGGCAAGTCTTTAAACCACAACCATAAGAATATCGCACCCTCAGGCTTATGAATCACTAAAGGATAATCGCCCAATGCTTCTTTTAATAGCTTCACAGCGAGGTTCGCCTGCTTTTGATAAAAAGGTTTAATCTCATTATCCGATAATTGCTTGATACGGTCGTTTTCTACCAACGGCGTGGCAATCGCTGCGCCAAAACGTGTCGGTGCTAGGTTTACTACCGCATTCATTGCGCTAACAGCCGCAATGACTTTAGGAGCAGCGACGATAATCCCCGTACGCATACCGGGTAGACCAATCTTAGATAAACTAAAGCAGAGAATGGTATTGTCATCCCAAGTGAGATGAGCGTCTGAATAAATAATGTTAGGGAAAGGCATTCCGTAGGCATTATCGATAATCAGCGGTATCTCATAACGCTTGGCAATCTCAGCTAAATGCGCCATTTCGTCATCGGTCAGCACGTTGCCAGTAGGATTGGTCGGGCGTGAGCAGCAAATCGCGCCGATGCGACCTTCCTTTAATGCTGGCAAGTTCTCTAACGCTTCAAAGTCGACGCGATATTTAAAGAAACCTTCCTCGCCATCATGCGTCACTTCATCGATATGCGGTAGTACCGCTGCGAAATGCTGACCTTCGACATGCACGTCGCTATAGCCGATATACTCAGGGGTCAATGGCAGAAGAATCGATTTATCTACAGACTGGCTTTCTTTATCTTGACTGTTTTCATCAACGAAAGCGCCGCCGAATAGATTAAACAAATAGAAAAACGCGTTCTGTGAGCCGTTGGTCAGGGCGATATTTTCTGAGGTCAGATTCCAATCATAATGACGATTAAAGAAGCCAACCAAGGCGTCGATGAAGCCTGCATCACCTTGTGGGTTAGAGTAATTCGCCATGCTAATGATAGCGCTACTATTGGCCTCACCCGTATCATTGTCATTACCAAGGGCCTTATACGTCTCCAAAAACAACTCATTGACGGCATCAATTTTGGCAGGGTTACCACCGCCCAGCATGTTGACTGGCTGATCGCTTTTTAGCGCATCGCCCAGATCATCCATCAATTGTGAGATGCCAGTGGGCTGGGTAAATTTTTGACCGAACTTTGAGAATTTCATAAGGTTACCGTGCTGTTATAAAGGATTATAAGAGAATATAAAATGTCATACAGTGATATGGAATGTATTATTTAAAAAATAGGATAGCAAATAGCAAAATTTAAAGAGGTTAATACTAAACTAAAAAATAGGTTAGCTTAAGCTAAATAATGCTCAAGCTAACCTAAATTTTGAAAATGTTTACTAATAACAAGAAAATATTAAATCATCGCCCGTACTCGCGCCATAATGCCGCGCCCAATCACCAGTCTCACATAAATAATGGCAATGGCAAACAGCAATACGACTAACGCCATACTACCGATACTCAGGCTTGCCCATGGCACACTAAAGCGTAGATTAAACCATTGGGTGAGGGCAGCCCATGCGCCAACGCTGGCGATAATGATCGCAAATGTCGCCGCACTAATTCCCAATACCCCAAGCTCTAGTATGTTCAGCATATACAAGTCGCGTTTTTGCATCCCTAGTAGCCTAAATGAGGCGCTTTCTTGCAGACGGTCTTGTGAGGTGGATAATAACGAGCTAATCAATACCATAACCCCAGTCAGTAAGGCAAGTAGCGTAAAGACGTAGACCAAACGGCTCATTTGCACCACCAGCTCTTGGATTTGCTGAGCAATTGCGGTCCCGTCTATCGTCGTCACCGCAGGGAATTGTCGTACCATTTTCCCTTGCAGGTCTGGAATATCATCAGCGTTTACATGGGCGGTGGCAAATTGAATCTGCGGGGCAGCAGAGAGAACGGCTGGCTCAAATAAAAAGTAGAAATAAGGACTGGGACCTTGCTCGAAACGCGAGCGGATACTGGTAATCTGCCCGACGATTTCAATCCCTTGAATATTAAAACGTACCTCATCACCCATACCGACATTCAGTAAGCTAGCAGCAGTATCCAAAATAGATAAGGGCGCAACGGTTGACGCTGTGTCTTTATTTTCAGTGTTAATGGGTGCATACAGCTGATTGTCTGCTACAGCATTCGTAATAAATTCAGTGTCCATTACTGTATCTGCATAGCTGAGATTAAAGACACGTGCAGGGTCATCAAAGCCATCAGCAGGCTCGATATCCTGCACAGGTATATTATTGGCAGTCACTACTCGAGCACGAATAACAGGGTAGTAGCTCACTGGTGCGCCAATAATGCTATCAATCTCAGCATGCTGATCGCTCTGAATGTCTAACAAAAACAGATTGGGCGCATCTTCAGGATAAGCGTTAATAAATTGGGCGTTGATACTGTGATTGAGCGTTGTAATGAGAGTCAGTACCGCCACCGATAGTGCTAAGGTGACGAAAAATAATGCCGATTGGTTGCCTTTACGCGCAAGGTTATGAATCGCAATACGCTGCATCCAGCCGATTTTAGCGTTACTTGCAATACGTGCTAGTAACCACAGCCAGCCACGTGCCAATAGCCAAAATACGCTCACAAAGCCAATTAAACCAATTAATAACTGCGCGCCAAATAACCATCCGCCTACTTCATAAACAAAAAACACATATAGACCAGCCAGCATTAACCCATACCAAAGTAACGGCAAGCGTTTATACCAAGGCAGATGTTGCACAGCTGAGCTTGCACCTTGATTGAGCAAGGTAGCAGGTTTTGTGGTGTTCAATGTGCTCAAGCCGCGTTGGGCGATGAGTAGCGTGAGCACCAAGGCTATGACGGTGGTTTTGATGGCACTGATAGGATTAATAGCCAAGCTGACGTCAGCTGGTAAGATAGCCACAAGATAAGGCTGACCGACTTTGAGTAAGCCAAAGCTGACTAAAATTGCTGCGATACAAGCGATGATGGCAGTGATAATAAGGAGCTGATAGTAGCTGCGTTTTAGCGACTTAAGGGGCTCACCCAGTGCCAAACGTATCGCATTGCTCGACTGCTGCTTGGTCACAAATGCTGTGATGACGCCATACATAGCCACTGCGGACAATAACAATACGGCAATGACCAAAAGCTTTAAAAACATCAATACATTATCAGAGATACGCGATACCGAGGTGTCCGCAGATTCTGCATCAGAGAGCTCGATATCAGGATAATTGGTCAATATTTGCGTCAGTTTATCACGCTGAGTCGCCATCAATTCTGCATTACCTGCCAGCTCAATACGGTAATTAATACGGCTACGCTGTCCCAATAGATTGGTTGCCTCTAACGCCTGCTGTGGCATCAAAATACGACCACCGAAGCCAAAGGCGCTCAGTGGACGGTCAGGCTCTTTTGTCAGCACATCACTAATGATAAATTGCGCATCACCAATAGTGATTTGGTCACCAATATCAGCATTTAAACTTTTGAGCACTTCGGGGGCGACCACTATATTATTGGCTGTAAGCTGCTGCCATAATGGCTGTCCTGATGCCAGCTCGACGTCACCATATAATGGGTAGGATTGGGAAACCGCTTTTATGCTGGCAAGCAAAGTCTGCTCATCAGTGACGACCATCGCGCTAAACTGATAGTCAAAAACCGTTTGTGTATCGGCAAGGGTATCAATCTGCGTTAATACTTCGCTTGGCCAATCTTGCTTACTGTTTAATATTAAATCGCCACCGACCAAAGCGCGCTGATTGTCATTGATATAGGTGTCAACTGACTGCTGGATAGAGTCAAGTGTGAGGTAGGTCGCAAGTGACAGCGTCAAAGTCAGTAAAAATAATACTGGATATATCCAGCGCTGCCACCAGCTCCGACTAAGTGCTTGCGCGCCCAATCCTTGTAAGCCTAGTTTTTGTAAACCAAGGGTAGTCGTCAATAGCTGGCGTACGATACCGCCACTAGTGTCTGACTCTTTAGCCATGGTGGTATTAGTAATATCAGTCGATGAGGTGTCTTCTATATTCTTATTATCCATCAAGATATAATCCGCCCATCATGCATGGTAATAACGCGATCTGCCATGTCAGCAAGTGCTGAATCATGGGTGACCACCACCAGTGCCGAGCCAGTTTTCTGACGCAAATCCAGTAATAGCTGCATCACTTGATTGGCATTTTGTTCATCTAAATTACCGGTAGGCTCATCAGCAAAGACAATCTTTGGGCGTGATACCAATGCGCGTGCAACTGCTGTACGCTGCTGCTCGCCACCGGATAATTGGTTTGGCAAGCTATGACGCCTATGACCCAAATCAACCGCCTCAATCAATTCATCGACACGCGCCGCATCTGGACGACGGGCGATGTCTAATGGAAAAGCAATATTTTCAGCAACGGTTAACGTTGGTAGCAGATGAAAAGACTGAAAGACAAAACCCATATCACGCTGACGAATAACCGCTAAAGCATCTTCATTTAATCGGCTTAAGGTTTGACCTGCCAGCTCAACGTCGCCGCTATCAGGATAATCTAATGCCGCTAACAAACCCAGCAAAGTGGATTTGCCAGAGCCAGATTTACCCATGATCACCACAAACTCGCCAGCATTAACGTGAATGTTGACGTCTTTAATAATAGATAGAGACTGGTCACCAACGTGTACGGTTTTATTTAGCTTAGTGGCAGTGAGCAGCGCTGCTTGCGAAGTAGGTAATGCTAATGTCATTGTGCTGTCTCAGTAGGCGTATTGGTCACATTTGACGGATTTATTTTTTTAAGCTCAGGCTGTAATATCGGCAAGATATTGTTATTAACGATCAGCGTATAACCTTCTTTGGTCGGATGAATGGCATCGGCTTGATTGAGCTTAGGGTCGCCACCTACACCGTCTAAAAAGAACGGAATAAGCGTTACGTTCATGTCTTTCGCCACTCTTGGATATATCGCTGCAAAGGATTTTACATAATCAGAACCAAGGTTGTCATAGATCTGCATACCACCTAGGATGACCACGCTATCATTGTCTTGTAAGCGCTTTACGGCAGTACGAATATTGGCTTCAACCGTCGCGACATCAATACCACGAATAGCATCATTGGCACCAATGGTCAAAATAGTGATATCAGGTTTGGTCTGTAATACCCAATCCAATCGATTGACCAAGCCTGTACTGGTCTCGCCACTCAATCCTGAATTAATCACTTTAAGGTCTTTATAACCCAGTTCCTGCAAGCGTGTTTGTAGCTGAGCGGGATAATTGGCATTATTATCCACCCCAAGCCCTTCTGTTAACGAGTCACCTAATGCCAATATGGTCAAAGGCGCTTGTTGTTCAGCAGGGTTCGTTGTAGATGTGGTTTGAGGCAGTTGGGTATCGGAGGTTTGACTGGTATTTTTATTGCTGTTTTGAGTGCCAGTATCCGTCTGAGCTTCATTAGCATCAGGCGTTTTTTGGCAACCACTGATGGCGATTGTTATCGTTAGTGCTACAACCGTGAGCAAGCGCTGCGGTAAGCGGAAAGGTCTGTTTATCATAATTCTGCTGTCCTATAGGCAATAGAGCCAGTCTAGCAGAATCAGATAAACAGCAATATGGTGCAAAAGTTAATCGATTAATGATAAAAACTAAACCTTCTTCCCATCGACCATCACCGGACGGCTGACCAGCCACGCAAATCCTACGTTTACCACCATCAATATCAGCATAATAAGTAAGGGTAAATCCCAGCTATCCGTTGCTTCATGTAACCAACCAGTCCCCAATGGACCAAAAAACGCAATCAAATAACCGACCGCTTGCGCCATACCCGACAGCTCACTTGATTGATTGGCGGTATAAGTACGCATCGAAAACAGCATCATACTTAAGGTAAAAATCGCTGAACAACCAATGCCCATCAGCGCCGACCACAACCACGCCAAATCAGCAGATAAATAGCTGACACCTAAGATACCAATCACATTTAAAACCGCTGCAAGTACCGCCAGTGCCTGAATAGGTCGTCCACGATTGACCAGCCACGTTAAGCTTAAAATTGCCACAGGCGCCATAAACTGGAATACCGAGTTCATCTGTCCCGCACTTACTGCTGACAAGCCTTTACTGAGCCAAATCGACGGTAAAAAACTGGCAGCTGTATAAAAAATCAGCGATTGTAAACCCATGAATATGGCAATTTGCCAAGCAAAGGGTGTGCGCCACATAGAGATGGGCGATGGGGCTTGAACGCCTTCAGCAAGCGGTACTACGGGCTGATGGTTTGAAGAACCCAAACGCAGTCGTAGCAGCACCCAAATCACTAAGGCAAAGACGCCCAAAATCGACCAACCACCAAGCGCCCATTGCCAGCCTACTTGCTCAGATAATGGCAAGACCACGCCCGCGACAATCCCTGCCGACACGGTCATAGTGAGACTGAATAATCCAGTAACTAAAGGAATATGATTGGGTGTACGTTGCTTGATAACAGGCGCCGCAAGGGTATTGGCAAAACCAATCGCTAACGTCAGCAGTAATGTGCCGCCCAAAAAACCCATCCAAGTCGGAATAAGGCTGCGAATAATCATACCTATTGTTAGGAGGCTAATCATCGCAATTAAAGTGTTTTCAAGCCCAAACCGCTTACCAATCGCTGGCGAAATAAAAGCCCCAAGTGCAAAAGTCAGCATCGGCACCGCGCCAAGCCAGCCAATTTGGGTTTCGGAGATATTGAGCGCTCCTTGAACCACCGGTGCTATAGAACCTAGTGCCACAATCGGCGAGCGCATATTGGTCGCCAATAGAATCATGGCACATAGCACCAGCCAAAACGTAAAGCGCGAAGAGGGTAGCTGAAACGGCAAAGGCTTATCCGTTTGAGACTGTAAAGGCAAATCATTTTGCACATTAGGAGAGGTAGACATGGCAGCACGACTATTATTAGAATAAGAAAAAGGACACGTCATTAAACAGCGCCGAAGAGTCGTCGCTTGCAAAATAACACCGAAAAATCTCACAAAGAAGATGAGTGAGACGAAAAAATAGAATATCGAAATATTGGCAGAAAGCAATTCATATGAACTTGCTACCTTAACAGGTAAGGCAATATGAATATCTATAAGTAGTGATGTAGAACAATAACGCTGCGCCATAAAAAATAGCGCCAGCCCTTTTTTTATAAGGTCTGGCGCTATTATAAGAACAAATGACGGCTAAATACTACCAGCGTATGGTAACAAACCGACTATTTATACTGATTTGCCCAATTGAGCCGCTTTTAAAGCGTTTTCTTGTTGTTCGGCGATTAGAGAATCGCATTTATTAGGATCATCACCGCAGTACGAGCATTTCTCATTGCCCATCAATTTGGCAACACCGCCACAAGACCCTCTAAGCGGCTTTTTATTGACCATATAACCGATACCCATAAAGATAAAAAACAGCATGAATACGGTAAAGGTGATAGCAAGCATGGGAAGCAGTTGGCTAAGCATAGAGGAGACCTCGCGTTAAAAGTAGGACGGTTATCTGTGTGATAACCTCTTAATAGTATAGCAAAAATTCATCTTGTCCGTTTGAGCTTCTCAGCTTAGTAAAATAATTTAAGAAAGATACCGAATTAGCTTCTATTAGTGTTTTTAGATTTAGCTGGACTTTTTATCAGCACGTAATACTTGCATAGCAGGTGTTTGCACCACTTGCCAATCATCAATGCTGTCCGCAGCTGCTTCTATGCTCACACCATTTGCCAACACGACAAACAATGCCGCTATGTTTTGCTCCTTGGCGACGCTCAAAGCTTTTTTGTAAGGCATAGCAGTTAAGGCGGTTGCCCAAGCATCAGCCAGCGCGACGGTGTCTGCCGCGACGGTTACCGATGGCGCACCACCTACAATCGGCTCACCTGTGGTCGGGTCAATGGTATGACTGTAGTGCTTACCATCAAAGACGACTGAGTTGCGATAGTTGCCAGAGGTCGCCAGATGCATCGTGTTGCCATTATTTATCGGTTGGCGAATCACTGCCATAGTTTGACGCTCGCTGACGGTACTACCTTCAATTGGTGCATCTAGCGCAATTTGCCAAGGTTGTTGTTGCGCACTGACACCAGAGGTTGCCACCTCACCACCAATCTCAACCATATAATTGCGAATTTGATAATTGTTTTTTAGCACATCAGCGATGACATCGACACCATAGCCTTTAGCCACTGCTGAAAAATCAAGCCCAATGCCATCTTTGGCTTTATAGATAGTCTTATCTTTTTGAATGATACTTTCAAAGTCGACCAAGGCTTTGGCTTGCGCAATCTCAAGCGCCGTCGGTGGACTTTGCAAACGCTCAACGGTCATCGTGCTACCAAAGCCCCAAGTGTCTATCAATGGCATCACTGTAGGATCAAAGGCACCACCCGATAGCTCATAAACTTGTCTTGAAGCTACCAACACATGATTAAAATCTTCATCGATGGTAATAGGCTCATCTTTGCCTAGTTGATTAAATTTAGAGATGGTAGAGTCCGCTTGATAAGTGGACATACTGTCATTGATATCTTGCAGGCGCTTATCGATGGCTGCTTGTATGGCCGCTTCATCAGCGCCCTTAGGCAACTGATAGCTAATATGATAGCTGGTGCCCATGGTCTCACCGCTCAGATTATTATAATCGGTCTTTTGCTGGCAAGCGCTCATCCCTAGTGCAGTGCTTATAGCGATAATAGGTAGTAGGGCGGTATTCATCGATTTGACAGAAAATGAGAGTGGTATTGATTTTTGTATGCTTGGGTTTTTCATATGAGTCATCACAACTTGATATAGCGAAGGGATAAATGAGGCGTTAGCTATTAAGTAAGCTAAGCGTTGCCTATTTTACACCCCTTGTCACCCATAACGCCAATTGTCGGCTTAAAACATTTTCAGACATTGATTGCTATGTAATATATATAGCTAAAATACTTAAAAAAGCTACGGTAGGGCTGGTATGAATTTTTTGCGGTCTATGTAGGCATAGCAAGCAAGAAAAATTAATACCAGCCGTACATGATGTAGCGATATCACATGTCACTAACTATAGTTATTTAACATGCTAGATTTATTTGACTTGCGACTCACGAATGAGCTTATAAAGTTTTGGCGGTGATAGGCGATTAACCTTGGTGGCGAGCTTTTCTTTACGACCAGCAACGATAATATACTCTTCCCCTTTGGTAAGGGCTTTGACGACTTGTTTGGCAAAGCTAGTCGCCGTCAGACCTTTATTGGTTGCCGCATCCATCGTCCCTTGTGCACTACCATCACCAGTCAAGGCATTAATAGAGATATTGGTTTGAATAAATCCTGGGAATATCGTTGCTACTTCTATTCCTTGTTCGTGCAGTTCAGCACGCAGACTGTTCGCCCACATATGAATAGCCGCTTTGGCAGCACCATAAGCACCGCGATATTGTGTACCGAGTAACCCTGCAACACTTGATATCATCACTATTTTGCCGCCACCTTGTTCGAGCATATCTGGCAATACCAATCTGCTCAGACGCGTCTGCGCAAAGTAATCTATCTCCATAATTTGTCGCTCGACGTCTTCAGTGGTATCCATGATAAGCGCGCGTTGACTGATACCTGCATTATTAATCAGCCAATCGATTTTTCCTGCTTGAGTTTTAGCGGTAGCGTATGCTTCTTTCACTTGCTCAACATCGGTTATATCAAAAGGGATAACGATATGTTTTTTACTATTTTTACAGCGGCTTTTTACCAGTGCTAGTTTCTCTTTATCACGTCCACTTAGAATAATACGAGCGCCGCGTTTGGCAAAGGCGATGGTTAATGCTTCGCCGATACCGCTTGATGCGCCTGTTATCCAAATGGTCAAATCTTTATAGTTGGTTTTCATAGGAATCCTTTCCGTTTCGCCCATAAAAAAAGAGCCTCAATTGAGACTCTTAATTTAGCATATATTATTCTGTTAATTGTGGTTGCTTAACGATTAAGCTTAACCATCCCAATTAACCACCAAAGTCATCAAGCATGATATTTTCATCTTCAACACCCATGCTGTGCAGCATATCGATGACCGCCGCATTCATCATCGGTGGCCCACACATATAGTATTCACAATCTTCTGGATTTGGATGGTCTTTGAGATATTCCTCTAACAAGACATTATGGATAAAGCCTGTATAGCCATCCCAATTATCTTCTGGTAATGGATCAGACAATGCCACATGCCATTCAAAGTTAGCAAACTCTTCTTCTAGCTGATCATAATCTTCAACGTAGAACATCTCACGAATAGAACGCGCGCCATACCAGAAACTAATCTTACGATCAGAGTTGAGGCGTTTGAGCTGATCGAAAATGTGTGAGCGCATCGGTGCCATACCAGCACCACCACCGACAAATATCATCTCGGCTTCGGTCTTTTTGGCGAAGAACTCACCATAAGGACCAGATACTGTGACTTTATCGCCAGGTTTTAGGCTAAAGGTCCAAGAAGACATTTTGCCCGGTGGAATACCATCAGGACCGCGCGGCGGTGGACTGGCGATACGAATGTTAAATTTGATTAAACCTTTTTCATCCGGATAGTTAGCCATCGAGTAAGCTCGGATAACAGGCTCATCAACTTTTGAGACGTATTTAAAGATGCCAAAGTTATTCCAATCGTCTTGATACTCTTCAGCAATATCAAAGTCTTTATAATGCACTTCATGCGGTGGCGCTTCTAATTGTACATAACCACCAGCGCGGAAGTTCACTTCTTCACCATCTGGAATCTTCAGCACCAATTCTTTAATAAAGGTTGCAACGTTATCATTAGAAATAACTTCACATTCCCACTTTTGCACATCAAAGAATTCAGGATCAATCTCGATTTTCATGTCTTGCTTAACGGCTACCTGACAGGCAAGACGCATATGATTGCGAATCTCACCTTGGGTAAAGTAACCTTCTTCAGTAGGCAGAATAGATCCGCCTCCTTCAATCACGCGGCAACGACACTGGGCACAAGTACCACCGCCACCACAAGCTGAAGATAAGAAAATACCTTCGCTTGCCAATGTTTGTAGCAGTTTGCCGCCTGCAGGTGTTACAACGTCATTCTCGGGATTATCATTAATATGGATAGTAACATCGCCTGAACTGACCAGTCGTGAGCGCGCTGCCAAAATAATGGCAACGAGACCCATGATGATCAAGGTAAACATAGCAACGCCACCAATCGCCGTAGCGTAATCCATGGTAGGTATCCTTAATCTATGGAGTAGGGGAGCGAAAAGACGTCATTGCGTTTTCTCTGAACCCCTACCGAATAAATGAATTAAATAGGTCAAATCGCTAAACAAGCTTTTAAGCTCAGCGGTTTAAATTGACATACCGCCAAACGACATAAAGCCAAGTGACATCAGACCAACCGTGATAAAAGTAATACCAAGACCGCGCAGTGGCGCTGGAATGTCTGAGTATTTCAATTTTTCACGAATACCTGCCAATGCGGTAATCGCCAGTGCCCAACCAAAGCCTGCACCGACACCGTACACCACTGATTCACCAAAATTATAGTCACGTTCTACCATGAACAGTACGCCACCTAAGATGGCACAGTTAACGGTAATAAGTGGCAAAAATACACCAAGAGCGTTATACAGACTTGGGACGAACTTATCTAAGAACATCTCTAGAATCTGTACGGTGGCAGCAATCAAACCAATATAACTGAGTAAGCCTAAGAAGCTTAAGTCGATATCAGGGAAACCTGCCCATGCCAATGCACCATCTTTTAGGATGAACTGGAACAGTAGGTTATTTAGCGGTACGGTAATGGCCATCACGACAACGACTGCTACCCCAAGACCGATAGCGGTTGAAACCTTTTTTGATACCGCTAAAAAGGTACACATGCCTAAGAAGTAGGCCAGCGCCATATTCTCGATAAAGACCGAGGTTATAAATAAACTGACATAATGTCCCATTAGTGACCGCCCCCTTGAGCCATGCCTTTAGATTGCGGCTTCATTACAAATTCAGCGTCTTCGACCTGATCAGGTTTCCATGTACGGATAATCACGATAAACAGGGCGATAATGAAGAATGCTGACGGTGGTAGTAGCAATAAACCATTTGGTACATACCAGCCACCGTCGGTCGCAGTTTGTAAAATGGTGATACCAAACCAGCTGCCTGCACCCAAGATTTCACGAATACTGGCGACAAATAATAATACGGCTGAATAACCCAAACCGTTACCGATACCATCCAAGAAACTTGGAATAGGCGGATTGCTCATGGCAAATGCTTCAGCACGTCCCATGACGATACAGTTGGTGATAATCAAACCAACAAATACCGACAAGCCTTTACTCACATCATAAGCGACCGCTTTTAGTATCTGATCGACCAAGATAACCAATGAAGCAATAATCGTCATCTGCACGATAATACGAATGCTCGATGGGATTTGCTTACGGATAATAGAGATAAAAAAGCTTGAAAATGCTGTGACCAAGGTCAATGCCACGCTCATCACCAGTGCATTTGCTACACTGGTCGTTACCGCCAATGCCGAACAGATACCTAATATCTGTAGAGCAATAGGGTTATTGTCAAAAATGG
This sequence comes from Psychrobacter sp. LFX-11D, assembly GCF_904846475.1. Lineage (NCBI taxonomy): Bacteria > Pseudomonadati > Pseudomonadota > Gammaproteobacteria > Moraxellales > Moraxellaceae > Psychrobacter > Psychrobacter sp. LFX-11D. Next base: position 336,828 of record NZ_CAJHAV010000001.1, read on the forward strand.
GCGAGGTTAAAATACTTTTTGTATCAGCCATGTTATGCCTCCTTGCCGTGTGCTGCTGGTATTACTGCTACCAGTTCGGTTACAGAATGCGCCTGCTGTTGATGTAAGTGTTGACCCAGTTTTTTATACGGGCTTTGACTTGCTTTTACTTCAGCGTCTACCAGTGTTTTACCACTCTCTTTACGCAGCTGATCTAAGTACGGCTTATAGCCTTGCTCACCCAACCAAAACTGAATCATGTTACTGACGCCGCGACTGGTCAAAGTTGCACCACTAATACCGTCAACCCAGTTCTCTTTTGGATTACCAGCTTTGGTCACGCCAGTAGCAACGGCACCTTTGTCATCATAAGAGTTAATACCACTCCACATCGCACGCCATTCTGGCTCTTCGATACGAGCGCCTAGACCTGGAGTTTCTTTATGGTCATAGAAACTGATACCTTTGATGGTATTCATGTCGCTTTCAAGGGTTAAGAAACCATAGATAGTACCCCAAAGACCGTAGCCTTGGATCGGTAGTACCACTATTTCAGGTTGTCCAGCGTCATCATTTTTGACATAAACTTTGGCATATTTAGGCTTACGACCGATACCGGCAGGATCATTACCACCCAAATCTTCACTCAGTGCTTTATTTTTAGTTGCTTGGCTGGCGTCATAAGCATTACGGTCAGGGATGCCAGCAGCGGTCAGCGCGTCATCATCAAGGTAGTTGCCTTTATTTAGGTCAACGATTTTTACCTCAAAATCTTTAAAGCGCTCCGCCACATCTTCATTGGTATCATACGCAGGGTCAAACATACCCGCGGCAACCAAGATGTTTTTATTACGGTCTAAGCGCGCGTTTTCTACTTGCGCAGGCTTTAGACCCACAGCCGCAGCTGAGACCAATACCGAACACACCAAGCATAGCGTCAACGCCACACTGATGGTTTTTGCGTTATTACTTTTGGGCTTGGACATAGCGAACCCTCCGAGCAGTTTGGCGTTTGATATTTGCTTGAGTGACAAAATAGTCAAACAGTGGCGCAAATAAGTTAGCAAATAAAATGGCTAGCATGATGCCTTCTGGGAAAGCTGGATTAATGACACGAATCAATACGGTCATAAAACCAATCAAGATACCGTAAGCCCAGCGCCCTTTATTGGTATGCGCAGCAGATACTGGATCAGTTGCCATAAACACGGCACCAAAAGCAAAACCACCGATCACTAAGTGCCAGTAAAACGGCAAGCTCATCATCATATTGTCTTCAGAGCCAATCATATTAAACACAAGAGATGTGGCAATCAGACCCACCACACAACCTGCCATGATGCGCCATGATGCAATGCGCGTCCAAAGTAGGACAGCAGCACCCATTAAGATAGCTAGCGTCGATACTTCACCGATACTGCCTTGCATGTTGCCTAAGAATGCATCACTCCACGTGATGGCATTGCCATAAACATCGACAAAATCTTGTGGAACGACGCCGAGCGCAGCAAGACCAAGTGGCGTTGCACCTGAGAAACCATCAACGGCAGTCCATACTGAGTCGCCTGACATATAAGCCGGATAAGCAAAGTATAAGAACGCACGACCCGATAGGGCAGGGTTAAGGAAGTTTTTACCTGTACCACCGAATACCTCTTTTGCCACGACAACACCAAAGATAATACCTAAGGCAACTTGCCATAATGGGATATCGGGTGGCAGACATAATGCAAACAGTACAGAGGTAACAAAGAAGCCTTCGTTGACTTCATGACCACGGACGACGGCGAAGATAATCTCACAGAGAATACCAACCCCAAAGGTCACAAGATAAATCGGTAAGAACTGCATAGCACCGTAGACGAAGCTTGCCCAGATACTGTCTGGATTATAGCCTGCCATACTGGTGATAATGGTGCGCCAGCCTTCAGGCTGTAAGCCGAGGGTTGCAATCGCAGTCAATGCTTGATGACCGATATTGTACATACCCCAAAACATCGCTGGGAAGGTACATAACCAGACGGTAATCATAATACGCTTAAGGTCAATACCGTCGCGTACATGTGATGAGGCGTATGTCGTTGAGCTTGGTTGACGCAAAAAAGTATCAAACATCTCAAAGATGGCATAGTATTTTGTGTGTTTGCCACCCTTGGTGAAAGACGGCTCCATACGATCGAACATATTGTGTAAAAATTTCATCGTGGTTAGCCCTCCAGCTCAATGCGCGTTAAGTTATCACGCAAAATATCGCCGAATTCATATTTGCCAGGAGATACGAAGGTGCATAATGCTAAATCTTCTTCGTCCAATTCAAGTACACCCAAATCTACAGCCGTGATAATGTCTTCGACAATCAAAGCACGCAATAGCTGGGTTGGCAGATAGTCTTGTGGCATGACTTCTTCATAGACACCGATTGGCACCATCGCTCTAGGTGAGCCATTGCTCGTGGTAGTGAAGTTATATTTTTTGCCACCAAAAAACTGCGAAATATAGATAGGCAGTTTAGAGAAGCGGTTGGCGCCTGGCGTAAAGAAGTGGAACGCTGGACGCTCACGACCTTCTGCTAGCACACTGACTTGATTATCAAAGCGACCAAGATAGGCAATATTGCCAAATACTTGACGCCCAGACAGCACTGAACCTGAAATCACACGGTTCTCGCCAGCTGTCAAATTACCTTTGGTCAAGGCAGCAATATCCGCACCGCGTTCAGTGGCGATAATATGAGGATTGCTAACAGCAGGACCAGCTAAGCTCAACAGACGACGCGTATATAAACGCCCGCTAGTAAATAGCTTGCCAATCGCAATCACATCTTGATAACCAATCGTCCAAACGCTTGTACCACGCATGATAGGGTGCAAGAAATGAATGTGCGTGCCTGCAAGACCAGCAGGATGTTTGCCCGCAAAGCTATGATACTCAGTGACATTATTAGCTGCAGTTTTTGCAACTGGCGTCAACTGACTATTGCCATGATGGCAGACAAAGGTCTTGGGGCTGAGTGTTGACAAGACAGCAAGACCATCATTGAACGCCTGCAGTTGCTCGTTAATCAGCAGCATCGGGTCAAATGCCAATGGATTGGTATCCATGGCTGTGACGAAAATAGCGTGAGGACGAGCACCGATTTCAGGAGCACGGCTAAAGGGGCGCGTACGGAACGCCGTCCATTCACCAGAGGCAAGCAGTTGGGTTTCAACGACTTCAGAATCTAGGTCAGCAAGTTGCTGGGAGTCATAGCGCTGAAATTCTACTTCCGCACCATTTGGGTCGACCGCAATTACAAGACTTTCAAACACACGACGTTCACCGCGTTTAATGGCGATGACTTTACCAGCAGCAGGCGCAGTGTAGATAACGCCAGCCCGTTTTTTGTCTTCAAAAACGGGTTGACCTTTTGCTACGATATCGCCTTCTTTGACATTCATCGTCGGCTTCATACCAACGTAATCATAGCCAATAAGTGCCACATGGGCGGGTCTGTGCTCAGATATCTCGCGGGAGGGTTCACCAGTGATGGGTAAATCCAAACCTTTCTTGATGGTAATCATAAGCGAAAACTTAGTCCATAGTCTAAAACGATACCAGACGTCCTGTGTGGTATATCGGCAGCATGAATGGTAACGCCATCACTAAAATAACCAAATCATATCTTATAAAAAGACAGTGATAAGGTTTTTAATAATGACACTTCATGACTACTAGTAAGAGTATTAACGCTGACCTTAGACTCCTTAACAACACGTTAATGTCTTATTCGAATGACCAAAGTGGCGACTGGCTACCAAGGTGTATACTAAAACACTGCAATCTAATTCTCATCTCTTAAAGAAATGGTGTTAGACAAAATACGGTTTTACCATACGATTTATTAAAATCTTAAAATCCATACTATTTGTGAGATTTAAGCAGCACCACCCATTTGCTTAAATACAAATGAGAGATAAATGACTTATGATACTGAGTAGAAGCTATCTAAGCGCTATTGAATAACCTATGATTATAGGGTAAATATTAGGACTGAGTAACAGCCGTTGCTAAGCGAAACGTTTAATAGCGTATCAATACCGCATTATCATCTATCTTGCAATGATCGAAACCATCTATAGGTAGCAGACGATCTGGCTTTATCGCACAAATACAAATTTACCTAGGATTATACGCTAAACTGACCTAAAATTGCCAGTTGGTAATCGAATTTACCCAATGTTGCTAGTAATCCTTTGTGCTAAAACTTATGGTTATGACTGTCTGTTTTCTGCTGCAATAGAGAGAAAACTTTAGTTGATTTTATGACTAGAGTACTTACATCATTTTTAAATCACTATCATGCTTATACATCTTTGGTAGTGAATTGACTTTATCGTGACCCGTTTAAATTGGCAGTTCTAGACATTTTATATTAAGTTTGTGTTTAAATAGCTCTTATAAGCTAACCTACCTCCAAGTTTTGATTATTAATATCGTTTTATAAGGAATCCTATATGTGCGCTGTCCCTGTGATTATCCCTGCTATCGATCTCAAAGATGGTAAGTGTGTGCGCTTAAAACAAGGTCGTATGGAAGATGATACGGTATTTTCTGATGACCCTGTGGCGATGGCGGCACGTTGGGTAAAAGAAGGCGCGCGCCGTCTGCATTTGGTCGATCTAAATGGCGCATTTGATGGGATTCCAGTGCATAAGCAAGTGGTGCATGACATTGCAAAAGCTTTTCCTAAACTGCCAATTCAATTGGGTGGCGGTGTGCGCAATATGCAAACCATTGAGCAGTATATTACTGCTGGTCTGACCTATATTATTATTGGTACCAAAGCGGTTGAAGATCCGGATTTTGTTGCTGAGGCGTGCCGTGAGTTTGCTGGACACATTATCGTTGGTATCGATGCCAAAGATGGTATGGTCGCAACCCATGGTTGGGCAAACGTGACTGACACCAAAGCCACAGAGCTTGCCAAACGTTTTGCTGATGTTGGCGTGTCGTCTATCGTCTATACTGATATCGCCCGTGATGGCATGATGCAAGGCGTTAATGTCGAGCAAACCGTTAATTTAGCACGTGAAGGTGGCTTACCAGTGATTGCATCAGGCGGCGTCACCGATATGAAAGATATTGAGTTGTTAAAACCTTATGGTGATTGCATTGAAGGTATCATTACTGGTCGTGCTATTTATGAGGGCACGTTAGATTTGGGCGAGGCACAACTTTATTTGGACGGTAAATAATATTTGAAAAATACGCTTATCAGATTTTGAATAGATAAGGCGTAATCAAGGATGCTTATGGCCACTTATTTTGACTGCATTACATCACGCAAGTGCCAAAAAATGTGGAGTCAATGGCTGTTGCCATTAAGCATCCTATTAAGTTTACCAGCTTATGCCGCTCAAGAAAGCGAAACTGTTAATCCTATTGTATTAGACAGTAATGCTGCCAAGCCTGCGCTTGATAGCAACGCATTACCTAATGCAGCTAATGACATTAATACTACCCCTCTTCCTAGTAATATTCCTGAAAGCACCAATTTGCCGGCTCAAGCGCCAGCTGTACCACCTCCGTTGATACCTATTTTAATTGAACCTGCACCTCCTATCGATGGCGAGAGCAGTAATAACACTCAAATCGAAACCGCTCAAACTGTGCAACATGATAATGACATCCGCCAACGTATCAGTGGGATATTCTCAGAAATTGAAGGCTTGCAAGCAATTAATGTTGGTGTCACTCAAGGCGTTGTTACTCTAACCGGTGAAACACCCAACGAGAAAAAAGCCCAACAAGCCATTAATCTTACCAATCGTTTGACAGATGTTGTCACAGTCGAAGATAAGATTAACCGAACGCTTGATGTTCAGGATAATGTCACGACGGTTTATCAAAGCATCAAAGCTCAAGCCAAAAACCTTATCAAAGCTGTGCCGTTGTTATTGGTCGGGATTATTTTATTTGCTTTAGTAACTTGGTTTGGTAGTTGGTTGTCCAATCGGCAAAAAATGTGGCAGCGCTTAACGCCCAATCCTTTTGTCGCAGAATTATTGTCGCAGACCGTCAAAGTCATCTTTATCATTTTGGGGCTTATATTAGCACTAAGCTTGATTGGCGCGGAGACGATTTTGGGAACGCTACTTGGCGGCGCTGGGGTCATCGGTATTGCCGTTGGTTTCGCGGTTAAGGATACTATTGAAAATTATATTGCCTCTTTAATGCTCAGTATTCGCCAGCCATTTCGCGCCCGCGATCATATTTTGATTAATGCTCAAGAGGGAATAGTGGTGCGCTTGACGTCGCGCGCGACTATTTTAATGACGTTAGATGGCAATCAATTACGTATTCCCAATGCCGAAGTCTTTAAAGCCACGATTTTAAATTACACCAAAAATCCTGAGCGCCGCTTTACCTTTGAATTAGGCGTTGATGCCAATGACGATCCGCTTGCTGCCATCAAAGTGGGTATCGATGCGATTGCTCAATTGGGTTTTGCCTTAGATAAGCCAAAAGTCACCGCGATTATCAAGGAAGTAGGCGACTCAAACATTATTTTGCAGTTCCAAGTATGGGTCAATCAATCAGAAGCTGATTTTTCCAAAGCCCGCAGTATAGCTATTCGCGAGACCAAGCATGCTTTAGAGGATAAAGGCTTTAGCTTACCTGAGCCCATTTATCAGTTACGCTTTAACCATAAACTAGAACAAGCGTTTGAGTATTTCCAAAGCAGTCGAAATGGTGATAAGTCTCAAGAGGACATAACAGTAACGCCCATCATCGTTAAACCCACTAACGATTCTAAAATAGCTAATGACGCTCAAGCGGCTGAAACTACGATTGAAGATAAAGAGAAGCAACAAGCGAAGGCGCGGGCGAAGCATATCTTGCAAGGTCGGAATGCCGATCAAGTGCTTGATGCGCGCCCTGACGAAAAGCTAATGGAAAAGGTTGAGCAGGAAATTGCCGAAAATTCAGATGAAACTGATTTATTAAGTAATAGTAGCCCGCAAGAATAGTGCTGAATACCAACTATAAAAATCGGCATAGAAAATGCAGCGAAATGTTTATCTACATTTTATCGAACTAGACGAGACATTTTTATGCAAATGAAACATCTGATTATATTCGCGGTCGTTGGTATGGTTGTGTTATTGGGTTTTAATGTCATGAATGGCAGTCAACGTGAACAAAACCGAGAAGTTATAGCAGCGAGTAGTGAGGCAGCTGTATCTGAAAATAATGGTTCTGATACGAGAAATGCTAATGACAGCCATACATCAGATATCGCAAGCAAGCCCTTAGGTCAGCAGCCGAAAGCCATTCTAGATGATGCTACTACCAAGATCGATCAGGCACAGCAAGCAGATGCTGCGCGCTTAGAGCAAATGAGTCCTGCGGAGCAGTGATAGATCTGTTATTAGAAAACTGAAGACACAAAAAAGGCTAACGATAACGTTAGCCTTTTTTAATACTTATGTCCCGTCCTAAAATAAGTTTACGAAAAAGGAGCTTATTCATGGACAAGTTAGACACTGTAAAGGTTAAGCGCACTCAAAAAGATTATACTTTAGGCTTTAAATTAGCCGTCGTTGACAGTATAGAAAAAGGCGACAT